>NZEU01000025.1 GCA_002689135.1 Porticoccaceae bacterium
AAATTCCTTTGTATCGGCTTCCTTAAACGCTACAGCCTTTGCTGCTATAACATGACACAGAGGACCTCCCTGCACGCCAGGGAAGATTGCCGAATCACATTTCTTCGCTATATCTCGATGATTCGTGAGAATGATTCCCCCACGGGGGCCCCGCAACGTTTTGTGGGTCGTAGAAGTGACGACGTGAGCGTGGCTCATCGGACTCGGATACACTCCTGCAGCGATTAATCCAGAAACATGCGCCATATCAACTAGAAGATAGGCGCCTACCAGATCCGCTATTTCACGAAATTTACCCCAATCTAGAATCCCTGAGTATGCGGAAAACCCAGCAATGATCATTTTAGGGCGATGTTCTAGCGCTAGATTTTGTATTTGCTCGTAATCAATCAGTCCAGTTTCTTTACAAAGACCGTACTGAACCGATTTATAGAGCTTGCCAGAAAAATTGGGAGTTGCGCCATGAGTAAGATGCCCGCCATCGGCCAGGCTCATGCCCAAAATTGTATCCCCTCCAGACAATAATGCCAGAAATACAGCACTATTGGCTTGAGAACCGGAGTGAGGCTGAACATTCGCAAATTCAACGCCAAATAATTCTTTGGCCCTTTGAATCGCCAGTTCTTCTGTTAAATCAACATACTCACAACCACCGTAATAACGTTTTTGAGGATACCCTTCCGCATACTTGTTGGTCATTTGACCTCCTTGCACCGCCATAACAGCAGGACTAGCATAGTTTTCTGATGCAATTAGTTCTAAATGCTCTTCTTGCCTTTGATCCTCCAGCATAAGAGCGTTATAAACCTCGGGGTCAGCCATTTTAAGCAAATGTTTTGTGTCATACATATTTTGGTTCCAAAATGGTATTTAATTTCAAACTTTATCAATGAGCCTTTTTAACGTGAATAAGAGGAAAAAACACATTTTAATCTACAGTTTTTTTGAGCGCCTTAGCTCAGCTGAGGTAAATACAACACAAACTCACGAACGTCACCACTCGATCGGAGCACCAGCCCAGTCCAAATATGACAGCTCTCCATCAACGTCAGTTTTTCTCATCAGATACATCAATTTGGTTGCCACAAAATCAGGAGTAAAAAGCTTATCTCGGGAAACCGACGATTGAAAGGGCCGCGATAGTTTCGTGTCTGTTGTTCCCGGATGAAAACTGATCAGCTTAACATTTTTGTATTTCCTATTCAGCTCAATGGCAGAAGTCTTTAATAGCATATTCAAAGCGGACTTTGACGCTCTATAAGAGTACCAACCTCCTAGCCTGTTATCCGAGATACTACCAACCCTCGCAGACAAGACAGCAATCGAGCAAATATCACGCTTTGAGAAAACTTTTGTTAATTCCTTAACCCAAAGAATAGGAACGATCGCGTTCGCAGTAAACATTTTATTAAGCGTTTCCTCTTTAATGTCATCCATACGCTTTTCGGGCTTTGTGTCATTATCATGCAAAATACCATTGCATATAGTGCCCATGACTAGGTTGCAGTTCATCGAGAGTAAGCGGTTAGCTGTTCTAGCGATATCGCCCGAAGAATAATCACACTGTATCCAGTTCAATTTCCCGTTGTTTCTGAGATCTTTGGGTGCTTCCTTAGCCCTACTCACTGCAAAAACCCGATCCAAGATTGGATCGGTCAGCATTGTTCGGACCATTGCGTCTCCAATACCACCGCTTGCAGCAGTAACAACTCCGTCTTTTAATGAGGTCATAAGTCGCTTTTAAGGTCACATTTTGTATCCATACTCGAACGCATGATAAAACGTGATAACTGCTCCCGGTTTCTGGCAAAAAAGATATAGGCTACATCTGCTATCTGCTTAATGATCGGACACCTGAGTGGCGCTACCCATTTTCCTTTTCCCACTAAAGTCCAAGCGAGGCACGTGACGTCTAGCCCATAAATAAGTTCTCCGGTATCTTTCATCCCATGCAAAACTTTATTAGCATCCTCAACATTGATTGAGGCATAATTTTTAGAGAAGTCGTTTGCAAAAATGTTTGCGAAAGTAATTCGATTATTACGGTCCAGTTCTTTTAAACTCTTCATCTCGTGTGTGCATAATGCACACCGTCCATCATAGAAGATAGTCAGTTGACTCATAGTTCTAAAGGCTCCATAACAGCATTGTCAAAAGTAATACGTGCATGACAATCACAGCAAATGTTAACCGAGATCTAAAGGCAAGGTAATGCGGAGAAACACTCGGCGATATTTTTTCTGCAACAAGAGCCGCAGCGTAACCGGCACCTAAAATGACAATCGCCATTAACACCAGATAGTGAGAGATATGAATTACTTGGAGACTGAGCCAGCCAACCAATGCCAGCAAGTTACTAACTAACAGCATCTTAGAACCATCGTGACTGCTATCGAATTGTCCCCGCCAGAGTGTTCCTGCTAGAAAGCTAAGGATACAAGCGCTGTAAGTTATGAAGACATAAGGAACGTATAATCCTAAAAAGCTCGCGGAATTAGCATTTCCGGTATCTACCAAAGAAAATGAGACTGACAAGGTCGAGAAGGCGAAGGGCAACACACCCGCGTAGCCAAGTAATAAATAAGTTCTCTTAAATTTCGGGGGACAAGATCGCAAATGCAAACAATCTTCTGTAGTTGACACCATTAGCGCTCCCAGTCCTCAACAAACTCCTTATATTGGTCCTCGATACGTTTTTTAATCTATGCTGGATTGTCTATGTGAGCTGATATACCTTAACCCCATTCAGAAAATAGTGCGTATCTTGATTAGTTATTCGATGTAGATAGGAACTCCATGGAGCTGTTTGAATTAGGATGTGTACTTTTTTCCGACGATTTGAGAGTAAACGACAATGCGTGTCTAACTTCCGCTACTAGAGAATGTAAAACTCTGGTGTGTGTGTATTTAGAAGCGAAAGACGATCTCAAGTCGCGATTTAGTATAAATGAGTCTGAACTGCGCAAACAATTCCGATCCCAAAGCTTAATTGCGCTGAATACGGAGCTAAAAAGTCTTGGACAGCACATAGATAGAATTATTGTCAAATCGACGCTGGAAATCTGTTCATTTATCGACGAAATTAATCCAGATGTCATTTACAGAAGTTGGGAGCCAAAACAGTTTTTCGATGATTACTGGGCCGTCATAACCGAAAGATATCCCGAAATCGACTTTCAAGAGAAGCTCTCGTCAACCCTCCTTGAAGAGAGCCAACTCCCGTTTGAAAAGCATCAGTTCCCTGCAACATTTTCAAAATTTCGCCGATCGATCGAGCATCTAGCCATTCAAGACCCAATCGTCCGTCCCACATCACTTCCGCCGCCTTTAAATAAAGCGAAAACTTGGCAAATAGAGTTCAAAGCAACTGATTGTGTCTTCACTGGTGGTGAGCGAGAAGGAGTAAAACATTTAGACGAGTATTTTATGGGTCAAAATGCGAGTTCGTACAAACAGACACGAAACGCTTTAGACGGATGGAAAAATTCAACCAAATTTTCAATTTGGCTCAGTAATGGCTGTCTCTCAGCACGCCAAATATTTTATGGCTTAAAAAAATATGAACGTAACATAGGAGCAAACGAGTCTACGTATTGGATTTACTTTGAACTTCTTTGGCGAGAATACTTCCAATGGTACGCGAAAATTCATCCCATGACGCTAACAAAGTTTTCAGGAAATTCAAATCGCTCTCCCATGACTTTTTTCAACCCCCAAAGATTTAAAAAATGGTGCTCAGCAAACACTCCGTTTCCAATTGTGAATGCATGCATGAGCCAACTAAACGCCGAAGGTTACATGTCAAATCGCGGGAGACAAATAGTGGCAAGTTGTCTTGTTAATGAGCTCTCACTGGACTGGCGGTACGGGGCTGCATATTTTGCACAGAATCTTATCGACTATAACTTTGCCTCTAACTGGGGAAATTGGCAATATATAGCTGGCGTTGGTACCGATCCGAGAGGTGGGAGACACTTCAACTTAAGCAAACAGACAGCTATATATGATCCTCATCGTACCTTTATAAAAAGTTGGAAAGGAGAGAAATGTGATCAGGAACTCGACGCAACCGATATTGTAGATTGGCCGATCACTNATAGATGAAATCAAAGTGTGAAGACTCTCGATTTCTGCGTCACAAATCAGCAAATGCGTCAACTATGGCGGGGTAATCTGTGAAAAATTGTTTGGAGATTCCGTCTTCAAAAGTATATGGACTAGAAAGGTCTCCACCCAAATCAATCAGGCCCAACGATGTCAATCGTTCCCCCAACTTTCGCAGTAATGTAAGGTCACCAATCCATGAGAAAAATCTCATGGTACCCAAATTTTGTACCGCTCCTCCGGTGGGGCGGTACCGTGTAATTCGCGTAAAAACGGTATCGTTATAAGGATCGACAAAGACGAACTGACCAAATTTACCACTTGCATTAAAAATTCTTGGGTGTTGATCAGTTTTTGAAACCCACCAATGCATCCCATAACCGCGCTTTTGATTAATTGTTTTGCTTTCTATGTTTGACCAGATTTGTTTGAAAGTCTCATCTACAAAAGCAGACGGTAAAATTTTTTCATGCCCCCATGCGCCTTTTCTTGCGAATAACAGGCCCAATCTTGAAAAGTCTCTTGCTGACATATCGACACAGCAATAGCTGAGAGGGTTTCCAGCGGAGTCCCTCCATAAAGTGTAATTCTTAATACCAATTTTAGAAAAAATGCGCTCCTTCATTAATTGATCTGCTGACTTTCCCGAGGCTTTGAATAGAATTGCCGAAATAAGCATTGAATTTACATTGTTGTACTCAAATACCTGGCCAGGCGACTTTTCAAATTTTACGTTTAAGGCATATTCAAGATGATTTTCCTGCAAAAACATGAGTTCATGCTCATGAGTCGGAAAATCAAGGCCGCTCGTCATATTCAACAAGTGTCTTATCGTGATGTCATCACGCTCATCACTGAACTCCGATAAATAATCAGAAACTAAATCATCTAAACTGTTAATCTCGCCATGATCGACAGAAATGCCGATTAATGCAGCATAAAAACTTTTTGCCATCGACCAACTCGTGCCAAAGCTCTCAGAATGGAATCCTTTCTGATATCGTTCGCCCACAATTTGGCCGTTTTTAACTAGAACAGTGGCTTGAGTTGCCGGATCCGAAAACGATAAATCAAAAAGATGCTGTACTTTNCGATCGCTTATCCCAGCATCTGCAGGCTCAATTTTTATCCAGTCATCCATAGGTACTATTGTAGTGCTACTTGTTTGCCCAACTGCACTAGCACCAAGCGCCAAGGCACCTACAAAAATCCCCTGAAAAAATGCTATTAGTCGCATCGTTGTCTCCCGAGACAAAAACAAGAATTCCTTGATCCAAACAAATTGGCCTTTTGAAAGACTCAATCAAATTAATAAAGCTGATTCCTTATTGAAATGTTCCTGCATCTGAAGGAACGTGAATAATGTTAAACTTCTTACCCAATTACCTTTGCTTAACATGGATGTGCGCATATCTCGCAGTTAATACGGGCTAAAACTCCATAATCCTATCAACCATGAAAATATCACAACAATTTACTTTAAAGCATACACAAATTACTAAAACAAAGTCATATCAGACGAACCAATTCGTCTAAGTAAATATCTGCTGAAAAACTTTGAATCATGAGCAGCAACTATTTTTGTTTAAATGTAACCTGAAAGTAATCTCCGCCTTGAGATTAAATCGCCCTATTGTAGTGCAAATATCGATATAGTTGGAAATGAGTAAATCAATTTGTCGGGATTAATCGTGTAAAGTTGTTTGCACTTTTTCAAAATAAAGGATAAATTAGGCTTAGTTCGAAATGTGTGCGTCCGTTGAGTCTCATATTTTTCGCCTCTGAGTGGCTGAATCAATGTTCAATTAAGCTACTTTCAAATAAAAATTTTGAATTATAGGGTATAAAACAATGTCTAATTTACAAGCTAACGATCCAGTTGGCATTTCCTTTTGGTTAATTTCAATGGCCATGGTAGCGGCGGCTGTTTTCTTCTTTGTCGAGCGTGATAGAGTCAATGGAAAGTGGAAAACTTCGCTTACTGTCGCTGGTCTAATTCAGCTCATAGCTGCAGTGCACTATTTCTACATGCGAGGTGTTTGGGTAGAAACAGGTGAGACTCCCACAGTATACAGGTATATTGATTGGTTGCTCACAGTTCCATTGCAGATGATTGAGTTTTACTTAATCCTTGCAGCGATTGCGATGGTGGCGGCCGGAGTATTTTGGAGACTACTGTTGGGTACCATTGTCATGTTGCTCGGTGGCTTCGCTGGTGAGGCTGGCTTCATGGATCCAACTCTTGGATTCATTATAGGGATGGCAGGCTGGATTTTCATTTTATATGAGATCTTTGCTGGTGAAGCTAGTCAGATCAATGCAGCGAGTGGCAATGCCAACTGTCAGGCGGCGTTTAATGGTATGAAGTGGATTGTTACCATCGGCTGGGCCATTTATCCTCTGGGCTATTTCCTTGGGTACCTTGCTGGGGGCGTAAATGCTGACGCACTCAATGGGATATACAATGTCGCCGACTTGGTTAACAAAATCGGATTTGGCCTGTTTATTTGGGTTGCAGCAGTAGCTGACTCCTCAGAATAAAAGCCCCTCAAGCACGAGATTAAAAGAGCCAGGTTCCTGGCTCTTTTAGTCTTAAAGTAACGCTTGAAGTGCCGTGGTAGTCTGAGGGCCGGTACACCACAAGCTATAAGCTTATCAGAAATAAAGGGTTCTGCTATGCCCCCAATAATAAGAAGCAGAGTAAGTATTGAGGTTTTTTTAACCCAGCTTGGCGATTTATACCAACGGGAGCTTCCGTCCCGAGAGTCAGGCCTCCTTAACGCTGCAAAGTATCATTTTAGAAACCCCGGTAAAGGATTTAGGGCGCAATTGGCTTTAGCCAGCGGCGAGGCTCTTCGGTTACACTCTCACGATATTTTGAATTGGGCGGGTGCCTGTGAACTAATACATAATGCCTCCCTTGTCCATGATGATATCAGCGATGCGAGTACCCACAGACGTGGCCAAAAGAGTATTCACGAAAACTTTGGAATTGATACCGCGCTATGCTTGGGTGACTGGATGGTGGCAAAAGCTTTCGAGCTAGCTTCCAAAAATAAGGTATACGGTGGCCGGTTAGTTGGTCAATTGGCAACTGCAATGCAACAAACTTGTGTCGGCCAGGCGTCTGATGTCGGCCTAGAACAATGCATAACAACAAACCAATGGAAGCGAATTGCATCTGACAAGACGTCTCCGTTCTTGTTGGCGCCAATTGCGGGAGTAGCTTTGGCATCCAATCTCGAACACTCATTAGAAAGTGTAAAAAATTTGGTGAGTCTATGTAGTCTCGTTTACCAAGGGCGGAATGACATAGACGATATAGTTCCTTCCAGTCATCGATCGTGTGATCTAGATGGGCGCAAACCGAACCTTGTGGTAAGTTTGTTTAACGAAAATAATCTTGGAAATGAGGAGTTCATTCGCTGGTATAACTCAGGAGACACGTCAAAAGTGAGTCAATGGCAACAACGAATTGCTTCTAGCCAAGCAATTGTGAAAGCAAATCATGCTCTAGATATATGGCTTGCAGAGGCGGAGCTAATAGCTCCAAATGTTCCCTCTTCTCTCCGAGGAGTCGCAACCCAATTAGTAGCATCTGTAAATAATCAAAAAATTACAGAAACTCAGCGTGGTAGGATTGCTTAAGCTTTCAAGAAATTGTTGCTCGCAAATCNCTAATTAACTATGCCAATAATCAAGCCGTGAATGTGCCTTTCGTACTTTCTACTTATGCAAGAGTAATAACTACTTAAATGTTTACTACCAAGCGGCTCGCGCAGCAGCAGTCTTCGATACTCAAATCAAAACCAATCGCAATCCTTGCAACACATGGTAAATCCTTTTATTTTGCGAGTTTGTTCTTGGGCAATGAGTACACTGAAAGTGCAGCACAGTTGTATAAATTCTGCAGATTCGTAGATGATTTAGCAGATGGCGCTGACACCAATAAAATTGAACGTCTAAAAAATATTCATGTATGTCTNGCAGGTGAACCAAGGTTAAATGAAGATAAACTTGAAGTGGAAAATTTTTTGGCACTAGTAAAAACGAAAAGCATTCCACTGGCGGCAGCTCAGGAGCTCTTGGGGGGNATGATCTCTGATCAAACTCCTGCCAGATTTGAAAATACAAAACAGCTACTACGATACTGCCATGCGGTGGCAGGTACTGTCGGCCTTATGATGTGTCGTGTCCTAGACTGCTCTCACAAAGATGCTGACAGCTTCGCTATTGACCTTGGGGTAGCCATGCAATTGACAAATATTGCAAGGGATGTTCTGGAAGATGCACAAATGGGCAGGCGCTATATTCCATCAGAGTGGCTGAATTTAACAGTGCTTCAGTCTGAACCATGCAGTTGGGTAGATGCCTCAATCGATATACGTATTGAAATTTCTTCGTCAATTGAGCATCTACTTAACCTCGCTGAGCAATACTATGAAAGTGCGGAGAAGGGAATTGCCTTTCTCCCTTGGAGATCAAGGTTTGCAATTAATGTTGCGCTGAGAGTATATCGACAAATTGGAAGACAACTTAAAGAAAAAAAATATTGTTGGTGGCAAGGACGCCAAATCGTTTCAGCATTTAAAAAACTTCAGCTAACAATACTCGGACTATCAGTATTTATTCCCAAGAAAACTCCAACTCATCAACGAAAATTACATGAGCCACTGTCGGGTCTCGCTGGTGTCATTAGCCATTGATATCGCAATAATTGGAGGCGGGAATGCTGGATTAAGTCTTGCCTCCGAACTATCCAGACTCCGTGTCGCTAAGACTGTGTGCATCTTTGAACCCGCGTACAAAATCAAAAAAGAGCTTCACTGGAGTCTTTGGACCAATGAGAACCAGAGACAAACTCTAAAACACGCAATAAAAGGTAACTGGAGTCAATGGAAATTAGTTGACTACAGTGGCAGTGTTATCAGAGAAAGTTCTTCTCACGATTACACCTGCCTTAGCTCAGCTAAATATTTAAGTTTGTGCGAGCGCCAACTCAGCGGCAAAATTCGTATAATTCCTAAGGGGGTGGAATCCGTAAAAAAGACGTCACGACAGTATATCATAGAAGCTGGCGATCAATCTTTTACTGCAAATAATGTCTATGATAGTCGTCCACCATCTGTTCGACCAAATAGCCTCATGCAGCACTTTTTAGGAGTTGAAGTAAATATCAAAAAGCCAATGTCGGCCTGGCAAATCGCAACCCTCATGGATTTTCGAGTGAATCAAACCCGTGGACTACATTTTATGTATGTCTTACCATTTTCTTCTACTCATCTACTTATAGAATCGACAATGATTTCTCAGAGCTTAGAACCTCAAAACTGGTACAGAAACGCTATTGAACGCTGGTTAGCTGAAAGGGAAATCATTGTCGAATCGTATCTAAGCGAGGAAGTTGGCGTGATTCCAATGGATGAGGTTGTACCTTGTGACAAAACAATACCTACTATTGGCGTCGCAAGTGGGGCACTGAGACGGTCATCGGGATATGGATTTAGTTATATACAGGACCAAGCCTTCAGACTTGCTCAACAAATCAACCAGCATAATTATGATGTGCCTGAGCCTATCTCTAAACGTATTGTACTTATGGATACGATATTCAATCGAGTCTTGACCGAATATCCTGAAATAGGACCGAGTCTATTCATGAAAATGGCACAAGCACTGAATGGAGAGCAATTTGCGCGCTTTATGCTCGGTAAAGCAACTCCATCCGACTGGATTCGAGTCGTAGCAGCAATGCCCAAAGTTCCTTTCTTAAAGCAATTATTTCATGTCTAACTGGGATTACATCGCGATCGCTTTTGTAATGCTGATTGGCGTTCCTCATGGTGGACTGGATGGGGCGATTGCAAGGCGAGCTGGGTGGTCTAAAACGTTTTTTGGGTGGCTAATTTTCCATACGAGCTATCTTTTGCTTGCAATAATGGTCGTAGTTATTTGGTGGTATTTTCCGGGTGTGAGTTTGACAATATTTCTTCTTTTATCTGCAATTCACTTTGGGACAAGTGACATAAAAATCGTCGCCCATCCTTGGAGATGGTCGAATTTTTTACCTCTCATTTCACACTGCGGACTCATCGTGATTGGGATCCCAGGTCTACACCCGTCAGATGTTCAACCCATTTTCGTTATGCTAGCGGGAGAAGAAGCTGCCAACTTACTGATTTCCGCTTCTAAATTTTTGCTGGTTCCTTGGCTAATTTCTCTTCTAATATATCTCTGTTATAGCTATTTCAGAATTACGTGGGTTCCCACTGCCTCCATAGCAGCTGGTGTGTATGTAAGCGCATACATTTTGGATCCACTAATCAGTTTCGCACTTTATTTCTGCCTAATTCATAGTCCGTCTCATAGCTTCCTTGTCTGGGCTGAAATCAAGCCTGAAGATCGCATGCGGTCATCGGTAGAGGCGGCTAGTTACACCTTGATTACTTGGTTAGCAGGTATATTCCTAGTAATCTTTTTCTTAAATAATCCTAATTTCCATTTAGAACCAATTTTGATCCAAATAACTTTCATCGGCCTCGCCGCATTGACGGTGCCTCACATGATCCTAGTTGATTTGCTTGACAAAAATAATGACTGATATCCAAAAACGTAAAGAGGAACATCTTAACCTAGCATTGGATCAATCTCATCAGTCCAAGGGAGGTGAACACTTCGATGAAATCTGTTTCGAACCTTTAGCAATTCCAGAAATCGATCTTGCCTCCGTAAATATAGAAACTACATTTTTGGGTCACCAATGTAGCGCTCCGATCATTATCGGCGCAATGACTGGAGGATGCGATTATAGCGACATAATTAACAAAAATCTTGCTATTGCCGCGGAGGTCTGCAGAGTTCCCATGGCTCTGGGATCTCAAAGAGCATCATTGGAGTTGGGGCTACCACAAAAGATTCGTTGTTGGGCTCCTAGTACGGTGCTACTTGGAAATTTAGGAGGCACACAACTTGCTTTCGGTGGAACAGACTTGGCAAAACAAGCTATCGAAAGTATTGAAGCGGACGGGTTAATGATTCACCTAAACCCGCTACAAGAACTCAGCCAACCCAACGGTGATCATAATTGGTGTGGTGTCTTGAATGCTATCGAAAAATGTTGCAGCCAACTTAATATACCAATTCTCGTCAAGGAAGTTGGCGTAGGCATCGGGCCTACCGCAGCAAGACATCTCTTGTCTACGGGAGTGGAGTGGTTAGAAACAGCCGGTTTTGGTGGCACCAACTGGACAACAATAGAGCTTGCTCGTAATAACTCATATCGAGAACGTGAAATTATGCAACCTTTTATCACGTGGGGAATGTCAACCTGTGAAGTTCTTTTTGAATTAAGTAAGTTAGACGAACCTTTAAATTTAATCGCGTCTGGAGGCGTTCGGCACGGTCTCGATGTAGCACGTTGCATCCGTTTAGGAGCTAAAATGGCGGCTATTGCACAGCCATTTTTAAGTCCAGCAATAGACTCTTCGTCAGCTGTGGTTGAAAAAATCGAAATCGTGAGTGAGCAAATTAAAAGAACTATGTTCCTGACAGGTAAGATCTCTTTGGAAGAACTCAAAGAAGCCAATCTTTTGAGGCCACAGAGACTCAAAAAGCTTTGACTTGACCATGGAGTTTAAATATTTTTTACGATGATGGAATATATAAAAGCAGAAATTAATTCGGGGGTAGGTTGTATTACGTTAAATCGTCCAACTACTCTTAACGCGTTAACTCTTGATATGATATGTCAATTAACCAATCTATTAATTGATTGGCGCGATAACTCGGAAGTGGAGGCGGTTGCAATTCGTGGTTGCAATAAAGCTGGTCCTTTTGGCGACTTCTGCGCGGGAGGAGATATTCGCTTCTTTTATCTTGCAAGCACTAAAAAAGACAAATCGTTGAGCGATTTTTTTACTGCTGAATATCGTTTAACCCATCTGATTTATAATTATCCGAAGCCTTACATAGCATTTATGGACGGCGTTGTAATGGGGGGAGGTATGGGTCTCTCACAAGGAGCATCTTTTCGAGTAGTGACGGAACGCACTAGAATGGCTATGCCTGAGACAAACATAGGTTTTTTCCCGGATGTTGGTGCGAGCTTCTTCCTTAATCGATGTGACAACAACATCGGTAAGTATATCGGGATTACGGGACAAGTATTATCCGGTAATGACGCCGTTGCCGTGGGTCTGGCTGATGGAGTCCTGATGAGTAGCGAGTTGCACGATAATTGGGATTTATTAACAAACTCCAGACTCACAAAAGTGAGTGATAGGATTAATAAATTACAAATTCACTGTATGAACTTAAAAGATAATATTCATACCCCATCATGGTTTGATCCTCACCTAATATTAACATTTGGACAAGAGACTTTAGGTAAAGCGCTTGAAAGGCTGGTCGAGTCTGATGGAGAGTGGGCAAAAAAAACTCTACAAAAACTAAAAGAGCGCTCTCCAATAATGCTGTATATTACATTCAAACAACTTATTTATGGGCAATCTCTGACATTGGCTGAATGTCTTAGGATGGAAAGGGACCTTGCTCAGCATTGCTTTTATCCAACTCATCCAACTCGAGTTGGTATGAGTAATGAAACCATCGAGGGCATAAGAGCTCTGGTGATCGATAAAGATTTCTCTCCCAGCTGGAATCCCAAAAACTTAGATGATGTAACTTCTGAAATGATCGAGCCGTTCTTTAAAAGCCCTTGGTTACCCTCCGAGCATCCTCTCGCTGACTTAAAATGAGGGCAACATTTCAGAGGGGAAATTACCCAAAACGTGATTGAATTTCGATGAGCCAGTTAAATTACTGTTCCGTACAAATCTCGCATACTAAAAAGATATCTTAAAAACTTTAGACGCGTCGGAAGGTAAAAAGTGTATCTGGAGGAAGTCAAAGAGACATGCCCATTTTGTTGGGAAAGCATTTGGTTATTGGTTGACCCTTCCGACGACCAGATGTACATAGAGGATTGTTCAGTATGTTGTAGACCAATCCTCGTCAAAACTACGACGTCGAATAGTGGAGTAACCATAGTCCTTGCACAAGAAGATGATGGCTTTTAGTTGTCTTGCATAAAAAGGAATAATGCGTTAACCAATTCAAAGGTCAACACAGTCCGTTGGAGCGGGTTTTGGAAAAACAACGAATCAACATCGTGTGGCTAAAACGTGACCTCCGTACCCAGGACCATGGACCCTTGGCTGAGGCAGAAAAGCACCAGTTACCATATGTCGTAATACTCATAATAGAACCAAGTTGGCTTCGAAGAGGCGATTTTTCACTTCGCCATTTGCAATTTATTTCTCACTCAATGGACGCAATCTCGGAAAAATTCGAATCAAGCAACGTAAACATAAAAACCCTTTATGGGGAAGCGCTAGCAGTTTTTCAGCATCTTTCCAAAAATTTTCATATTGAACATGTGATGAGTCATCAAGAATCAGGAACATACGAAAGTTGGAGGAGAGACACAACTATAGAAAAATTTTTCAAAGAAAGGGAAATCCACTGGCTTCAGTTTCAGTGCAATGGCGTCATTCGCGGTATTCTAAACCGAAAAGGCTGGGATGGACTTTGGTATAAGCATGCTGGAAGTGTTTCCCTTAAAAACGTAGTTCGCACGCAAAAGTATATTCCATTCGCAGACTGTTTTTTAATGCCTAAAATGTTACAAGACTCACTCCGAGAACATCCCGAACATCTTCAGCCTGCAGGCGAAAGAAATGCATGGAAGTACCTCAAAACATTTGCATCTGAGCGTCATCAGGACTATCTGACAAATATTTCCAAACCCGGTGACAGCCGTTTCACTAACGGAAGAATTTCTCCATACTTGGCATGGGGAAACCTCTCTTCTCGTCAGGTCTATCAATTCATAAAAAATCATCCTAACTATTCTAAGCAAAAAAAAGTTTTTGATGCATTCCTCACCCGACTAAAATGGCGTTGCCACTTTATNCAAAAGTTTGAAATGGAATGTAGTTATGAGTACCGTTGTATAAACCGCGGTTTCGAAGAATTAGAGAAGCCGGTAAACCATGATTATATTGCCAAATGGAAGACCGGACACACAGGATATCCCCTTGTTGACGCTTGCATGAGAAGCGTAATTCAAAATGGATGGTTGAATTTTCGAATGCGAGCAATGCTAGTTTCATTTCTCTGCCATCACTTGTATCAAGACTGGCGAATGGGATCGCATTTTCTCGCTCAACAATTTTTAGATTATGAACCGGGTATTCATTTTCCTCAATTCCAAATGCAGGCTGGAGTGACTGGTATTAATACTATTCGGATTTATAATCCAGTAAAACAGTCTCTCGAGCATGATCCAAACGGAATCTTTATAAGGCGTTGGGTACCTGAGTTGAAAAACCTCCCAAATCATTACATTCATGAGCCCTGGACCATACCACCTATCGAGCAAGCTTTTTATAACTTTGAAATAGGCAGAGACTATCCTCTCCCCATTGTAGACATCGCAAAAAGCGGTAAATACGCTCGCAAGGCAATGTGGTCGCACCGAACACATCCGATAGTTGCATCGGAGAAAAAGAGACTACTAGAAAAACACGTTCGACCTCAAAAACCAGCACTCATAGCTGTTTCGCATAATTTTAATCGAGGTTAATAGTTCTCCTAGATATATAGACAGATACTCAAAAACATGACTCAAAAAACCAAAAAAGATTGGTTAGTAGCGTCGTACTTTTATCTTGGCATAAATACGTGAGCCAAACATCCCTTTACTAAATAAAAGCCTTTTCTAATCTAGTTTGCGCTCTCATCAACGGGTATTCTTACAAAGTCGCCCTCTACACCAAATTTTCTAGCTATTTCGGTCGTTCGTGCTAAATTATTTCCTCCCGCTTTTACTGCGAGAGCGAACACTCTGGACAAAGGCAACTGTCTGGTGTTTTTTACCGATACAAATATTGTCAAATAATGTTTTCCCTTTTCTACCGGGCGAAGACTCAAATGAATGTCGTGAGTATTTGTATCTTGCATCGTAAAAATATAACTTTCTCTACTAGGGTTAATAGTCAATCCATCATTTACAGCAAAAGTTACTATAAGGTCTCCAAGGTCATAACCTTCTCTGAATGTAAGTGTCACGTTTGACGACTGATTCAACTCGCTGAAACCGTTATAATTGTGCGAAAAGGAGACCGCTGCACCCGGCTTTAATTGAGCATAGGATTTATTATTTGATCCTGATTCCAATCCCTCATAACCGTTTGCCGAAAACGACGCAAAAAGTAGAAGCTTAACAAAAAAATAAAACCTATCTTTAACGTCAGTAAAAATATGACTCATAAATTATCTACTCACTTTGCTAATCTTAAGATCGAAACAAACATCTCTCCTGCCTTCGTATGCATAAATTGCCACCCCATAACGGCCGTTATCTAAATTAAGANTTAGCTCTTCTGATCCTAAAACTGGACTCTCCGCTTTTCTTTTAAACAATCCTGACCCAACGATCAAAAAATCTACGTCAACAACAAAATTCGTTCGCTCTAGTTGCGTCACCAAAATTTGGTGTAAGCCAGATTCGAATACCTCAAAAGTAACAAATATTGTATTTCCTAGTTTATTATTGAATCCCGCCTCCACAACTGAACAAAATCCACTGGTATCCACATCATTTACTTCAGCCATCCTATAAATGGGTAAAACAGAAGGAATGCCTCCATCGTTTATTTCATATTCTCCCAATGGGCCATAACCAAAGATATTCTGATTTCTGACTAAGTCATCTATTTCTGAAAATTGTGCCGGTTGTTGAAGTTTCAACTCATCAATGAAACTATAAATACTCGTGAAAAATGGCATTGCCCTATAACTTCCAGAAACCAATACTGAATACAGAGGTGCGAGGCCAAGACTTATATTGTCAACACCATCCCGATCAGAGTCATAAAGATCATACATGATCGACTGTATGGAAGCTTCGTTATACCAACCACTGTTAGATATCCGGTTATCCTCTATGTCAATGAAAAACCCTTCTTGCTGACTAGTTCCCGAGCTATCTTTATAAACCGAGTCATCAGTAATTATAGCCGCAATAGCGTTGCCCCATCCCTCTCCAAAAGCGACCCGAAAATCCAGTTCATCACCACTTCCGTGTTCACCCCCAATAGAGTCTGTTCGGGACAAGTTGTCTTCAAAATAATGTCCCCACTCATGGATAATGACATGCCTGTCATACTCATCCGTATCACCATTTTCAGCACCAAGAACATAAATCTTATCTGATTGATAGAAAGTTGTTCCAATATCGCCTTCACTGAGATTTCCTGTTGCAGTAGTGTTTTTTTCGCTCCAATATATCTCCAAGGCTGGAAATTCAATTGTGCCATCAACTTCGACAAACTTTCGGGAAGCATCATAAACCGCATCTAATATTGCAAAAGGCGCGGCAGCCCTTGGTTCTGAGTAATGTCCATTCGACCAACCAGACCTGAAGTGAAAATTTCGCTCCACATGATCTTTATCCGCGATAAAAAAATCACCATATCCCGCATACACAGATCCCGATTCCGTGTTGTCAGCAACCTTCACGTCCCAATACTGCAAATTCCGCATTTGAGAGGAAACTCTAATTTGAACTCTCTCATTAGTACCGACCTTGAAACTATATATTCCAAACTCATCAGTAGTTGTGGAACCGATAACACTATTTGATTCGTCGAGCGCCTCAACTAAANTACTGCGAGCAGGAGATATTTTAATGTTGTCATAATCCAACCCAACACCGTTGTGATGGAAAGGCACTAAATCAAAAGTAACTTCACCGGATATCTGAATTTCTTCCGAAACAATCAAAGAGATATCCCCCACAGTTGTAGCACCGAGATTATCAACAACTTCAAGTCGAAAACTGAATTCTCCGCCACTATCAGGAGCGAAAAAACTTAATATTTTAGAATCTCGTCCAGCAAGGTCCAGAGTGACACCACCAGTTTGTTGCCACGAGTAATTTTCAACCGTACCATCATGATCCTCAGAGTTACCAATTATCTCAACCAACTCTCCTGGAGACACAACCTCAGGGCCCGTAATTTCTACTATCGGACTCGAATTTGCGTATGCCACTCGGACTCTCTCGATGGTTTTAAGATCTTTGTTATCCGATATAATGACCTCAATAACTATATCAGTTAAAGAGGAAAATGTCGGCATCACAAAACTTACCTGAGACGTATGCTGACCACTCAAAGCAACAACATCGCCAGAGATTTGTTGCCAATTGTAAGACTGAATCGAACCGTCTAAATCTGTTGCATCGACAGTAAGTAGAACAGTAGATTCCGGACTCGCGACATAATCGTTACTAAGACTGACCTTTGGGGGTGAGTTTTGGTGAAAAATCGAGACCGTGTCAGACGCAAAGCCACCAAGATTATCCGACACTTCAATAGAAAATGTCAGGACAGAGGACTCTGGCCTCTCCGGCATNTTAAACGATGTTGTTACTGAATTTGGACTACTTAATTGTATAGTGTCGCCCGAAATTTGCATCCAGGAGATTGTTTTTATGTACCCATCTAGATCGGTCGCCGTAGCAACCAATTCCACTTGATTCCCTGATTCCACAAATTGATCATCGCCAGCGTCTACCTGAGGGATTTGATTTTCAGATATCAGGGGGTCTTCCCCAGATCCACCCCCACACGCATTTAAAAATAGGAAAAAATAACATAGCGTATGCTTACTTACTTTTCTTCTAATGTAGATTCTTATCATTTTTGCAAATTTTGTACTCATCCTCTAAATACTAATCTGCTCAAGCTTGAGGAGCTATAATAAATCAATAAAATTTAAATTATCGAAATAAACATTTAAGTCAATCAATCTATACATTTTCAAAACGAAGCTTACTATGCCTAAAAACCCAAAAATATTGTCTGCCCTGAGCTACTATCAACTATAATTAGGGGATGTCTGGAGCGTCAATTGTCTCTTCGCAAAAAAATTCGAATTTTGAAAATCTATATGTGCTCACAGCACAATCTCTACATTCATTGCAACGTCAGGAGTCGTAGCTAGTGATATCTCATGAACGAATGAAAACGATGCAAAACCGACACTATTATTAAACCCAAAATAAAATGTCTCAAGATAACTGGTTCGATAAGAAAACGTCCGCAATCTCAGAAGGATTTCCAGACCGCATGGTGCTTTTTGATTGCGAGACTACTGGAGCAAATGCCACCTTTGGTAAAATCATCGAAATTGGATTACTAGTTATAGAAAATGGAGTATTGATTGATCAATGGCGATCATTCTGTAACCCGGAGACAACAATCCCAGAAAAAATTCAACGGCTCACTGGTATCAATAACAGCATGCTCGAGAATGCTCCCATCTTTTCGCAGATCGCCATTACACTAAAAGACTACTTGAGAGATCGAGTTTTAGTCGCTCATAACATTCGGTTCGACTATGGATTTTTAAAAAACGAATTTGCTCGGGAAGGAATGAAATTTCACGAGCAAACCTTGTGTTCGGTAAAATTCAGTCGACTTTTATACCCACAATTCAAAAGTCACAGTCTCTCTGCGATCATAAAACGGTTCAAGTTCGAAGCTAAGCATCGACACAGAGCTATGGATGATGCATTTATCATATACAAATTTTTCTTGAAATCATCCGAATTATTTGAATCGGGGGAAATCGCTGCCATCTGTAATACACTTCAGCGTACATCGTCTTTGCCACCATTGTTGGCACCCAAGGAAGTTGAAAAGCTCCCAAATGGTCCCGGTGTTTACTATTTCTACAGCCAATTGGGCGAACTCCTATATGTCGGAAAAAGCGTTCAAATAAGAAATCGTGTAATGAGTCACTTCACCCAAGATTATCGAAATCCAAAGGGTATGCGACTCAACGCAAAAATAAGTTCAATCGATTACACAGCAACCCCATCCGACTTCGGAGCGCAACTATTAGAGAATCAACGAATTAAAACATTAAATCCATTATACAATAGACGGTTGCGAAAAATAAAAAGTCTCTTTTCTATCCGAAAGTCGGAAAATCATAAAGGCTTTACTACTTTAAAAATTGAACGCGTCGAGCTTAATTATGCTAATTCTGGATCAGGACTCTTCCGCTCACCTAGGCAAGCGAAAAAAAAACTTGAAGAACTCGCTGATACTCATCGTTTGTGCCACCAACTTTGCGGGTTAGAGGCTCCCAATAACAGTCCGAACAATAAGAAGTGTTTTAGAAGTCAGCTTCAAAAATGCTTTGGAGCATGCGTAGGGGATGAGTGTTCCAAAGCATATAATCAACGAGTTGCGTTGGCGCTCGCTAATTACGACATAAAAGTATGGCCTTGGAAATCCGCTATTCTCGTTAGAGAGTGCGATCCGTCAGATCAAGAACATGTCGCCTTTCATCTCATAGATAAGTGGTGTTATCTCTCCAAAATTACAGATTTACAAGATCTTTTAGAAGCCGGCTTCCAACCCGAAAATACGGAGGCGCTTTGCGCAACATTAAAGGAACCAGCACCTAGTGGTGAAGAATATTGCCGTGCTGAGACATTTGATCTAGACACGTACTTCATTTTATCTAGATTTATCTGTGATAAAAATAAACTTTTAATTCATAATTTGAAGCTTTTTCCACTAACACCAATTTAAATGACCTATCCGATTAACCGTTTTATTTTAATATCTCTGATATCTTAAAGAAATACTGGACCCAATGCTCAGAATGGATTTACATTTGTGATAGCCGTCCCACCTCTGTACCTATGCTTTTTTTGCTACGCTAGCTTTTCATAAAGTTTTTTTGACAATTTAGGGTAAGCAGTCACGTACTCATCACAGATAAGGTTGAGTCGGTAGATCCAGTCTCCGCCAATGACCGAATCTGAGCAGGGCACCAATGTTATATAGCAAAACGGGATAGCTGCCGAGCAAATTTGTTCTTTTCAATGAAACAAAAGTGGGTAGGAAAAAGTGTTAACCGAGTTTCGAGAGGCGGTAATTGCCCAAAGAATCATCAAATAACTTGCGGGAAGCGTCGGCTATGAAGCACATTGGTCGGGCAATTTCAATCATGTCTGCCTCGCAATGACCCATAGCCTTAAAAATTGATGTCCTATTACGAAAACCGCCAGTCACCATCAGGGTAATCGAAATTTCCTATCGCATGGCCCTCGCAAAATCACAAAATACTCTTCGCTCTCTGTGGTGGTGGGAACACCTACCTGCCTTTCCCCCGAAACAGACTCCGGCAATCCCAATAATTTTGGTTATTCATAATTGCCACCAGTGGGCTCTATCATATTTACCCCCGCATCCTAAAGACATTCCGCTACTTCTAAACTATCCTTAAAAGAAAAACCACATTGTTGAAAATAAGCAGTGTTAAACTCACCCGAAATTGGATGGCCATTTTCCACATTTGCACGAGCGGAAGTAAATGTATCCAAAAAAACTCAAGACCTATTCTCAAGAGACCCACCAAACTCATTATTACGGAGATTAATGCTCGGACTTAAAGACTGTAAGAGCAAACAGCCGCATGACGTTGGATTCCAAAAAATCTAGCTAAGTTTGTAGCTATTGCACTAATCGTGAGCCTCTCAATAATCTGTGTAATTTGACGCTTTCATAAAACCTGAAGCCGGCCAAAGTTCTTACCCGGCGAGTTCGAATCAATCGATATTGGGACGACTGACTTGGGATTAACAATATTTAGTGCCTGCCGGTCCACATGATTTTATTCAGTCCAAAGCTACGTACTCGCTTTGGTAATCGCTGTGACCTAATTTCTTAATGTAATTGCAAGACGAGCATCAGGTACGCAAGCAATGACAATATCGCCAGAAATTCACAACGTCACCCGGCCTGGTCCCGATAGCTCGTAAACTTCCAAAAGTGATTCTGAAGGAATAATATCCAGTGTTGCCAATCCCTCAGTCATTATAGACTTAAAATTCGACTCTATATTATTATCGCCACTTGGTAATTCGAGAGGTTATGCGAGCGGGTTAACGTGTAAGGTGTTCTTACTGTAGCCTCATCGGGGACAATACTTCAATTTACCCTCTCTATTGAGGGACATCCGCTGCTGTTCGAAAACCAATATGTGAGGTCGCGAGCGTAATATCCTGTCCCTGACGCGCCGACGGTCTGTAACGCCTGCAATAATTATCAGCACACAAGAATGATCCACCTTTAATCGTCTTAAGGCTGACACCTGGCTGTCTTGGATCGTATCCAGTTTCTCTATAGGGCATTTGACGGTCGAAGTGATACGCACTCTCGGTCAACTCCCAAAGATTTCCTGCTGTATCGTAAAGCCCGTATCCATTTGGTTCATAGCATCCAACCGGTGAGATGCCTGCATAGCCATCACTACCGTCGTTATTGAAAGGAAACTGTCCTTGCCATGTGTTCGCCCGAGCAATCGCTTCATCAGGAGGCTGGTTTCCCCACGTGAATTTTGCTCCGTCCAAGCCACCACGCGCGGCATATTCCCATTCAATTTCGGTGGGCAAGCGACGTCCTACCCAGTCAGCATAAGCTACAGCATCCGAATAGGTAACTTGTACCACAGGAAAGTTATCCATGCCCTCAATAGAACTATTAGGACCTTGAGGATATCGCCAATTTGCTCCAGCAACAAAACGCCACCAATCTCCATCGGTTGTAGCATCAATATTTGTGGGTGGAACGAATACAACTGAGCCCGGAGCGCGAAGCTCCGGAGGCAATTCAGGGAATTCTTGCTCAGACAAGCCCTTTTCAGCATCCGTTACATACCCCGTTGCTTCCACAAACCTCCTAAATTGTTGGTTGGTAACTTCTGTAGTATCAATCTCAAAAGTTGCCACCACCTCACGACTCACGGGTCTTTCGTCCGGATAAAATCGATCGTCACCATACTCAAACTCTCCTTGTGCTATTTTTATAGAGAGATTAACTTTTTCAACGTCTAAACAAGTTGACTTAGGTAAAACAGCGCGTTCCCCCCCCCCTGAACAGCTCAATAGGTGTATGACGGTTACACAAAAAAGGAGAAACGCAAGTATGGTATTCATCGTATAAAACCTAAATAAAAACCTCGTGTTACTCATTAATTGACAATGCCCTTGTTTTGATGGCAAGGTTCGGTGCGGAGTTTATCAGTTTGCGACTGTATTCATGTTCGCAATGTAAGAGTACATTCTCGGCAGTACCTTTCTCGACAATCTTACCATCTTTCATTACTGCAACGTTATGCGCAAAAGATGGGATTAATGATAGATCATGGGTAATAAACAGATAGGAAATACCATATTCCTCCTGTAACTCGCGAAGCAAAGCCAACACCTCGGAACGAAGAGCAACATCAAGCGCGCTCGTAGGTTCATCACAAATTATGAGTCTTGGCTTCACCGCAAGCGCTCTGGCAATAGCTATTCTCTGACGTTGACCGCCTGAGAATTCGTGTGGATACCTGGAAAGGTATTCCTCTGACAAGCCCACGCGATCTAAGATCTCATACAAATATCGATCCTGAATGTTTTTAGGAATCTCATATGTTAAAGCCCTTATGCCCTCTTGAATAATATTACCCACTGTCATACGCGGGTTCATCGATAAATAAGGATCCTGAAAAATTATCTGTATTTTTCTCCTAAAACGTCGATACTCTTGGTCCGGCAAACTATGAATCATCAAATTTTCGTAACTTATTTGTCCTTTTGTCATCGAGCAGAGTCTCAGGATGGCCCTACCAGTAGTTGTTTTCCCACATCCTGACTCTCCAACCAAAGCTAATGTTTCACCCTCATTAATTTCAAAACTAATTCCATCCACAGCCCTTGTATATCCACAGACATGTTGAAAAATTCCGCGTCGCTGTGGGAACCAGACATGTAAATTATCCACCCGTAATAAAGATGTTCTTGTATTTTTTGGTAGGAATTTTTTCTCGTTCGGTAGACAGTTGAGGAGCTTTTGACTGTATGGATGGGATGCCGCACTAAAAAAATCACTACATGTAGCAATTTCAACTAGTTTTCCGTCATGCATGACTGCAACTCGGTCAGCAAAATCTGCCACCACATTTAAGTCATGTGTGATGAAAAGTATGGAAAGGTTTCGTTCAGACTTTAACTTCAAGAGAAGCTCTAAAATCTGTTTTTGCACGGTGACATCAAGTGCAGTTGTCGGCTCGTCAGCGATCAGTAACGTTGGATCAGATGCAAGAGCAATGGCAATCATAACTCGTTGTATTTGTCCACCAGACAACTGATGCGGATACCATTTTACTCTACTTTTTGCATCCGGTAGCCCTACTTCAAGGAGTAAATCTACTACCTCAGATTCAGCCTCCTCGGAGGATAGTTCTCTATGCAATTTCAATGCCTCGAGTATCTGGTGCCCGATAGTTTGAACGGGGTTCAGAGACGTTTGAGGCTCTTGAAAAATCATGGATACACGTCGGCCGCGAATTCCATTCATCTGTTTTTCAGTTAGATGGAAGAGATTTGTTGTCCCTAATACGACCTCACCCGCTGTCACGAAGAGGGAGTTCGGTAAGAGACGCATAATAGATAAAGCTGTGACAGATTTTCCAGACCCTGACTCACCCACTAGTGCCAGCACTTCTCCAGAATTCAGAACAAAAGATATCCCATCCACAAGAGTTTTCTCGACATCTTTGCTGAATATTCTTACTTCGCTAACCCTTAAAATTGGCTTTGTCAAAGGTGAAATCTCATTCTTCGCGACCCTCGTGGATCAAAAGCATCACGAACCTTGTCGGAGAATAAGTTCGCAGACAACACTAATATAAACATAAAAACAAAAGCTGAGAGAATTGACCACCAAACAGCGGGATCTCGTGATAACTCTTGTCTGGCAGAATTTACCATGTTGCCCCAACTATTCATTGAAGCGTCCACACCAACTCCGATGTATGCCAGAACCGATTCAGCAAGAACGAAGCCGCTAAAATTTAACACCGTTGAGATGATTACCAAATGCATCACATTTGGTAAAATGTGTCTTATAATAACGCCAGAATGGCTCACTCCAAATGCACGAGCAGCGCTCACATAGTCCAATTGACTCACCTTTAGTGTCTCTGCACGTAACAACCGGCATAAGCCTGTCCAGCTAGTCAACCCAAAAATTGCGCAAAGTGCTAAAAATTTGAAGTCGGCACGATGTATAAGTAAATTAAACTGATCTGCATGATTTTCGATGTACACATCTATAACCAGAACCGCAGCAGCAATTAGCAAGATATCTGGTATAGAACTCAGCGTTGTGTATAAATATTGAATTGCATCATCGACTTTTCCTTTAAAATATCCGGCCGAGATTCCCAAGCCAATAGCAAAAGGTACCGCAAACAGAGCGGCTAAAGTCCCCAGTAAGATACCGGTGCGGATAGATTTAATTGCTTGATAGAGTACATCTTCGCCCACTTTATCGGTTCCCAAAATATGGTAATAAGCTCCTAGCTCCAATATCCAAATCCAACCCGTCACAATAATTCCGAGAAGAAGACAGGCAGAATTGATAGGGAGGAAGGTCTCAGAGAAATAAGTTCGTCGAACTAGCAGGAGGCTTCCAATCAAAACACCACTTAACAAAACACCCTTCGAAAGCGCTAACAACGATCTACTTATGATGTCTCCGATACGCTCAGCATCACCCTTCAAGTGACTTCCACCATGCACTAGCCTAGGATAACCCCTATATAACTGACCTGAGTCAGAGAACATATTCTCCTTTGAGTATGAATACATGGCAAAGGGCGCTGAATAGGTTTTCTCTCCTTTATCGAGTACGCTTTCATGTATTAGGTCGAGGAAGCTTAGCACCTCATTACTGTAAAAAACCGCAGTGCTTTCCGAGGTTGGAGGCAATGGTCTCTGGAAATGGAGCGAGTCCAGTAAGGCGATAAAAATATAGAAACACAAGATAATGAAGGTACAACAACCTATTCTACTCTCAAATACTTTCCTCCAATTAGCTCGCGTTTCAGAACTAGGCTTGAGGTATGTAAACACAACTACAAGGCCTAACACGAGTAGAAAAATAAAAATGTCACTCCACAGAACAATTGGTTTTATCAAGTGAGTCTCACCCTTGGATCAGCTATTGTGTAAGAAATATCTGTAAGTAGTAATCCCAAGATGTAAAGCACTGAGCTCAAAAATACCATAGACCTCACAATAGAGAAATCCTGTGCCCTTATACCATCAATTGTAAAGCTACCCAGCCCGGGTATCCCAAAGAAAGATTCAGTCACCAAACTTCCCAAAAATAACGCGGGTATTACCACAACAATACCGGTCAAAATTGGAATCAAACCATTGGGGAATAAGTGCCCGAATAAAATTGCTGATTCTGAAACACCTTTAGCCCGAGCAGTGCGAATATAGTCTTTGTTTGCTTCCTCAAGGAATATTATCCGATACACTCTCACACCGCCGCCAAACCCTGAAATTACACCAATGATGATAGGTAAAATAAGAAACTTTATAGCACTTATATCTGCGATAAAGCCTGAGACAGGCACCAAACTCCAGAGCTTACCAAAAAGAAACTGCCCACCAATTATGTAGAACATAGAGGAAATAGAGAACATTGCCACGCAAAGAACCATCACCGAAAATTCGAATAAGCTTGCACGAAACATCACAATGATCAGAGACACAAAGATTGAAACCGCTAACCCCACCATAAATACCGGAAGCGCAACCGCCAAGCTTGGCCACATCCGTTTCTTAATTTCGTCTAAAATAACTCGACCTTCATCAGTTTTACCAAAATCAAAAATAAACAATCGAACTGATTTTTCATAAAAAATTGTTTCAGTGACTTTACCGAAACCACTCTTCTCTTCGTTTAAAAAGAGTGGCACGTCATATCCGCGAGCCTTTTTCCACTCATGGACCGCCTCAGGCGAGATATGTTTGACACCGAGTTGTGCCTGAGCCATTTGATCCGGAGAGTTGATCATAAAGAATAATGCAAAAGTAAAGAAATTCACGCCGATGAGTATCGGTAGCGCATAAACACTTCTTTTAAAAATATAAGACCACATAATTATATAATTTTCTGCGTTTGCCTCCGCCTATATGCGAGATAGCCGGGAAAAACAATTAAGGAGCATAAAATCATAAAAATCCATAGAGGCCACACTACTGGTTTATTCCACTCACCGCGGCGATTTTCCCGAAGCTTTATATCTATATCCTGATATTTCAAAGTCACCTGTGACATCCCGTGTGGCTTAAAATTTTTCACCCAGGCATTGTTCAGGATAAAAGTTCTTGGGTGAAAACTTGAGGCCCACGGCCGATCTTTCCGATAAATCTCTAACATTTCCTCTATAATTGCTAAACGCTTTGGTGAATTTGGCATTACTTTCATTTCATTGAATAACTCATTAAATCTTTGATTATTGTAATTGGTAGAATTTACGCCTGACCCACCACTCCCAGTTCTACTGTTGGGTCCGTAAAGTAAAAACAAGAAATTTTCAGGATCAGGATAATCCGCGAACCAGCCCCAGAAAAATATCTGTGCTTTGGCGCTCTCCATCTTATCTTGAAAACGATTATAATCTGTGGCACGTATATTAAGCTGAATGCCTAACTTATTGAACTGCTTTATTAACCAGCTCTGACGCGCCGCGTCGCCAGTGCTCGTAGTAGTATCCAAATTGAGTACTAGAGGTTGCCCAGTAACCCGATCCCTGCCCCCGGGGTAGCCAGCTTCGCTCAACAACCGAGCCGCTGTTTCAATCGGCTTTCGAACGGGTTTACCATCTGCCCAGTCAAAAACTTCTTTATCTAGCCCCAGCTCTCCGTACTGATATCCGAAAATTCCGGGTGGCAATGGGCTCATTGCTATCTCACCGCGACCATTGCGGAAAATAGAGATTTGCTCTTGCTCGTCATAAGCGATTGCAATCGCATTCCTCAATTTCTGTTGCTCCTCCGCATATCCCCCGACCACAGGGTCAAGCATGTTAAACCCCATATAATAAGTAGCTGGTTCTACTGTCATGTTAAGGCTGATACCTTTTTTAAGCATTTCATCACTGAGCGCTATTCCATCAACGCTTACATCCACCGCTTGGTCAAAACTATCACTACCGACACCGGATCGATCGTAGTACCCTTGCAGAAATTTTGTCCATATCGGTATTGCCTCTTTTTCGAGGCGAAAGACAATTTTGTCTAAAAAAGGCAACGGCTTACCTGAGTCCGCCAATAATCCTAGTGATTCGTCCCCCATTTCACCCTCATAAGGATAGAACGTTACGCTAAAATTCGGGTTTCTCTCAAGGATAATCTCGCTACTAGCATCATGTTTGGTCATCATGAATGCTCCAGTTCCAACAGGATGAAAAGCAAGGGAAATGTTCTTTTCCTGTTGCCCAGGAAGATTATAAAATCGATCTAGCTCCATTGGGATAGGTGCAAAAAAATGGAATGCCAACCAATACTTAAATTGCGGATACTTTTTATGTAACGTTATTTGAAATGTATATCGATCGATCTCTTCGACACCCTCGAGCGGAAATTTATCCAAATTTAACCAACTTCTAGGATCGTCCCGACGCGCTTGCACAAGTTCCTTACGCAAATCTTTCATNCCAACGAGATAACTAGATACAATATCCCAAATGGGAAATTGTAGCTTCGGATCCGCCATACGTTTTATTTGATAAATGTAGTCATTAGCAACAAGTTCTTTGGTACCTACATTCGTGAAGTCAGTTAAAACCCTATATTTTTTGGCTGAGGATTTATTGGAAAAAGAATAGTAAGGTTCATTACGATCGTTCATAGCAAATGCGGGATGTGGTTGGTATTGGATCCCTTTTTTAAGCTTAAGTGTATACCGCGAATATGCCACATGCTCTGACTCTTCTGACACGATTGTTCCATCGGCGCTAAGGTATTCCACATTTGGCAAATCCTTTAGAGTCAATGGCTTTAGTTGGTAAGGCCGCTTTAAATAATGGTACTCAAGCGGAGGCTCGTAAATTTGATCAATCAAAGTCGCCTCATCGAGGTTATATGTCCGGACGGGATCTAAATTTTTGGGTGGAGAAGTAAACACGGAATACATTACTCGAAGGTTCGCTTTTTCAGGTGCATGGGGATTATTCCAATTACCATTTTTATCAGCGCATCCAACTGAAAATAAGATTATAGAAAAAGTAACTAAACCAACTCTTGAAGACACGTAACCACTCGTAAAATTAATGTGAAACCGAAATTCAATCATCTTCAGGGTATCATCCAATGGATGGAAAGTCGCGAAATACATTGCAACGTCGCAACCTTAAATGAATTAAAATACGTGCTTCAGTTCGACTAGGTTATCAAAATTCGCAAATCTAGCGAACTGTCGAATTGATCTTTTTTACATATATATCTACACTATCATCAATCTATTTGGGTAAGTATTGCCGTAAGCTTGGGTAGCAAAATTGCAAGTTGATAAAGCCACTATTGGCGAAAATTCAAGAACATGTCTTGAGGGGAAAATAATGTTTAAGTTGATAGGTNCTGTATTTGCGTCAATAATATTGTCTACGACTGCGATAGCCCACGATACCACCCATGCTCATACTCATGGGATGTTCGGTCCAAATATGTTTTTACTCATTTCCACATGCATACTCTTACTTGGAGTAATGTACATAGGAGAGCGGACTCTCGTCAAAAGAGGACTCAAGNCCTTGTATCTCAATAACCCGAGTAAAAAACAAAAATTCCTTTAATCCCAAAATGTGAGAAAAATGATGTTCAAAATACCGATTGTGAAAGCACATTGCGATATTCCTTGTAAAATTTACGACCCGGCAGTGGCACAAGTCGCAGCCGTTAGCATCGTAAGACTAATGGATTTGATGGCCGACGTGAACAGCACAGANCAANCTTCTGGAATTGCCCAGATTTCTAGACTGATAGCGCAAAAAGAAACACATTCAGCGGGAGTCAAGCACGAAGTAGTGACAATTTGGGGAGATTATTTCAAAGCACCGCAAATCAAAATGTTTCCAAGTGTCCACTCTTTAGCACATTCTATCATGATGACGGCTTCGAGGTGCAAACAGGGCCACAACCGTCAAGATGGACTGGATTTATTGGAGCAACTGAATGAATTTACAGAGATGTTTTGGCATAGTAAAGATATAAAAACGCGTAGGGTGGTGGCACCGTACCCACCAGCTTTAGAGCTTGTGCAACCTGTTTTAGCTGATGTTTAAAGCTTTTCGTGTGGCGGGTGACAGCATGTTCCCTACGCTGTCACACAACGACCTTGTTATTACTCGGAAAAAAATGAGGGTACGGGTTGGAGACATTGTAGTTATGAATATTGCCGCCTATGGAAGGGTTGTGAAAAGAGTAAAGTCAATCGCTGAAAATGGCTATTTGCGACTAATAGGCGACAATTTGCTAGAACGCTCCTCGTGTTGCTCCGTCCCCCAGAGTGGCGATACAGTCACAGGCACTGTCTTTATCACTATTAAAACTGGGTGCTTAAACCGCTACAAAAATGGCTGGGTGCGGAAACTGAAACATATGAGGAGATCTTTCCAAGTTAGTGGTAACTCAGAAAGCGGTGGCGCCAAATCCTAAGCATTCAATATAGTACAATCCACTAAAGAAACTCAGGGTGACTTTTTCCGGGCAAAATAATTGGTCAAAAAACTCTTGTCACGTTCCCTTGAATAGCTCAAACTCATTCAGAGATCCAAAACCCTTGACCTTGATATTGTTGATAGTGCGAATCATGGTAGACTTGAGGTCGTTATCGAGTTCTTCTGGCGGAGTCAAAAGTAGTAACTCATAAGACTTCTGGTGCAGAGTCAAATAGCTTCCTAAAACCGTGTATTCGCCATCATCCATCATTAACATAGCTTTGTATGCCAGTTGGTGTCTTTTGTTGACTGTCATTAATTGCGACGAGCGCAAGAGACATTCTTTAACGCCCTCTAATTTCGCAACATTAGAACGAATTATGCTTTTTATATCTGTAAGATTACCACCGCCCAGATATTTGACCCGCATCGGGTCACTGCGATCCTCTACAACAATCAATCGACACGCCACTTTGTTAGCTCCAAGGGCGCAAAAAATCGTAACACTTGGCTCTCTTTTTTGTTCGTCTGGGCCAGCTGATCCGAGTGACCATATAATACTGTCAGAGTCAGGAATAAGCATAAAAAACCGATCTAATATACAGATTAAATTTCCATTTAAACGTCTCGGCTCGACCGGTTTATCCGTTAGAGAGAATACTTTCAAATCTCCACTCTGAAATCGATAAACATCATCGAAACAATTAAAATTATTCAAGTAAACATTTTCATCAATTACCTTATTGCGTAAAAAAAGATAGGCACCTAAAAAGGGAATACATAAAAGAAAAGATAAAAGTATTTGAAAACATAGTCTTAAAGTATTGGATGGAGGCGCAAACGTGTCAACTACAAGATACCAACCGCTGAAGAGTTTGTTTAAAAACTCGTATATGGTAATCCACACCTCAGGATGAACAAATTCCAAAACATAGTCTGAGATATCAAAAACAAGAAAAGCCATGGCGGAGCCAACGAAAATCAAGAGAGTAAACTCCGCTCGACCGCTACCTACTTTTCCAAAAAAATTCCTTAAGTTATATAAAAAAACTCTCAAATCTAACCTCGATGAGCCAATATTTCAAATCGCTTACAACGAATAGTAACAAAATACAGCGCAACTCGGTCGATAATCGTCTTTGCGGCATCCAAAATTTAATAACCTAAACATTTTTACTGCCATATTATTTCAGCGCTTGGAGGTGTTTAAAATACGCTCTAATAAATAATTTAAAAAACCATAGGATACCCGTTGCAAATCAAATAGTGTTATCTGATCTTTGAATAATAAAAAAAGGTATTCATAATCGCAAAAAATAGCATAGATCACCGACAATCGGGTATGCTAAATCATTGAGTTAAAAAAAGGTTAATACAATGTCTCGAGTAATATTGATATTTATAGTGATAATGTTATCAGCGTGCGGAGGTGGACCGGGCTCCTCGTCAATCCCCGAAATATCCTCAGGACTAGACGCACCAAAGTTATACCTATTTCACAGGTTAGGTGGTATCTCAGGAATACAAGATCTTAAAAAAAAGCCTCCAGCGTCTATCGACCCATCTAAATTAGACGAGTATTGGAAATGTATGTTAAATGCAGTTCCCAAAAAACTTTCCAACACAATCTTAGAGACTCTAACGCAAGAGTATTCTGCTCGTGAACAACTTATTGAAGGAGAAATAAATAGATCAAAATATACCGCAATTCTTTCTGAAGTCGANATATACAAAAGCTCGATCACAAATCGCGAAAAGACATATTTATCAGCTCTGGAGGGTGGTCTGGCAAAATGCAAAAGAGAGTACCAGTGAAGAACGAAAGATTCACGCATACTCGGTCCAGACACAATCTAGAGCAAAATTGGGTGTTGCGAATCAATATACTTTTTGGATCGCAAAATTAATGAATCTCATACTGTCTCCGTAGCAACAATGACAGCGGTTCCATAAACTAATATTTCGGTGGCTCCCAAATCGATCATAGACGTGCTGAAATGGGTAGAGACTACTGCGTTCGCCCCCTGAACAAAAGCCTGAATTTTCATCCGATCAACGGCTTGTGCTCTTGCCTCCGACAAGTCTGCGGTAAAAGTCACCAACTCTGCACCCGGAAGAGCAACATGGTCGCTACTTAACTCTGTGGGAAGACTCTTGGAGCGAACTGTGCTCCCTTGAACAACGCCAATTGTTCTTAATATTGTTTTATCGGCAAACTGTGCATCGGTGATGAAAGGAATATTCAAGGCCTTGGTACGCTCTTCTTCATTGAGACCGTCTTGTAAATTTGCCTCGTGCTTCCTTTCTTTGTAGGCCTCTTCTTTTTCTCTTTCAATGGCTGCCAATGCCTCTAACTCACTTTTAGCCCGTTCCTCACGAGCTAAAAGATCTTCTATACTCTCTAAGATATACCACTCACCATTCGAGAAAGATCCCTCCACAGACTTTTCTTGAATCAATTTAAAGACCTGTTCCTTTTCGAGGCCATGCTCTGACATGTATTCGCCGATTTTAATCTTTTGCCGGGCTTCTTGACGCCTTTGAGCCTCTCTACGCGCCTCCTCTGCTTTAAGCTGTTGTTCTGCCAGCGCGGCCCTTGCTGCCGCGGAAGCCTTTCTTTCTTCATGCTCTTCATCATTATCAATTATGTACCAGGATCCATTAATAAATTGCCCGTCTACTTTTTTCTGGGTAATAAGTTTGAACGCATCCTGCATGTTGATGCCCTTCTCCAAGATGTAATCGTCTATCTTGGTCTTCCAGCGCTCTGCCTCTTCAGCTTCATCTGATTCATCCTCAAACTGTCTAGCAATAAAAGTTGGAGGTTTTGTTTTCTCAAGATTTGAGACAGTTTTGGCGTCTAATCCACTCTGAGCACCAGTTGTAGCGATATCATCATGTAACTTGGCCAAGTCACGCGCTTCGGCAAGAATCCCTTCAGCAAAACTACTACCTTGAATCGGCGGATTCACAGACGATGAAGCTTTGGACTGAGTTCCTAGAGCCAGCTCACGTGCTTCCGCCAGAATCGACTCTGCCATCCCCGATTTCCTAAAATCTAGCTTTCCGCTGCCTAGCGGGCCAGATTTAGTGTCAGGAGCATCTGGTGTTGGTGACTTCAACACCTCCGACTTGCGCCCCTCACGCGCAGAGAAAGCAATCTTACCCCTAGGCTCACTTCCATCCTTGACAGTGAAATTGTGTTTTATATCTGCGGAGTTTCGTGCTTCTGTTTGGGCCGTTTTAGCCATCGTCTGAGCCATCGCAATCTTAGCAAGAGCCTCCTCTTTTTCCCTTGCTAGTCGCGAATCATTGCGATCATCAACTTTTTTATTGGCTTCTAATCCTGGGGAGACATCCATCTCATCGTCGAAAATCATCCACTCACCAGCGATAAAGCTCCCCGAGATTTCTTTTCTCGATATAGCTTGGAATACTTGCTCTTTGGTCATTTTTTTTAAGACTATATAATCTTGTAATTTCATTTTTATTGCTTTTTCTACCATCAGATGCCCTCAACGACACGCGCTCTATCAGCCTTTCAAATTTACTATTACTCAATTTTAAGTTCTGGTCATAAATGAAAAAAATTATTTACAAAACGTCGGAACATATTGACCCTTGAATTTATGAGGTTCAATCATGTTTTTATAATAGTACCTCATACTCCTAGATTATTTAACAGTAAGACAGTTTAAGGTATTTAAATGAGTACCAAGAAATTTATAGTTTACATTTTTGTCAACTTCACGCTAACCTAATATTTTTTTGTGTATTTAACGACTAAAACAGAATTAACCGAACAAGTAACTAAACTAAGGTTCCTAGACGGTCAAAAACAATGAAATTATATGCGGCCTACGGTTCCAATTTAAACCTTCACCAGATGAAAGAAAGATGTCCTGCCGCCAAATTAATATCGGCGGGAATACTACACGGCTGGCAATTATGCTTTAGAGGGGTCGCTGATATAGTTCAATCAAAAAATAGCGTGGTACCAGTTGGTGTCTATGAAACTACAGCTGCTTGTGAACGTTCTTTAGATATCTATGAGGACTATCCGACACTTTATGGGAAACAGATTGTCTCTGTGCAAATGTCGGAGGCGCTATTAGATTGTTTCGCTTACGTCATGAATCCAGGATTTGAATTGGGACCTCCCTCTGGTCACTATTTCGATACCATTCTGGGGGGCTATGACAACTGGGATATGCCATATGAGCCGCTAATTGAGAGTTTGCAGAACGCGTTTCAAGAAAACGATAAAGATATTTCTAAAACCACACACTGGAGCCAACATCAATTTCTCAGTAGGCTTGAGGCAGATTATAGACTCAGTCAGCTTAAAAAACGTACCCATACGAAAAACCGAATTTAAGAACTACGGATAGGTAGTCTCAGCAATAACAGCACCACTGCAAAGGTTAAGGTATTGCACGATTGTGCGGTCTGATAACGCAAACGCCCGCTTTTCGACTTCACAGACACCTGCGATAGGGACATCAATCGGCAAAGCTCCCTGTTCTACATAAGACACGTCCANATAGGGAAAGCTGAAATTTCTATGAGAAAGTTCTTCCTTAGCTACTGCAGCTACAGCTCCATAAGTCACTAATTTGGCAACATTTTCCACAATGATTTCCTGCGGTTCAATGGTAAACCCATTGGAAGAGAGCAATAAGCAAAATAACGCAACCCTATTTCTCATAATCACCTCGCATTACTGAAGCAACTTGCCTTTTATTAAGGCAATATTATAGTGGCTTGATGCCTCGCGTTGTAGCTTTTTCGGTCTCAAGCTGATAAAAACGACGTCGATTATGGAGACCCTCACTATGCGCAACACAAGCACTTACAGTACCATCTCCTGCCACGTTAACAGCGGTCCGAAGCATATCCAAAAGACGATCCACACCGATAATTAATCCGATCCCCTCCACAGGAAGGCCCACCTGATTGAGTACCATTACAAGCATAACCAATCCCACACCTGGCACAGCAGCGGTCCCTATAGATGCCAAAGTGGCAGTCAATATAACAATCAGATATGCCTCCACACTCAAATCAATGTTGTATGCCTGCGATATAAAAACAGTCGCTACACCCTGCATGATAGCGGTGCCATCCATGTTAATCGTTGCCCCCAATGGAACAGTAAAAGATGCTACTCGAGGATCAACGCCAACTTCATATTCTACCGCCCTCAAAGTAACTGGCATTGTCGCGGCACTGGAGGCTGTGCTAAATGCAAATGTCATAGGTGACCGCATGTGCATGAAAAATTTTATCGGATTTAAGCCGGCCATTGTTCTCAATAATATTGAATATACTCCAAAACAATGCAACAGAAGAGCAAAGACCACAGTAAAAAAATAGGTCGCTAAACTGACGATCACCGCTATCCCTAGGCCAGTAAACAATTTTGCAAGCAGGCAAAAAATACCGATTGGTGCCAACTGCATTAGTAGCATCACCATTTTCATGACCAAAGAATTAATATCTTTGAAGAAATCTAGCAACCTTTTTCCAGAATCCCCCATATACGCTAATGCTAATCCCATTAATAAAGCGAAAACAATCACTTGCAAAACTTGGCCCTCTGCCATGGCGGCAACAGGGTTACTCGGAAAAATGTTGATTAAGGTACTTTTTAGTTCCGGGGCCTCAACCGATGAGAAATTCGATGTCGCTGTCAAATCAACACCTTGGCCAGGCGCCATAAAAATCGCTAGGATTAGCGCAGATGATATAGCCAATGCGGTAGTGACCATATATAACAGTATGGATTTACCCGCAAGCAAACCCATTTTTGTATTACTGCCCAAGGAGGCAGTACCGCAAAGCAGTGAAACGAATACTAAGGGCACCACCATGAGCTTTAAGGTTCGAACGAATATTTGACCAACGGTATCAAATAACCCCTCAACGAGGTATAAATTGATAAACATGGTCGTCGTTTTTGAGAATAATTCTCCCTGAATCGCGGAATTTAACATAACACCGACGATCAGCCCAAATAACATGGCGACCACTATGCGCTTAGTCAAATCAATTTTAATATCATCGTTATTATCCGAATGTGCCATAATTTTCCTTCATTAATTACTATTTACTTGTGATAAGGCATATTTATTTACTGCTAACAAATTTATCGTCCAACATAAAACAAATAACATAAAGCGACCAAATACCTCAGCAAAACTGTGACAAAAACTCAGAATATTGTTGGTGCAAAAAATAGGCAACCTCATTTATCGATCTTATGGATAACGCCCCGGAGAGATCATTGAGATTTACATGAGCGTCAACATCCACTGATCCCTGATCATCAAAGTCTCGATAAAACTCATTCAATGCACGCGTGCTCTCCACCAAGTCGTGATCAATTAATATCAAAGCGTGTGCGAATAGCACTGCCCTCGACGCATAGCCTCTCTGCCTTGATCTTCGCTGTGCAGTACCGGCAAGTTTTCGCGATCGGCAGACCACATTATATTGCCCGTCACAAAAACTACCATTGACATATCCGCAACTAGCCTCCTCTCCATATTCGTTTACCAGGCGGATAATCGGGCCGCATATTTCAGAGTAACCCTTCGAAATAGAGGGATGTCGATCACAAACATAAGCATAGGTAACATTTAAAATTCCATCTCCTTGCGGGGTAGCACCTCCTCCGCTATCCCTAACAACGATCGGCCAGCGTCTTGCCCTAGAATTTTTTTTCGCACGCGCGAATTTAGAATTATTTACCAGACGGCGAGGCACAACAAGCGACCGGCTAGTCGTCCAAATACTGAGAGCAGTGGAACATTTGCCTAACAAAACATCTGTCAATAAAACTCGCTCCTGTTCAAGAGCTTGTACAGGGCTTGCTACGACTTTAAGATCTGGATTTTTGTGATTCCTGTTATGCATTTATAGAAAAATTTGTATTGCCGCTGAGGATTTAAGTTTAAGCTCATGATCAAAGCAATTTTCAATTGCAAAATATCAGAACTGTGGTTGGTAATATTTAAATTAAGTCGGAAATCAAAAAAATTACAAACTAACTAAACAAAGGTAACATTTATGGCGTACTTATCTTTATTCATTGCGATTATAGCAGAGGTCTTCGCAACCAGCATGTTGAAAGCATCTGCAGAATTCACAAAAATCATTCCATCCGTTTTCGCTTTATCAGGATACACGTGTTCGCTCTACTTCCTGACTTTAGTTCTTCGAGATATTCCGCTCGGGATAGCATATGCAATCTGGTCTGGAGCGGGGATCGCTCTGATTTCCGTAGTTGGGGTTGTTGTCTACAAACAGGATTTAGATTACCCAGCGGTAGTTGGTATCATCTTAATCATAAGTGGCTGTGTTATAATTAATTTGTTTTCTCACTCTACGCATACAGAAATACAATCTGAGAGGAAGCGGTGGAAAACGTCGTCAAAGCTATCGGATTCTCAGGGTCATAGCATTTCACATACTGAATCAAAATCAAAACGCGGCAACCGTTGAAATAATCGACCTGGATCTCCATAGCCCAGACAACATAAGAAATTTGACCTGATATCGCTATCAGCGAAAAATTCTTGATCTATAAGAGAATTATCAAATCCCGACATCGGTCCACAGTCTAAGCCTAGTGCTTTCGCTGCCATCATTAAGTATGCTCCCTGCAACGTCCCATTTCGGAATGCGGTGACTTCTGCAGCCGCTGGGTTTCCTACAAACATAGGTTTCAAGTCAGCATAAGGAGCCAGAAAATCTAAACTCTCAAAAAAATGAGTATCGTGAGCAATAATTACCACCACAGGAGCCGACATGATCTTCTCGATGTTATTACCCGTGAGAGCCATCTTTAACCGCTGTTTACTTGAGGTATCCCGCAAAAAAACAAATCTTGCAGGACATGAGTTGAGACTAGTCGATCCCATCTTAGTGAGATCATAAATCTCTCTGAGCATACTTTCGCTGACTTCTTTATCCTGCCACGCATACTGAGTCCTGGCTTCTCGGAAGAGCAAATCTAGATGATCATCATTAAGTGGCATGAATCGCTGCTTCATTGCCTTGAATCGATCTTGCGCCTTCCGGACTTCGTCTGAATCAATACGCTCACCACCATGCAGTCTTCGTTGCAACATCCTGGCAAGACCAATGTTCTCTTCAGTTACATCACTTTCCGACATCCGAGTAACTCCTTGATACCAAATTTACTTAAGCTGCGCAGTTTCCACTTCCTTAATCATATCGGAGATTTTTGGGTTGTTAGACCTAAAATCGTCTACCTCATCACTGGGCATTGTTAATCCAAATGTTGCAGGCACTTCCGGTCCATATTGAGCCATCACTAACTCTCTAAAGGCTGGATTACCAGGTTCAACAGATTCATCAAGAAGATCACCATCCGTCCAATGCTCATGAGTGAACCCAGAGGGATCACGCCAATAATCATACATCTGACTACCCAAAAGATGTCTCCCGACACCCCACTCGTGATAATACTTATCTACCGTCTTCATATGATAATGTCCTGCCATAAGATCATCCACTGAATCAGTAACTTCATACCCAGCGTGCCCGAAAGTGGGATTATCGCCCGGAGGACGTTCACCGGGTAATTGGATATTATTCAATGTGTGGTGGTCAACAGGCATATCTCCCTGATTACATCTCATAAACGCTCCTCCTATCTGCCCGTCTGGCGTTATCACATTATCGCTTACTAAAAATCCTAAAACATTGGAGTACCACTTCATTGACTTCTTTCCGTCCACACAATTTATAGCAGTATGCCCGAGTCTCTTTACCTTTGAGGTGAGCTCATAAACCCACTTGTCACCATGCACCTGCCACTCACTATCTGCTTTACCGAATCTTTGTAATTCGTTGGTTCGGTTTTTCCTCTTGCCGGTATTGAGAACAGTCTCTGCTGTATCTATTGGATCATTCAAAGTCATCCCGTGGTAAACCTCTATTTGTATCCCATCGGGATCCGTCAGTACCACTTTTTTTCCTCCCCCGGGCTCATTGTTATGCTCTATTTTCACTCCCATTCTTTCAGATAACTGCTCAAGTTCTTCGTAATGATTTACCTTGTATGCAGTGCCTATATATCGATCTTTTTCGCCCCTTGTGGCTACATAACAGTAAGGAGCGGTGCCAGTGCCTCTAAAAAAAATACTATCCTCAGTCTCGTGTGCCAAGATCATTCCAAAATGATTCAGATACTCCTTTTGGGGTTCCAGATCAATCAATTGAAAACGCACGAAAACAACGTCTGACACCTTGCATATCGACTCACTCATTTTTTCCTCCTTTATCACACTACATGTTAACTTTGTAACGAAAGGTCCTCTACACTTTGAGGCGATCTACCTCTGACCAAAAATATTCTATTTCAGGATTCTCTTGCGCACCATAAAGATGTGTTTTGGAGTCGGTCCACTCTTCCTCCTCAAAATTTATTATGGCTTCGGTATAACTTGGACGCTTTTTTAAGCTGTTCCAATAGCTTTTCACGTTAGGGAACTTTTCCGACGCTAAAACTTTATGAAAAGCTGTTATTTCTAGACGATGAAAAAGGACGGAGAGTATAACATCAGCAACAGAATACTCTCCCATAATATATTCGGCATCAAGATCCAGTAGCTTCTCAACATACACCACACCGTTAGCAATGCCGCTTACAAATTGTCGGTACTTAAAGCTTGGAGGCTTACCGAGAATCCGCATCAAAATAAAGATTAGCGCTCGCTCTCGAATTGGGTGCTTCACCGTATAATCCCATAAGACCGACAATAGCGGACGTTTACAGATCAAGTGAGCCAATATTTGGGTACTGATTCCAGCAACGCTAGTTCCAAAATTTTCACCAACACTTATACTTTCATCTAGTGAAAATTCACGCACTAATTCGCGTATCGCAACATTTTTCTTCACGTCATCTGAGAAAAAACGAATGGCGTTAGACGTGTCGTAGTTATCAAGGTAATCTATAATTTTGACACTATCGTGAATCGGGCATCCATTATGTAACAGAGTGGGTACTAAACATTTAGGATTTATTTTTTTGTAGCTTTTGTGTAAATGCTCACCGGTAGATTCAAGACCGATACGATGATTTTTGTATTTCAACTCCTTTTCTGAAAGACACATCCTCACTATTTGCGAGGCAAGCGACTCTCCATAACCGTAAAGTTCGAATTCATACTCAAAGTTTAATTGCATTCAAGTATCCCAGTGCCCCAATCAGGAGGACTTAGAAAAATGAGGAAAAAAGTGTAATTAAAATCTAGTCAAATGGCTAGCGCTATCGCTGTGTTTATGATGGAGCATTAAGAAAAAACTGTCAAAAACATTCGATCCGAGCCTTCAATCAAGTCTTTAGATTAATAATTTTTTGCAACTCCAAAGAAGGAGTCAGGAATGACATAACAATCCTTAGGCAAAAAAGAAAAAGATGGAAATTTGAACTCATTTTTTAAACCAAACGCTTAACAAAGCAGTGTTCATAGTCCCTTCAGGTTATGGTTTTATATGAAATTTAAATATAAATATCCAAAAATATCGTAATGTCAATATAAAGATATTTCCGCGGAGATCACGGATCTGGAGCACGGATTCGGGGTAGTAGACAATACAAAGTCACCTTACCAAAATATAAAAAAATAGTTGTCCATATTAATGCGGTGATGTAATTACTGGATCATAAAAGAAAGTCGGCAAATCCGGTGTAGATGAGGTGGACATGGAATCTCAATATCGATAGTGTTTCACAACCCTGTAATCTATCCTCACTCGATTAAGATCCGGGTTATATCTGGCTTATAACACCATCGTTTTTTACTGCATCACAACGAAATATATCGAGGCTACTTCATCTACAATACTTGAAGCGACGGATAAGCATTAACAAATATACAAATGGCTTGACACTGGACTAAAATTAACTGACCGAGGGAGAAGCGATTAGAAGTTGTTGTGTTACGAGATTCTGATCTAAAAAAGCTCGATGGGCCACTTAAACTATGGAATCAAAAAACCTTTATCCGCCAGAATCCGAGCTAGCTCCAAGTTCGGTGCGTCAAAAGCTGGTCAAAGCAGCGGGAAAACTTCTTGCAAAAAAAGGGCCTTCCTCTGTTTCGAATCGTGACATTGCAAAAATGGCTAGCGTAAATCACGGGCAAATCCATCACTATTTTGGAAGTAAAAAAAGCTTACTATCTGCTGCCATGTCTGCCCTCGCTGATTCGCACTGGAATCGCACACAAAAAGATGGTTACTCTCCTCTCGGATTAAAGCGAGACCAGACTTACATCATGGCCGTCGTCCGCTGTGCAATTGACGGTGAAATGGACTTGGCAACTCTTAGTATCAGAGAAAACATATCNGTCCCACGACAGCTTCTTGCAAAATTCATCGAAACCAAATCTAATCCAAAAAGTCTTGTTGACGCTAAAGCAAAATTTGCAGTAATTGCTTCAATTGAGTTGTCATGGGCGGTGCTCGAAGGATACATATTCGCATCCGGAGATATCGAAGACCATGAACAAGATGATATTCGGAAATTTGTCTCACAATTCATNAGCCAAATAATCAATGAAATCACTAGTCTAAAAGACGTTGACTCATTTTGATCGATATTACTTGTCGTTTAGTTAGCACTTGGGAAAGAACTCTGATAGGTTTATTCCAAGCTGGTAGTTACAATATGAATATTGCTCATAAACAGAGCGGTGAGATGAGGACATTTCTTTTACGCTTAAAATTAACCATGCTCCATATAAACACCAAACATTTAATTATCTATGTACTTTTATGCCCAATTACTGCCCTGGTCCATCCTTTAATATCAGCCTCTGACGCGAAGAACATAACACAAAAACCAAATATTGTGATTATCTTAGCTGACGATCTTGGGTGGGATGATGTTAGTTATCATGGAAGCGATATATCAACACCAAATATTGATAATCTTGTGTCAGAGGGTATAGAGCTCAATCGTTTTTATGCACAGCCAACATGTTCACCATCAAGAGCAGCATTAATGACGGGAAAATCACCAAAGCGTCTCGGAATAAGTAGAGCTCTGACAAAAAATCAAAAAATAGGTCTTAGCCTTGGAGAAAAAATATTACCTCAATATCTCGGTGAGGTCGGGTATCGCAGTGTTATGGTTGGGAAGTGGCATCTTGGCGGATACACTCCCGCCTACGCTCCACTTAAAAGAGGTTTTGAGCATTTTTATGGCTATCTCCACGGAGGAATCGGTTACTGGGATCACAACCATGGTGGGGGACGTGACTGGCAGCGTAACGGCCAAACTATAAGAGAAAATGGCTATTCAACTGAGCTTCTTGGCAACGAAGCCATCCGTCTAATCGAGCAACATGATGCAAATTACCCTTTATTTTTATACCTTGCGTTTGGAGCTCCTCATCTCCCAAATGAAGCTCCGATAAAGCAAATCGCCAATTACGAACATATCGCAAACCAAAATAGACGAATTCATGCTGCCATGGTCGCCGAACTGGATCAGCAGGTTGGAAGAGTGATCTCCGCTTTAAAAGAAAATAATATGGCGAATAACACTCTAATTCTCTTTACGAGTGACAACGGAGGTTTGGTATCAAAGGATAAAAACATGGCTAGCATTTTTAGGCGATTGGCCCCCGTCGCCACATTTCTTTTTGGCAGGCCAATTCCAATTACTTCATTGGAGGGAATAGCCAGCATGTTCTATGACGGCGGTAGCAGCAATTACCCTCTTCGTGGTGGGAAAATAAGTGCNTTGGAGGGCGGAGTAAGGGTGCCTGGCGCACTGTGGTGGCCAAGCCAACTTTCTTCAAAACGTTATAACAACTTCATGACATTATCCGATGTCTTACCCACCCTCCTTGAGGCCGTTGGAGGTTATGAAAAAATTGAGGATAACATTGATGGTGTTTCACATTGGCCTAGTATTTTCCACGACAAGAAAGTTATCAGTCCTCCTTATATCGTCACAGGTTTCGAAAAAACTGCACTTTATCAGCCCCCTTGGAAACTAATCATTGGCGATGAAATTAATCTTTACAACGTTTACGATGATCCAGAGGAAAGTTATAACCTCGCAACTCAAATGAGTCAGAGGGTAGAAAATATGAAAAAAATGATTGATGAATGGCCGGCTGGTGATGAGCGCGGGGTCGACTTTTTCAAATTCTTTCAAGATCCTGATTCTTTCGGTGGAACTGAGGACCGCATACCTTGGGCGGAATTTGCAATAGAAAATCTTGAAAAATAAATAGTGAATAACTCAGAGGACTACAACGTTTTCTTTGATCTGGCGGCTTTCAAAAGTTTCGTTAGATTCTCTGGTATAACGTCCGCTCGTGAGTGATCTGCAGCACGAACACACCGATTTTTTAAAGTACCCAATCCATGAATCGTAGTTGACAGAATATCTCCATGACGAAGAAATTTCCCAGAAACTGCCCCTACCCCGGACGGAGTTCCCGTAAAAATAATATCTCCGCTTCTCAAAGTAACAATTTCAGATAAATAAGCCACCAAGGCCGGTATATCAAAAATCAGCTCCCTTGTATTATCTTTTTGGCGTAGCTCGCCACTGACCTCGCATTCGATTTCAAGGGATTCGTAATTTTGTAGTCCAGACAGCGAGGTCACCACAGGCCCAATGGGTCCAAATGTATCAAAAGACTTTCCTAAATTAAATTGCGGCGGTGTTGCGCTAAATTGCACGGGACGATCAGAGATATCTTGACCGACACAAAATCCAGCGATGTGATCATACGCATTTCTGAGAGAGATATCTTTGCCATCCTTTCCAATCACAGCCACCAATTCGGCCTCATAATCAACAAAGTCACTCTTCATCACAATATCTTGTGTGGGACCCGTGATACAGTTTGTATGCTTTGTAAACACCATTGGAACGGGCGGTATCGGCAAGTTTGCCTCCTCGGCATGATTCCGATAATTTAATCCAACCGCATAACAGTTACCCGGCCTAGGCACAGGTGGGGCCAACGCAACGGAATCCAGAGGGCCGGTTGGATCAAACTCATTAAGTCTCAAACTTAACTCATCTAATTCGCGTGACGATCCAAGCAAAACCATTGGATCGCTGGACATTGATCCGCCACTTATTGTCTCAACATCATAATAATTTACTTCATTAGTTAAGGCTGCCCTACCACCGATATTCGCTAATTTAAACCCCAAAACATACACCCCTTTTCCTATGCGCTCTTACAACTAGGAAGAGTATAACATATGCGGTTACGGGCCTTCACAAAGTTTGTATGCTAACTCATGTATCAGAAGACAGACGATATCAATCAAAGTGTACTCAAGGGCAAAGAAAATTAATCATTTAAAAGCAGGATTATTTTTTCAGATTTCTCAATGTTATACGAATATGTTTAATTGATCGCAGGCGTGCGCTAAAGTATCTGCTGAGTCTTCCGATTAACAGATTGAGTAGGATGAAACTAACTTTGCCTACAAAAATTTAAGGGGCGTCCGCTTGATAGAATACATGCCTTCCAAAAGAAGCCAATTTTTCAGTGCACTCTCGATAGCGATTATGTTTTATTGCTTGCCCGCACAAACTCATGAGCCGTTAGAGATGAGACGTCTTCAAAATAGTGTCGACATCCTTACTAAGCAACTCGCCGATGCAAATACCAAAGTACGCAGACTTGAAGCCGCAATGACTAAGAGCCGACGGGGACAAAACGTCGCTCGCACANAGGGCTGCGACGTTAGTGATGCCCGCGCTAATGTCTCATTGGCATCTGGTAATCGTGGGAAGGGTAATGCGTTGGAGAGCTGGCTCCGTGCAAACGGGAAATCTTGTTCTCCAGGTGAATTAACACAATTAAAAATTCTAGCGAAAGAGTTATTTTATGACAAACCTGCACTTGAATTGATTGATCTATTTTCAGGTTCGAGGTAGGGCAGAAGAAAGGCAAAGACTTTCTACGGATACCCTACAGAAACTCTCTCCCATATGCCACACAATTAAACTTACCCCACGATACGATTCTTATTTTTAAGCATTGCGCCTCTGTTTTCCATAATACTATCTCGGCGGCAAGCTATTTCGCTCTTGTTTTCTATTAACGCCTCACTGTTTTCCAAAGATGCATTTAAAACTTTGTTCATACGCTCGCGATTAGCTTGGGCTGACACCATTATTGCTTTCATAGCGCTCTTATTTTCCGCAATCAGGACAGCGTTTTTCTCTGATGTAGCTTTTTCAGGTGCGTTATTACCGTCAATTAAGTCTGAATTCATAGCTATGTGTTTCGAGTTGAACTCTACTATAGATTCATTTGCGGCCATTATTGCTTTATTTATCGCAATGAGCTGTGTATTGATGGAAGCCATCTGTTCGCTGACATCTAGAACCGAAGAGTTGAGCTTCGATCTATGCTCAAGATAATCTAATCTAGCCCGATTGCTCTGCGCTTGAATAAAATTTTCTTCGACATCATTTTTACAATCATAGCCATTCAGAATAAGCTCTCTATTTTTAAAAATGTCGTCAGTATTCTGATTTGCGAGCTGACGATTTCCCATAAATGATGCGGCATAATTACTCAGAATCATTAAACGATTCTCTTCAATCATTGCCCTTGAGGTATATACTAACGCTTTGTCCGTCATAACTTCAGAATCAATTTTAAAAATGGTATTTTGGTCTTCATTTGAGTCAGCTTTGTTAACTTTTCTTTGATTCATTAAAATCTCCACTTGTTGTTTTGTTAAAAATAGTTCCCGTATTCCAATAAACTTTTGTCAATAAAGGACTCTGGGTTACTCTTATCTTTGCGTTGGTGACAAAAGCTCTATGAATTAAAAAAAATCCCAAACTTCTTTTTCTTAGCACACAAGATTTTAGTACCAGACTCCATCAAATAAAACGAGGAGCCCATAATAGCGCAACAACCATAAGCAAGGCGATGGCAAAGCAGTTCAGATAAATACCCGCTCGCGCCATTTGAGGTATGGTAAAAGCCCCCGATGAAAACGCAATCGCATTTGGTGCAGTTGCAACCGGCAACATGAAGGCACAGCTGGCAGCCAATGTAATTGGGATACAGAGGACCAAAGGATCTAAACCTACTTCACTCGCCAGTGAGCCAATGATGGGTAAAAAAGTCGCGGTTGTAGCAAGATTACTTGTCATCTCAGTCAGAAAAACAACCAACACCACCGCCCCCAAAATTAAAAAACCCACCCCAAATCCAGAAAGGGGAGATAANCCCTCTCCAAGCCAATGCGCCAGTCCCGAATTTGATATGGCCGCCGCGAGGCTAAGTCCTCCACCAAAAAGAATTAAAACACCCCAAGGCAAATCTTTTAAATCATCCCATGATAGTAAGTTAGATTGATTTTTGTCTCCACTCGGAATAAGAAAAAGTAGTACCGCCCCGATAAGTGCAATTGTTGTATCAGAAATGCTATTCAAATCTAAAATAGATCCCAATGGTCTTCGCAATACCCAGCCCAACACCACAACAGTAAAGATGCATGAAACTCGCTTTTCTGCGGCACTAATGGAGCCCAAATCTTTATATAGAGTAACCAAATGCTCCATCACATCTTCATTAGCAGCAATTGAAATATTAAAGACTACTTTTGTTAAAACGATCCAAGCGCTTAATAGTAAGACTGCGCCAAACGGTACCGCAATTAGTGCCCAATCTAAAAAACTTATTTCCACATCGTAGTTGTCAGCTAAAAACGCTACCAGAAGTGCGTTAGGAGGAGTGCCAACCAAAGTGGTCATTCCCCCGATAGTCGCTGCAAAAGCAAGACCTAGTAGCATTGCCACTTCAAAATCCTCCCTGTGATTTGGCGTTGATCCTGTAGCTTGTCGGGAAATGATAGAAGCCACCGAAATACCTATCGGCATCAGCATCATGGTTGTGCTGGTATTTGTCATCCACATAGAAAGACAAGCAGAAGTAACCATAAAACTACCGATCAGTCGGTTTCCATTGGTACCAGTTTGTAATAATATTGTTAGAGCAATTCTCTGATGAAGATTCCAACGCTGAATTGCCAGCGCCAATATAAAAGCCCCCAAAAATAAGTATATAATCGGATGAGCGTACGCTGCCGCAACCTCCTGTGTGCTAGAAATACCCAGCAAATCAAGACAAATAAGTGGTAATAACGCGGTAGCTGCAACAGGAATTGCTTCTGTCACCCACCAAGTCACCATCCACAGACCCAGAGCTGAAGTTCGCCAAGCGGAATCATTCATGAACAGTTGCTTATCGCTAAAAAAGAGCATTAGCATAAAGATTACGGGACCTAGCACCAATCCAACGCTTTGATAAGTCCAAAGCCTATTTGAGCAAGCCATCAAACTTGTCTCCAACTAGTTTAAAACCCAAATTTTGGCTACGAGTGCCGCACAAATCCAAGATCCACTTTACTTTGTTTAGGATCCGGCCAACGCGTTGTTATCGCTTTAACTCGACTATAAAAATTAAGCGACTCTGGCCCCGTGAGCTTACTATCACTGTAGGCGCTAGTCTTCCAACCACCGAAGCTATGACTCCAAGGTGGGACCGGTATCGGCACATTAATACCCACCATACCCACCTGCACCTCTTCAGCATATTTTCTTGCCGCTCCCCCATTACTAGTAAAAATTGATGCTCCATTACCCAGAGGATGACCGGCTATGATCGACATTGCATCTTCAAAACAAGGTGACCTGACTATACATAACACCGGACCAAAAACTTCTTGGTCATAAATCGTCATTCCCGGCCTAACATGATCTATGAGCGTAGCACCAATAAACCATCCTCCGCTATCATACATTGTACCATCCACAGAGACATCAGCCCCCCTTTTAGCTGCTTCCTTCACGAGTGCACAGATTCTTCGATGACTTTCCTCACTAATGACGGGCCCCAATTGAACATTAGCATCGCTCGTAGCTCCTATGTTTATTTTCGGTATCCGCTCAATTATTTTTGCAGATAATTCATCTCCAATGTCTCCAACTGCAACAAGAACCGAAATGGCCATACATCGCTGACCGCTTGCCCCGTAAGCTGCAGAGACCGCAGCATCGGCGGCCATATCTAAATCTGCGTCAGGAAGCACAACCATATGATTTTTTCCACTCCCAAATGCCTGCACACGTTTTTCATTTTCCACACCTTTCATTTTGAGCTGTTTAGCGACAACGGAGCTCCCAACAAAACTTAATCCCGCTATGTCTGGATGTTCCATCATCGCTTCGACCAAAGATCTTCCTCCGTTGACTACATTAAGAACGCCCGGCGGCAGACCAGCTTCTTGCATTACGGCTGCAATATTTGTAAAAGCGGTAGGCACCTTTTCACTCGGCTTAACCACGACTGTATTTCCGGTCGCAATTGCCATTGCAGCCTGAATTACCGGTATTAATACTGGAAAGTTAAACGGACTAACCGCAGCTATCACTCCGATTGGAAACCTAACGTCAGCCACATCTATACCAGCGGAAATATTCTGAGTGGACGGCGTCCGAAACCAACTGCTCACACTTGCGGCATAAGCTATCCCTTCCATCGCTTTATCAAATTCTGCGGAAGAATCAGCACACGTCTTTCCTGCCTCAAGAGTGCAAATACCAACGAAATAATCCTTCTGCTCCAATAAAGCCTGCCGACACGCCAAAAGCAAATTTGCTCGATAAGCAAGTCCGGTTTTAGACCAACCAGAAAATGCCTCATGCGCAGCCTGTGTTGCTAAATTTAAATCTGAACTGCTGCCATTTAAAACCTCTCCTATTTTCTTACCTGATGAGGGATCATAGATATCAGATGTTGCTTCCTCAATACCGAAGAAAGCTCCATTTATAAAATGATTCACGGTGACCATGGTGAAGCTCCATCTTAAAAACTTTATAGTACAATGCTTTAGAGAGTTGTATAAAACCAAATGTAGCTGTTCTTTGCAGAGCGCCTTCAGTGTAATGGACCTAAGGGTAACATTCTTACCACTTATTGACCCAGTCTAGCCATTTGGCTAGACTGGGTCAATATGAGTTTACTTCAAAATACTTCTGAGCCTGAGTACGACATAATCATAATTGGGTTCGGTCCAACAGGGGCAATGGCCGCGAGTTTGTTGGGTGCAAAGGGCCTTAAAATCCTCGTTATCGAGGTAGAAAAAGAGCTGTATGCCTTTCCAAGGTCAATCCACTTTGACGGAGAGACACTTCGCATATTTCAGGCAATGAACCTCACTGAACAAGTTTTAAGTTTTAGTAAAGAGGCTACAACCGTTTCGTTTATTGATGGATCAAACCAATCTTTTTACAGCCAAGATCTTTCAAAGATTGAACCTGTGAATGGGTGGCCAAATGACTTCTTTTTTTCTCAAATTAATCTCGAAAAACTGTTAAGAAGAAAAATTGCAGAAACACCAAGTGTGACCGTAAAACTTGGCTGGCAACTCGAGAAGTTTACGCAAAATGATCAGCGAGTTCAGGTAACAGTGTCAAACACCAAGAACGAAGAAAACAGACAATTTACGTGTAGTTATTTATTAGGTTGCGATGGCGCCAACAGCAAAACTCGGGAATTGTCCGGAATCAAATTGCGTGATTTTGGCTTCGACGAGACTTGGGTAGTTTGCGACTTAATGGTGGATAAGAACATAAAGATCAACACTCAAGCTTATCAAATTTGTAACCCAGCTCGACCAGGTACTATGGTTCCATGTCCTGACAACCATGTTCGTTGGGAATTTATGATCAACAAAGAAGATGACCCAGAAATTTTCACAGAAGAATTATCTATCAGAGAACTTATGTCTCCGTACATGTCCAGGATTCATAGCACCCTCAATAAAAATGATGGCGAACTTATAAGGGTAAAAATGTATAAATTTCATGCCCTACTCGCCGAAGTTTTCAGTAACAAACGAATATTTTTACTCGGCGATGCCGCTCACCAGATGCCACCGTTCACCGGGCAGGGCATGTGCGCAGGGTTGCGGGACGCATATAACCTAAGCTGGAAGATCGTCGGGGTGATTCAAGGGAGATGGAGTACCAAAATCCTCGATAGCTACGACAACGAACGACATGCACATGTTGCTTCAGTTATCCAAAAAACTATAAAAATTGGAAAAATAATTCAGGCAAAAAGTACTCTCCTAGCGACTACTCGGAATGCTTTCTTAAAACTAGGCAAATTATTTCCGTTTCTTATCGCTCATATCGATTTTATTGCACAATGGCGTCTTGGCGAGGGCTTATTCGCCAAGGACACCCGTAAGCTAAATCGTTACATGATAAGGCAAGCAATGGTCTACAACTCCAACGGCGGTCTTATTCGACTGGACTCAATTCTCGGAAAAGATTTTAGCATTCTGGGGTTCGAAGTCGACCCCAAAGCGCTATTAACTAAGCACGTGCGCGAACGCTTATACAATAAAATTACCAGCATCCACTTCGGCTCTAGCGGCTTAAAAATTGATGAAACAGCTGGACTTAGCGAGTGGGTAAAAACAAATAAGGTTGCATTTGCTCTTGTGCGACCAGATCGTCAGATATTCGGACTCTGTTACTACAGTCATAAACAAAGCTTAGAAAAGCAGTTTACACTCCTTCTGGATCAGCTAACTTCAAGGCTTTACGATACCCGATATCAGGACAAAGATTTTATAAAATCATAAATTGAATCAGCACAAGCGCCCGGATTCTCTATCACATTAAAATGAGCAGAATCCGGTATGAGACAGAAACGACTTAATCTGGCGCTCTCCTTCAATTTCAATACATAGTAGGATCCGGTCCTCTTGAGGAGATCTGGCCTCATGACTCTCGGATCTTGACCGACGGCATCCGGATATAGATCGCAAACATCATTAGCAAAGAGATTATAACGACCAAAATAAGGTTGATCTGATATCAGTGTTCTACCCCCGTTATAAGCAAATTCGTCTTTCCCCTGAAACTGCATAATAGGTATGATCGTGTTCTTTAGCTTTGTCCGACTTTCCACCTCCGCAGTGCTGTCCGTTTGTAACATAATCTGTTTAACTCTCTCGTAAGCGGCATCCTCAACTGACAAAGTTTTCCAAAAAAGATGGGTTGCCCGGTCATATAATTCGGTTCCCCGAGTTGCACAAGAAGCCGCAACCCGAAACCCGGGCGACAAAAGGTCAATTGGAAGCCTAAATTTAATAACTGCGAGGAATATTAGTCGACATTGCCAAGGGATCACCATATATCGATGTGGCGGCCCTACCAAAACGTTAGGAGCCAAACCGGACCAACTTTTATCCAAGTGATCCCAAAGCTGAGAGCCGCGAGATAGGCTAATTGCTATTTCGGGATTGTCACCAACCAAATAGTCGAAAACAACAGCACCGCGGTCATGTCCAACAAAGTGTGCTCTTGCTATGCCCAAAATAGATAAAATCCGAAGCGTCGTTGAAGCTTGGTTTTTATGGTCAAACCTCGGATCGATCATTTGTTCAGTCAGATCAATTACATTATTAAATAGGATTCCTTTTCCCTCATAGATAGAGCGCTTCTCAAAAGAAAATGATAGAGTTGCGCGATTTTCAAAAAACGGAAGATGAATAATTACACATCGAATTTTTTGATCTAATTCACATAAAGCAGCCACGAGCCAATAAAGGGTCTCGCTCGCGTCAGTTGGTATTCCGCCCATAAAGACCACCGTATGCTTTTCAGAACCTGCGCTCGCTCCAGCTTCGGTTACACGATGAGAAAAACTATCCAGTAAAATTGAATATTCTGTGAAAGAAACTTTACCAATCCTGAAGTTCCCTTTGTTTCTATTTCCTACCGAGGAATAGCCTCGGAGCCAGCAGATCACTATAGCGTGCCAGCGGCTGGCCTTTACAAGAATAAAAGTGATTATCCTAAATAAAAGAATCAAGAACCTTTGTTGTACAGAGGCAACAGGCTTCAAAAAAGTCTTCCGATAAAGTGTAAATGCGGAGTATATTTCTTTTTTATAGAAAAATTGCATTAAATCATTAGTTATTTGCCTACAAAAGAGGAAAAATTTTATATCTAGATAAAAAATTGTTTTAATTGGAATTCGTAAAATTTTAGGTATACCAAAATTATAGACTGGAAAATTTTATTACTCTCGATTCTTGTATTAATCGCACTGATGATCTACAAACGGAGCTTTGTTAAATTCAAGTCTATTTTATTCAGCCGAAAAGAATCGTCACAGCGAAGCGCTCTCTTTGACCATGATTTTCTATGGGGAGCTGCTTCCGCTGCGCAACACGTAGAACATCAGCAAGAGAGTGACTGGACAATCTTCGAGCGTCAGGTAATCAATGATGGAAAGACTTCTACAGATGCTCGTCCGGGTTACGCCCTTCCTGGCCATATTAATTCTTTGGACAAATTTAGTCAGACCGTTCGATTAAAGAAGACGAATTTTGACTACGTTTTCGATAAGGATTTCGCTTTAGCGTCTGAGCTAGGACACAATAGCCACCGGTTTTCCATTTGCTGGGCTCGTCTTTTCCCTACCCGGGATCTAAGCACACCCGTCCCCGAAGCTATTAGGTTTTATCACAAAATTCTTGATAGTCTAGAAAAATATAACATCAAGCCTTTTGTAACGCTTTTCCACTTCTCCACACCGAATTGGTTTTGGGACGAGATTGACGGCAAGCGAGGCTGGGAGCGAAAAGACGCTATTAGGCATTTTGAAAGATTTATCCACTCCGTGTTAGATGCTTTTGGCGATCGTATCTCTCTCTGGACAACATTAAACGAACCAATGACATATGTTTATAACGGATATATGCAAGGAATTTTTCCGCCACTGGAAAAACGAGATATAAACGGTGTAGTCACGGTTATTGAGCAACTACTCAAGGCTCACGCTGCCGCATACAAACTTATCCATGATCATGCGATTCGTAAAAATTTAAGTGTGAAAGTTGGCATTGCAAAACATACGCGTGCTTTCCATGCACTACGAAATTGGGCTCCATTTGATATATTTTCAAGTAAAGCCGTGGGACAGGCATTTATATGGGACTTTATGGATGCCATTAACAGCGGTGTATTGAATATTTCAAATACAGCTGTAAAAAAGCACATACCCGGTCTGGCTGGAACCCAGGACTATATAGGCATTAATTATTATGGACGATTCTATATTAAGAGTAACTTGTTAAATATATCGAAGCCAGAAATTCATTTTTATAATCCAAAAAAGCTTGACGAGAAAAGAAGTGATTTAGACTGGGCGATATATCCCCGAGGGCTATATGAAATCTTACTTGCAACCCATAAACGATACAAAATTCCTATCTATGTTCTTGAAAATGGTTTAGCTGATTGCAATACCGACGATCTCAGACGACAAAGTTTTATCGTCAACCATATTGATCAGATGTGGTTGGCAAAAAATGATGGCGTTGATATTCGTGGCTACATGCACTGGTCCTTAACCGATAATTTTGAATGGGCTGAGGGATTTACGGCTCGCTTTGGTCTGATTGGCATCGAATACGAAAATAACTTCAAACGAATACCGAGACCGAGCGCAACGCTTTATCACCGGATAATAAAAGATAGGGGTATAACTTCACAAACACGTGACCGAGTAAAACAAATATAAATTGTAAAACTTAACAACTGTCAGATGTACTCTAACCATGAGGACTAAAGAATTATAAAAAAAAACAAATCGTTTAAACTCTGGAACTTTTCACTCGCTGCATATGGTCAGCGTGGTATTGAGTCTCTGTGTCTTAAACTGCAACGAGACATCAATGCGGATATTAATGTATTACTATATTTACTCTGGCTATCAACTTTCAAACGCCAGCTAAAAAGTGACCAAATATTAGGTGTTATAAACGTAACTAAGTTTTGGCAATCGCAAGTCGTTAAACCAATAAGAGAAACAAGGAAAACCTTTAAGACGTCACCCGACCTTTCAGATAATGCCTTTAAGGAAGAAACTTACTCGGATCTTTTAGAATTAGAATTAATAGCTGAGAAACTCGCTCAAAAACAACTATTCGGGGATGGTATTACAAGACACATAGGTGATTTGGCATCTACTAAAGAATGTGCGGCGAGAACTAATCTGAAAAATTACATCGAAATACTTAATGGAACCATTAACATTTCAGATTTTGATAAACTATGCTCTGTTGTAACACAAGATTACACAATTTAAATTCACCAGCCCCAAAAATTTCCGGCTGGTGCAAAGACTTATGTATTAGGTTACCGCTTCGGGAAAATTTTTCAAGATCGATGGGAAATTGCGCAAATAATGAGTAATATTTGGAAGACAGAAATAATTGAAATTAGCGGTGTCCTTCAAGGGCCAGCGAAAATGCCGTTTCAAATGCTGGCTAAGCAAGAGTATGACGGCCATCTCTCGATTCATGATGATCAACAGGCTCAGAATCTCGGCTTCCAAGGAGCACCAATTGAAGGGCCCACCCATTTTTCACAGTTTGATCCAATCCTTCATAGTATTTGGGGAAATAGATGGTTTGAGGTCGGGTGTATCAGTGCGCATTTTAAAAATGTTGTTTTAGAGGGAGAGTCTGTAATAGCATTCGTCAGACGCCCAATACCACAAGAAAATATTACCCGAATTTGGGCTCTAAAAAACTCCGGCGAATTAGTATTGGAGGGAACCGCATCACTCGGCCCAACTCATCCTAAAACAGAGCTTGAGAAACTATTAGACTCCCGCTCAACACCTGAAAAACTAATAATTTTAGAAAATGTAACAATAGGTGATCGATCATCAAAATCTGATCGCGTGAAAATGGGGTTTCGATCTCACCTCGGAAAAAATTATCCCTTTACCCTTGCTCAGAAGTTAAAAAAAATTACTGAATTATGTGATTGGTATTGCGAGGCAACAAGCGAAAAAACACCGTGGGGTGCTCCAATAATACCGTTCGAAATGGTAAATCCTTTTGTCAGGCATACTCCAGACGGACTGCCGTCAGCCAAAGGTCCATCAATAGGACTTTTTGCAGATCTTGAAGTTAAGATGATCAATGGCCCCCTACTGGTCGATCAGGAATATTTGTTAGACAGAGAGGTCGTAGGTCTTGGCGAAAGCAGGCGAACAGAATCGATGTGGATAAAGACAAATATACGATCGATACAGACCGAAGAGGTTATTGCAACCACCCTATTAAATACTGCTACTTTAAAAGACTCATATGAGCCATACGAAAGTGAGGCAAAGCGCATTAAGAAAAATTGATTGCTTTCTAAAATCTGAATCAGCAAAACCTTACTTCTTAAGGATTAAGTCTCTTTAAAGTCAGACTATCGAGATCTTTTAAGCACCTCACTAACATAACCAATTTGTTTCAATTTGCGGCTAAACAGGTTGATTTTCCCTTGCTTTTATGTTGAATTAATAAAGTTATTACCGAAGAACATCTAAGTCATGCATGCATACCTATGTTTATTTAAATTGCGGTGTTAATATTCGAATTTAGATCTAAAAACGCGATAACAAATGAAGAATGTCGGTTACTTGTGTTGCGAAAGCAGTTGGTTTGAACAATTTTGTTCGACCCTCTTCTGTCACCACTGAATCCCAAGGAGATATTTTATAGAGACCTCCAGCCCCGAAATTTGGCCTCTAGCCGTTTACACCCTCCTCGTTACTCTTCTTGTAATTGCTATGTTGGTGATCTCATGGCTCTTGGGCCAACGAAGGCGAGAAAATGCGACCAACGAACCCTTTGAATCGGGCATCGTGTCAGTTGGTAGCTCCCAAGTACGCATATCAGTTGAGTTTTATCTTGTGGCTATTTTTTTTGTAATTTTTGACCTCGAGGCTGTTTTTATCTTCGCATGGGCCGTAGCGTTTTTTGAACTTGGCTGGAAAGGTTATATATCTATGCTGATATTTATTGGAGTGTTGGGGCTGGCTTTGATCTATGCATGGAGAATAGGCGGTCTCGACTGGGGTAACAAGGTTAGGGTGGGATTGGATCGGGCAAAAAACGAAAACGATGAAATGAGGAAGCAAAACATTGAAATGGAGCCTTAGTAAACCTGAAGATATTGGCGGAGGCGATGGCACCAATGTTATCGAGGAGCAAGTTAAGCGAAACGTCGCTTTTGCCAAGCTAGAGGACCTCATAGCTTGGGGACGCGCCCATTCTTTGTGGCCATTCAATTTTGGTTTGTCTTGCTGTTATGTTGAGATGGCTACCTCTTTTACCAGCCGGCATGATATAGCAAGATTTGGATCAGAAGTGATTCGTGCAACGCCAAGGCAAGCTGACTTGATGGTGATTTCGGGCACTTGTTTCCTTAAGATGGCTCCGGTAGTCAAACGACTCTATGATCAACTCCTAGAACCTAGATGGATAATATCGATGGGTTCCTGTGCCAACTCTGGCGGAATGTATGATATTTACTCAGTGGTTCAAGGGGTCGATAAGTTTATACCAGTCGATGTGTATGTTCCAGGCTGTCCTCCCAGGCCCGAAGCACTTATGCAAGGCTTGATAATGCTTCAAGAATCGATTGGAAAAGAACGGCGTCCCATCAGCTGGGCAGTAGGAGATCAGACAGTAATAAAACCTCGAAAAATTAGTAAAAGAGATCAATACACGGCTCAACGAATTAGAGCGACCGAATTAAGAGAGCCCCATAGTAGCTAACGTAAACACTTAGAATGCTGAGGACATGAAATGCAGCTGGCTCAGAGGGAAGTAAAGCCATCTATTCTGAAATTACTAAACGATGAGTTTGGTAACGAAGTTTTTCTCTCCCAAAAGTGTACTGATAAAATCCCTACCATATGGGTTCCTCGGCAACACGTCTTGCAAGTGCTCGGATCCCTACGCCCTCACTTCTGCATGCTTTACGATCTGTTTGCGATAGATGAACGCACTCGGGAACATCGCCAAGATCAACCAGATGCCGATTATACTGTTGTGTACCAGCTTCTCTCAATGCGTCGCAACGAGGACCTTCGACTAAAAGTTGGACTCTCCGCATCCCATCTAATGCTCCCTTCGATTGTAAAAATTTGGCCTAATGCTAACTGGTATGAGAGGGAAGTTTGGGATATGTTCGGAATTTCTTTTGAAGGCCATCCCTCGCTCTTTCGGATACTTCTCCCCCCTACTTGGGAGGGCCACGCATTGAGAAAAGATCATCCGGCTCGAGCCACCGAGATGGGGGAGTTCAAAATGGATTCTGAACGAGTTGCAAAAGAACAGGAGGCACTTCGTTTTAGACCAGAAGACTGGGGGTTGACATCCGAAGGTGAAGACAACGAATACATGTTTCTTAATCTAGGACCCAACCATCCAAGTGTCCATGGAGTTTTTCGGATCGCATTACAGTTAGATGGAGAAGTAATCATAAACTCTGTGCCAGATATTGGGTATCACCATCGAGGCGCCGAAAAAATGGGAGAGCGTCAGACTTGGCATACCTACATACCCTATACCGATCGAATTGATTACCTCGCTGGAGTTATGAATAACCTCGCATATATTCAAACAGTCGAACTCCTTGCCGGGATTAAAGTTCCAGAGCGTGCAAAAGTCATAAGAATAATGCTAGCTGAGTTATTCCGTATTTCCAGCCATCTCGTTTTTTATGGAACATTTGTTCAAGATGTCGGGCAAATGTCTCCAGTCTTTTATATGTTTGCTGACCGTGAAAGACTGTTCGGAATTATTGAGGCTATCACTGGTGGCAGAATGCATCCCGCCTGGTTCAGAATTGGCGGAGTGGCTCAAGATCTTCCTAATGGATGGGATAAACTGATACTTGACTTTATTGACTCAATGCCTGCTCGGCTTGATGAGTGGGACAAGATGGCGATGCAAAACAAAGTGTTAAAGGATAGGACTGTTGGAATTGGGGTGTATACGGAAAAAGAAGCGCTAGACTGGGGCGTAACAGGACCCGGGCTCAGAGCTACGGGAAATGATTGGGATGTCCGCAAAAAACGCCCTTATGGAGGATATGACCAGTTCGATTTTGAGGTACCTACAGCCAACGGAGGTGATTGCTATGACCGAGCGGTATTACGTATTGAAGAAATGAGAGAGAGTATAAAGATTATTCGCCAATGCGTAGAAAATATGCCCGGAGGTCACTATAAGAGCGAACATCGCTCAACCACGCCACCTCCAAAAGAACGCACGATGACGGATATAGAAACACTCATCCACCATTTTCTCAATGTAAGCTGGGGCCCAGTTATACCACATGGAGAAGCCTCAGTAATGATCGAGGCAACAAAAGGTATCAATAGCTACCACTTAATAAGCGACAATGGAACAAACGCTTACCGAACTCGAATCAGGACTCCATCCTTCGCTCACCTACAACAGATTCCTCTTATTAGCCGAGGCCTATTGATCCCTGACCTGATTGCAATAATCGCAAGCATTGACTTTGTAATGGCGGATGTAGACCGATGATCCATAATATTATCCAGTCAGACACTTCTTCCACTCTGACATCAGAGGAGATTCACCTTATCAATATAGAACTCTCGCATGTTCCTCAGAAATCGGGAGCAGCGATTGATGCTTTAAAAATAGTTCAGGACAAGCGTGGTTGGGTATCAGATGAATGTTTGATCGCCATTGCAAAATACCTCGAAATGTCTTCTGAGGAACTAGAGGGTATAGCAACGTTTTATAATTTAATCTTCAGACGACCCGTCGGTGAAAAGGTCATACTCTTTTGCGATAGCGTAAGTTGCTGGCTTTGCGGATGTGAGAAACAAAAACACAAAATCTCCGAAATTTTAAAAATTGATTACGGAGAAACTACAAAAAATAAACAGTTTACTTTTCTCCCCGTCCCATGCTTGGGAGCCTGTGACAAAGCACCAGTAATGATGGTTGGAGATGAGTTATTTACAAATTTAGATTCATCTAAAATAGAGCAAATATTCACAGATTACGAACAAGAGGCCGGATAGTGACCGAAAAAGTTCTCACTAAAAATATCTCTAACGTCAACGATACCACTCCAATTGATAGATATGAAGCTAACGAGGGCTACCTGGGACTCCGAAAAGCGCTAAACTCCATGTCGCCGGACGATTGTCTTTTGGAGGTAAAGAATTCAAATCTACGCGGGCGTGGCGGGGCAGGATTCCCGACAGGGATGAAATGGAGCTTTGTGCCAAAGCATGGAGACTGTTTACCCGGACATAAATACCTTATATGCAATGCTGATGAGATGGAGCCGGGAACATTCAAAGACCGTCTCCTGATGGAGCAAGATCCGCATCAACTTATTGAAGGCATGGTTCTCTCAGCCTACACAATCGGAGCTAATATAGCCTATATCTTCATAAGAGGAGAGTATCGATTAGCCATTCAACGTCTAAGCGAAGCAATCGAGGAGTGTTACAACTCAGGTTATTTGGGAGGAAATATTCTAGGATCTTCGTTCAGCCTTGAGATGTATGTTCATCCAAGTGCAGGCCGTTATATATGTGGAGAAGAAACTGCGCTTATCAACGCTTTAGAGGGCAAACGTGCAAATCCACGAGCAAAACCACCTTTCCCCCAAGTTAGTGGTCTATGGGGTCGCCCCACGATCGTCAATAATGTAGAAACTCTTTGCAATATTCCCCACATCATCCATAAAGGTGCGGAATGGTTCAAGACTTTAGGCGTTGGCGAGGACAGTGGCACAAAGTTGTTTGGAGTGAGTGGGCGTGTGAAGAATCCCGGTTGCTGGGAGCTTCCTATGGGGACACCCATTAGACAAATCCTCGAGGATCATGCCGACGGAATGCAAACTGGTCTGAACCTCAAAGGTCTTTTACCGGGTGGCGGCTCAACTGATTTTTTAACGGAGGTTCACCTCGATCTTGCTATGGACTATAACGTAATTGGTGCCGCTGGTAGTCGCATGGGCACTGGCACGATGATTATCCTAGATGATCAATCTTGTCCTGTGGGAATGGTTCTGAACTTAATACGGTTTTTTGCGCAAGAGTCCTGTGGTTTTTGTACACCGTGCCGAGATGGACTGCCTTGGACTCGTCAGGTCCTAGAGGATCTTGAAAATGGAAAGGGGAGTGAAGCCGACCTCGAAACTCTGGCCTATCAAATAAAATACATTGGAACCCCGGGAAACACTCATTGTGCTTTAGCTCCGGGCGCTATGGAACCCCTCCAAAGCGCAATGAAATATTTTTTCGAAGACTTCAAAAATCACATAACGCTCGGGCGGTGCCCTTACGAAATGAACGGAGTATATTAGATATGCCTACTATAATCGTTGACGGCAAATCATATGAGGTGGGAAGCGGAAAAAATTTGCTGGAAGCTTGCCTCGATGCAGGTCTAGATCTACCTTATTTTTGTTGGCATCCTTCAATGGGATCTATAGGCTCCTGTAGGCAATGCGCTCTTGTACAATATCGGGATAATGATGATCAACATGGACGGATAATCATGGGTTGTATGACGCCCGCCACTGACGGGGCACGAGTATCTCTTAAAGTTGAAAAGGCAAAGGAGTTCCGAGAAGCTGTTGTAGAGTCCCTTATGCTAAATCATCCGCATGATTGTCCTGTGTGCTCAGAGGGAGGGGAGTGCCATCTCCAAGACATGACGGTTATGGTAGGTCACAGAGACCGACGCTATAAAGGAAAAAAAAACACACATCGTAACCAGTACTTGGGGCCCTTAATAAATCATGAAATGAATCGTTGCATTACCTGTTATCGTTGTGAACGTTTTTACCGCGACTACGCAGGCGGAAAAGACCTGTCTGCTCAGGCATCACGCGACCGGATATATTTCGGTCGCCATCAAGATGGTATTTTAGAGAGCGAATTCTCTGGAAACCTTGTCGAGGTGTGCCCCACGGGCGTATTTACTGACAAACCGTTTCTTGCTGATTACAGTAGAAAGTGGGATCTGCAGTCCTCCCCCTCTATATGTAGCGGTTGCGGTGTGGGGTGCAATATCTCTCCCGGCGAGCGATACGGAAGGTTGAAACGAATTCATAATCGCTATAACCACGAAATCAACGGATATTTCATTTGTGACCGAGGGAGGTTCGGTGCCGGGTACGTAAACGGAGACAAACGAACAAACTACGTGGGAATCAAGGAACCTAATGGTGCATTCAAAGCGATAAAAAAGAACGAGATTTCTCGCCACATTATCCAATGGCTTGGTAACGGAAATATCGTAGGGATTGGCTCTCCGAGGGCATCCGTTGAATCAAACTATTTACTACAAAAGCTAGTTGGTCCATCCAAATTTTCGTTAGGGGTATCACAAACAGAGCATAATATCTTAAAACGTCAAGTCTCTATTCTGCAGACAACCAGAGCGAGCAATCCCTCTGTAAGAGAAATAGAAATGGCAGATGCAATACTCGTGCTTGGTGAAGATTTAACAAATACAGCCGCGAGAATCGCTTTAGCAATAAGACAAGCGACCAAAAACAAGGCAATCGCCATGGCTACAAAGATGGGTATTGAGGAATGGCATGACAGTGCTGTGAGAAACCTTGCGCAAAAGGAGCTCTCTCCACTATTTATTACGACAACCGCTGCGACAAAACTTGATGATGTTGCTATGAAGACGATAACTCTATCACCTGATGAGATCGCCAACTTTGGACTAGAATTAGCTCGCCAGTTAGCCGACGGTAACTCTCAAGACCCCCAAATTATAGAAATAGCAACATACCTAACCACCGCTGAACGACCACTCATAGTAAGCGGTCCAAGCTTGCTAAATGCAAATATTGTAGAGAGCGCTGCAGCAGTTGCAGATGCACTCGCTATGTCCAATCAAAATACGCAACTCAGCTTTACCTTCCCAGAGTCAAATAGTACCGGTTCAATATTACTTGGTGAACCCCAAAATCTCATGCTATCAGACATTATCGAAAACATTGATGAAATTGATGTACTTGTTGTGTTAGAAAACGATTTGTCTCGACGGTTGAGTGCATTCGAGATGACTCAACTTAACGCATCACAAACAAAAATTATCTCAATCGACGTCCTTGAAAATAAAACTCTGGAGATATCGGATATGGTGCTTCCCGCTGCATCATTTGCCGAAACTCAGGGTACGCTTGTAAATAATGAAGGTCGAGCCCAACGCTTTTATTCTGTGTTTTCGCCCCTGCACGACAGATTGCCAAGCTGGCAATGGGTGATCGATATAGCCGCTGTGATAGAAAATGAAGAACTTTCAGCTATAGCAAGTTTTGATGAGGTTATTGACCTTTGCGCACAGAATAATAACTTTCAAGCTTTATCATCTGTGGCTCCAGATAAAAACTTCCGTGACCATGGTCTAAAGATCCCCCGTCAAACACACCGAAACAGTGGTCGAACGGCCATCACCGCAAACACATCAGTGCATGAACCACAACAATCGCCCGATGAAGAAACTCCCCTTACATACAGCATGGAGGGACTTAACCGCGACCAACCATCAGCCTTGACTCCGTTTGTATGGTCTCCTGGGTGGAATTCAAATCAGTCTCTACAGAAATTTCAGGCCGAAACCGACGGGCCTTTGAAAGGAGGCCCGTCAGGAATTAAGTTAATAAAATCGTCAGGTTGTGGAGTAAGTTTAGATTACGACCGAACACCCAGCGTGAGTTTAAAAAATAACTATTGGCGTTTGGTACCCATTTACTCCCTTCATGGATCAGAGGAGCTGTCTTTACACACAAAGGAAATTTCTGAGCTTGCGGGGCTACCCTTTATTATGTTGTCTGGCAGAGACGCTGACAATATGAAAGTTTCTGATGGTGATGGGGTAATCGTCTCTGGAGACGATCTAAGGATATCGATATCGGTCCGGGTTTCGGCAAGAATGGCGAAAGGTTGCGCTGGTTACAGTGCTGGTTACAATGAAATTGGGCACCTCACTGCAGATACTTATGTTCAAATTAACAGAGATGATGAGTGGCAACCACTTAAGCCAGTCGTGATCGCAACGGATAGAATCGCGTCATTCAAGTCTGAGGACAATCAGTATGTTTGAATGGGGACCTATTATGCTAGCAATGGGAATACTGATTTTCGGGGTGGCCGGTGCAGCGTTCTTGACTTGGTGGGAAAGACGATTACTTGGATTCTGGCAAGATCGATACGGTCCAAATCGAATCGGGCCGTTCGGAGTCGGTCAAGTGGTAGCAGATATGATAAAACTCCTGCTCAAGGACGACTGGGTTCCCCCTTTCGCTGACCGGATGGTATTTGTTTTTGCACCCACGGCAATTGTCGTGGCTATGATGATGGGCTTCGCGGTTGTCCCGTTCTCTCCTGGTATCCAGATTATAGATGTAAATATCGGATTATTATTTTTTTTAGGGATGACTTCGCTCGCAGTCTACAGCGTCCTACTCGGTGGCCTTGCTTCAAATAACAAGTATGCGTTACTAGGCGGTCTTCGTTCGGCATCACAAATGGTTAGCTATGAAGTTTTTATGGGCTTGTCGTTGATGGGGATTGTGATGATGACAGGAAGTTTTAGTTTAGTTGAAATTGTTAAGGCCCAAGAAAATGTGTGGTTTTGTTTTTCGCAAGCATTAGGGCTTATCGTATTTGTCATCGCAGGCATTGCAGAGAGCCACAGGTTACCATTTGATCTTCCCGAAGCAGAGCATGAGCTGACAGCTGGATTTCATACCGAGTATGGTGGGATGAAATTTGCTATGTTTATGCTAGGAGAATATCTCGGTCTTATGTTGATTTCCGCAATGATCGTAACCCTTTTCTTCGGCGGGTGGATGGGACCATCCCTCATAATATTTGAGATTAATTGGCTCCCACCAGTAGCGTGGTTTACGATAAAAATCATTTTTGTTATTAATTTTTTCGTACTACTGCGTGCTGCAATACCCAGACCAAGATATGATCAGTTGATGTCACTCGGTTGGAAGGTGATGTTACCGATCACCCTGTTCAATCTTGTGATTACAGGTGCTGTTTTACTTTGGTTACAGGAAGGAGGGCTCTAGGTGTTAAGTTCACTAAGGACAATGTGGCATATTTTTAAACATCTTTTTCAAAAAGCAGAAACAGTTCAATATCCAGAACAAATGCCCTATCTTGCGCCTCGATATCGAGGGCGAATAGTTTTAACTCGTGATCCAGATGGTGAAGAGCGTTGCGTTGCTTGTAATCTTTGTGCCGCCGCATGCCCCGTTGATTGTATTGCACTTCAAAAAGACACTCGTGATGATGGCACTTGGTACCCGGAATTTTTTAGAATAAATTTCTCTCGTTGCATCATGTGCGGGATGTGTGAGGAAGCCTGCCCAACATACGCAATTCAACTGACTCCAGACTTCGAAATGTGTGAGTATGACAGGCAGAATATGGTCTACGAGAAAGAGCATCTTCTAATAGATGGCGTAGGAAAGTACCCTGACTACAATTTTTATCGCGTTTCAGGACTACAAACTGCAACAAAAGATAAGGGTGAGGCCATTAACGAAGAATTGCCAATTGATACCAAAAGCCTGATGCCATAAAAATAAGATAAGGTACGCATAATATGCTTGAACTTACGCTTTTTTATATTGCCTCTACCGTAGCACTGTTTGCAACGGTACTGGCGATGACAAGAACTAACGCAATTCATGCGCTCATATACCTAATTGTCTCACTTTTGGCTATCGCAGTAATTTTCTTTTTAATTGGTGCTCCTTTCGCGGCCGCATTGGAAATTGTCATTTACGCTGGTGCCATAATGGTGCTGTTTGTTTTTGTAATAATGATGTTAAATCTCGGAGAAAAAGGAGATGCCCGTGAACGCCAGTTGCTTCAACCGCATGTCTGGCTGGGACCCGCTATTTTATCTCTGGTTTTGCTCGTCGAGCTTCTATATCTTATTTCAACTGTCGAAGGACCTGCATCATCGGGTTCGGTATCGCCCAAAAGTGTTGGACTAGCCCTTTTTGGGCCCTACGTCATTGCTGTTGAGCTGGCCTCCATGCTGCTACTCTCCGGACTTGTCGGATCCTACCATTTAGGCAGACGTTATTTGGATCGGGGGTTATAGACCATGCAGGACCTTGTTGTGCCTCTCAACCACGTCCTCTTTGTTTCCACTCTACTTTTCACCATTGGGATGCTCGGACTTATGATTCGGAGAAACATTATTTTTATTTTAATGTCTTTGGAAGTAATGCTCAATGCATCCGCACTCGCATTCATAGCAGCCGGTGCCCACTGGGGACAACCTGATGGACAGGTGATATTCTTACTAATTCTAAGCGTGGCGGCAGCAGAAGTTGCCGTCGGACTCGGGTTAGTTTTACAAATTCAGAAACGCTTCAACTCCCTTGACATGGATGATGCAAACAGGATGCGAGGTTAATCGTGCAGGACTTTGTCTGGCTGATTCCCTTGATGCCTTTAATTAGTGCAATTTTTCTGATGGTTTTCTCATCAAAACTTCCACCGACCACCGTAGGTTTTTTCGGAACCGGCTCGGTGGGTATGTCAGCGTTACTAACCTGCAACCTGACTTGGGGGTATCTCAAAGATCCTGATCTCTTCACAGTCTCACTGTGGACTTGGATGAAAGTTGGTGAATTGAGCGCAAACGTCGGTTTTCACATCGATGGCCTCACCATTGTCATGATGATGATTATCACCTGCGTAGGGTTCCTGATTCATCTCTTCTCATGTGAATTTATGGAGCATGACAAGAGCTATGCTAGATACTTCGCTTATTTAAATATGTTTGTCTCAGCAATGTTGATATTAGTAATGTCTGACAATCTTCTTCTTCTATATCTAGGTTGGGAGGGAGTTGGCGTTTGCAGTTATCTGCTTGTAGGTTTTTGGTATCAGCATAGCAGTAACGGACGTGCCGCTAGAAAAGCCTTTATAGTGACAAGAATTGGCGATACAGCGATGATGCTGGGTCTCCTTATACTTTTCACAGAACTCGGGACGCTCGACATCCAGAGCCTGGTATCATCTGCTCAAGTTCGGTGGCAGACAGGAGATTTTATGCCTACACTCGCGTGCCTCCTACTGTTAGCTGGTGCAGCCGGAAAGTCAGCACAATTTCCTCTGCACACTTGGTTGCCCGACGCGATGGCCGGACCCACGCCTGTTAGTGCTCTCATTCATGCAGCCACTATGGTCACCGCAGGAGTTTATTTGATAGCGCGTATGCACAGTCTTTTTATAATCTCTCCTCACGCCATGATGGTCATTGCTGTTATGGGAGTGGGAACCGCTCTAATGGCTGCGTTCAGTGCGTTGGTGCAAACCGATATAAAGAGAATCCTCGCGTATTCCACGATCAGCCAAATCGGTTATATGTTCTTAGCTCTTGGCGTTGGCGCATGGACCGCTGCAGTTTTTCACCTAATGACACATGCATTTTTTAAGGCCCTATTATTCCTCGGTTCCGGTGCGATTATTCATTGCCTCCATCATGAACATGATATTTTTAAAATGGGTGGCCTTTGGAAGCGTATGCCGATAACTTTCGCAAGTTTCTTGATCGGTTCTTCAGCCCTTGCGGCTTTGCCGTTTACGTCAGGATTTTTTAGTAAAGATCTCATTCTTTTAAGTGCTTATCAGTTAGAAGAATTTGGTCCCATACTTTGGGCCGGAGGATTACTAGGCGCGTTGGTTACCGCTCTGTACAGCTTTAGACTGGTTTTCGTAGTATTTTTCGGTCGAATCCAAACTTTGCCGAACAAAGAGAATGGATGGCGGATAGGCCTACCACTTACCATATTGTGTGTTTTATCGCTGGTGGGAGGATATTTTACGCTCCCACTGAGTAATCTTTTCCCAATGGAAACAAATAGTCACCCTGCTACGTGGGTGGAGGTAGTGTCTATCGCCACGCCGCTGTTCGGTCTTTTGGTAGCATATATACTATTCATTAAAATTCCATCTCGCATCCCGAAGTCATTGACATCACCCCAGGAGAACACAATAAGTCGGTTCTTATTTTCCGGCTGGAAGCTTGATGAGTTTTATGATCGTCTCTTAGTCTCACCGTATGTCCGTTCCACATCAATACTATTAGATGAGCCTTTAGATAAGCTCTATAACACAATAGTCCTTGTTAACCAGAAACTTCACAAGTGGCTTAGCTTCTCTCAAAGTGGTCGTATGCGCTGGTATATGGTGAGTGTCGCTATTGGCTTCATAATTTTACTCGGAATCGCGATTGCTATCCCCAGAGGACTTTCGGAGTGGTGATAGTAACACTCATAATTATACTCCTAATCGGAGGAATCATAGCACTTTTGAGCGAAAAACTCAGTGAGGAAGCTCCAAGGGTTACTGCGTTACTTTCAATATTGGTGTCCTTAATTTATCTAATGCTCCAGATTATAAAACCTGATTACATAACGGTGATCACCCAATCAAGCCTATCAGATCCGGCAAGTTGGCTGATGCACCTCAAACTTGAGTGGATACCGGCATTTGGCATCAGCATTGAGTTTGCGCTGGATGGGTTAAGTCTCCTCATGGTAGCACTTACGCTAATTTTGGGTGCTGTTGCCGTGAGTGCTTCTTGGACAGATATCAAAAAGCATCAAGGTTTTTTCGAAGCGAATGTGCTTTGGACCCTAGCTGGCGTTATCGGTGTGTTTACGGCTTTGGATCTATTTTTGTTCTTCCTCTTCTGGGAGGTAATGCTAATCCCGATGTACTTCATTATTGCGATATGGGGTCACGAAAATCGTAGTTATGCTGCAATGAAGTTCTTCATATTTACGCAGGCCAGTGGTCTTCTGATGCTCGTTTCGTCAATCGCTCTGGCTGTCATTTATAAAGAAGTTAATGGGCAGTATAGTTTTAGCTATTTCGATCTGATAAATCTCCCTAAGGGATATCTTACCGAATACCTATTAATGAGTGGTTTCTTCGTCGCATTTGTTGTGAAACTGCCAGGATTCCCATTTCACACATGGCTACCAGATGCACACACTCAAGCGCCTACAGCAGGAAGCGTTATACTTGCCGGAATCCTACTCAAGACCGGTGCATATGGCTTAATTCGGTTCGCAGTTCCATTGTTCCCATCAGCCGCTAACGACTTTGCTCCAATGGCAATGGCTTTAGGTGTTTTTGGAATTATTTATGGGGCAATGACAGCTTTCGCCCAAACAGATTTCAAGAGACTGGTCGCATATAGCAGTGTGAGTCACATGGGTTTTATTCTGTTGGGAGTTTACGCATGGAATGAATTAGCTCTACAAGGCGTTGTGATACAAATGATTGCTCATGGCTTTAGCAGCGCAGCTCTTTTCATGATCGCAGGTTCTTTGCAGGAAAGATTGCATACGCGAGATATGCGCGAGATGAGCGGCCTTTGGAAATTTATGCCAAAAATGGGAGCAAGCGCCATGTTCTTTATTATTGCTTCTTTAGGTCTACCCGGATTCGGTAATTTCATAGGAGAAGTTCTTATACTACTTGGGCTTTATCAGGTATCTAGCTGGATGGCAGTTGCAGCATCATTGGGCTTGATCACGGGAGCCATCTACTCGCTAATACTAATGCAAAAATCGTTCTATGGAGAACCGAATGCTCATCGGGGCGAAACAACTATGCTTCATGACTTCAGAAAGCGTGAAATGCTAACTATGTATACCATGATGGGTGCTTTGGTTTTACTTGGCATATATCCTCAACCAATCATGGATGTCGCACAAACAACACTCATTGGCCTAATAGATGCGGTCCAGCTCGGATTAGTCAAATGAAAGTAATCGATTTTTATTCTCTTGCTCCCATCTTAGGGTTATCAGTCACCATTATAGTCGTGATGATACAAGCCTCTATAAAACGTAATCACAAATTAGCGTGGTGGATAAGCTTTTTAGGGGTCACAGCAACGCTTTGGTCCACTCACTTGGCAACTAGTTATCCGCAACAGGTAACCCCACTATTTTTAATAAACCCATCAGGTCTATGGTTCAGCTCTCTAATTACAGTCGGGGCATTGGTTACGCTAATTTTATCAACTGATGACGAAAATACAGGTTTCAAAGTGACAGAGGAGTACTATCTTTTATTGCTATTGTCAACTCTGGGGGCAGTCGTTTTAATTCTTGCTTCTCACATGGCTTCCCTGCTATTAGGAATGGAGCTGTTGGGCATCTCCCTTTATGCCATGATCGCTTTTCCTGAAAAAGACCCCAACCCACTGGAAGGAGCGATAAAGTACCTTGTGCTCTCTGCTGCCGCCTCTGCAATGCTACTTTTTGGTTTCGCCTTGATTTATGCGGCCACCGGTGATCTTAGTTATACTGGTATCGGTGCTAAACTAAGCTCAGCGGGCATCAAGAATCCTTTGCTTGTTGTTGCTGGCACATCAATGTTATTGGCAAGTATAGGTTTTAAACTATCTCTCGCTCCTTTTCATATGTGGACTCCTGATGTCTATCAAGGCGCGCCCACACCCGTAACAAATTTCCTAGCTACCGTCTCCAAAGGGGCTATGCTAGTTGCATTGTCGCGATTCACAATAGATGGACAATTGCATCAGTACCCAACATTCATGCTGTGTTTGAGCGTTTTAGCAATTATTTCAATGCTAGTTGGAAACTGGCTGGCGCTCCGTCAACAACAAATTAAGCGGTTACTTGCGTACTCTTCAATAGCCCATTTCGGTTATCTTTTAGTTGCCCTAGTAGCACTCCGACAACTGCAAGAAAGTGATGAAATCTTTTACTCGAGCCTGGAGGCAATAAATTTTTACTTAACTGCATATATTATTACCTCTTTGGCTGCTTTCACTGTTATTGCAAATATTGGGGGAGAGAACGATCCGGACATGAGGTCATTTGCTGGATTATTTTGGCGAAAACCTGTGCAAGCATCCACACTCACGGTAGCCATGCTTTCCTTCGCAGGGATCCCGCTGACTGCCGGTTTCTTGGGAAAATTTTATCTGATAACACTTGCTCTAAATACCAATTTGTGGCTCCTCCTAATTACCTTAGTTTTCGGTAGTGCTATTGCTATTTATTATTACTTGAGGGTCATCTATACAATGCTAATAACAAGCTCATCAGACAATAATTATGAGGTTCCTCTCATTTCTTCACCCATGTGGCGCGATGCATTAGCAATTATTCTGATGATATCTGTAATACTTCTCGGCACATGGCCACAACCATTTATTGATTTTATGAGGCATTTATAGGAGAGAATGTAATACGGTCTGTAATTAACCTTAGGGGGTAAAGTAATGTTACGCTCAGTTGATTTATGTGATTATATGCAAAATAACCCAATAAAAATTGGAGAAGAAGATAGCATCAGTGAAGCGGTATCGTTGATTCTGGAGCATCGAGTTTCGGGTCTATGCGTGGTTGATGCTAGCGACAAACTCCTCGGAGTTTTATCAGAGATGGACTGCCTTAAAGTTGGCCTTTCGGGTACACATGGGACGTCAGATAACACAGAAATAAGAAGTTACATGCAACCATACCCAGTGAAAATTTTTCCTGAAAATGATCTTTTTGTCGCAGTCAACTCGATAATTGAAAACCGTGTTTCTGGTCTTTGTGTTGTAAATAGGCAAGAGAAATTAATCGGCGTACTTTCAGAGATGGATTGCCTGAGGGTGATTCTGTCCGCAATTTACAATGATCACAGAGAAGTTGGAAAGGTCAAAGAGCATATGACTGAGGCCATCGAATCATGCGATGTCAATGCAAACCTACTTTATGTTGCCGAAGACATGCTAAAAAAAGGACGCCGACGCCGGCCAGTAATCAATAAAGGGCGGCTTATTGGACAAATCACTTGCCGCCAAATTCTCAAGCGGCTTTATCAGAAAGAGGATAATGTGGAAATTGTTAAAACACACATGAATAATATTGTCGAATCATGTGAATTGCGTTCTGACATCGTGGGAGTGTCTAATGACATGGTGAGAAAAGGTCGAAGGAGACGGCCAGTTGTTGAACAAGGGCGCTTGGTTGGCCAAATCACATGTCGTCAACTCCTGAAGGTGATAAGCGACTTTAATCGAAATCAGGTTGCCGCTAATTTCGATCCTATGTATCGGGATTTGCTGTAGAAATGTAGCGTTACGCGAATTTTGGCACTACAACAGTTTATTTGCCTCGGCAAGTTTTTTTGAAAACTTACTCCGGATTCGAACTTTAATGCAACTTTGGTGTCCTAATGAGACCCGATGTGTCTGTTGTTCGTTTTCACCCCCCTCATTGACGAGCCTCAGGCACATCGTGGACCAAGAAGCATTTAATTGCTTGAGGTAACTACTCGTAGTTTAGCGTCGTTTCACGAGAAAACTGGGTTCTTAAAAAATTTTTCTGGTCTCCGGATATACCTTTGCTATTGATTAGAGTCAAAAATTCAGCATTGTTGGGTCGATAGGGCTGTTTTAGAAGGCGCATTGACGCCTCATCTGGAGTTCGGTTAGATTTAAATTGATTACATCGCCTGCATGCAGTGACAACATTTTCCCAACAGTCTTTACCTCCGCGGGAGATCGGTAACAAATGATCACGGGTGAGAAATTCATGCTGATAAGGACGACCACAATACACACACGTGTACAAATCGCGAGCAAATAAAGCCGCATTATTCAATCGGTTATTCTTTTTCGGTCGCCCCAACTTCTCGCCACCGCAAGCAATAATTGAAGGGACGGACATAATTGAGGTTTGTCCCGTTAATCTGCAAAATCCTCCTCTAACCTCGCGCACAATATCACCGAGCGTCCAGACCACTAGATCTCTCGCAAAAAGGCATACCGCTTGTTGCCAAGTTAACCACTCGATTGGTTGTCCCGCCACATTTAGTCTGAGAATCTTCATGTAAACCTGAGGTAAAATACTATAAAATCTACGAAAATCTGATGGTAAACGATCAATTCTTCTGGATAATAACGATGCTCAAGCTATATTTCATAAATTTTTCACTGACTGATTGACCCAGAGACAATGGTTCGATAGGGTGTAGTAATAATAAGATTGTGATCCAGTATAGAAGGTGGTTTAACAGGTGTTGGTAGATCCTCAAAAAGTGGACTTTGAGCGTCAGCTAAGTAATTTAGAAGCCCTCGTGACCTCACTCGAGAGTGGAGACCTAAGTCTAGAAGATTCTCTAACTTGTTTCGAAAAAGGC
>NZEU01000026.1 GCA_002689135.1 Porticoccaceae bacterium
CATGGGAGGAATTCTATTCAGTTTTTGGAATGATTTACGCTATCGTCTCTGGTTTTTTGTTGGTTGAGGTGTTAAATCGCTTCAATAAATTGTCAGAGGTGGTTGAAGCTGAATTAAACGCCATCAGCGATGTGCGTGATTTTTTAATTTATGTGGACGGACAGCCCGAAAAAAAGGAGGCGGTAAAAAAAGAGTTGCAAGAGTATGTCTATTCTGTCGCCAAAGTTGAATGGCGTACCATGAACGACGACTATGCGGTGCTTAACTCCGACACCTCTAAAGAATTATACGACATTATGTATGCCGTAAATGATTTGGAAATGAGTAACGAGAGTGATCGCGCTGCACTTCATTTTTTGATGGAAAAGATGTCGTCGATTACCACACTTCGGACTGAGCGAATTAGTATAGCAAACCAACAATTACCGCCGCGCTTGAAGCATCTTTTGGTTTATATGTCGGCAGTTTTAGTTGTTGCCTTCATAATAAACGCCGGAATGGATCCATGGATACATTGTTTCATGGTTGGGTCGATCACTGCGTGTGTTCACTTGTTATATATCGTTATAGCTGATTTGAATACCCCGTTCACGGGGTTGTGGACAATCAGCGTGAAGCCTCTAATCGAGTTATATTTAAGTTTTAATGACAATGACAATGACAATGCGGTTAAACCCGCTCTAAACAAGTTGAATAAACTAAAGCGGATGAGTGTTTAACTATCTTATGAGATATACGAATAAAAAATCAATGCCTGAAAAAGTCAGCGTTAAAGCGCTGACAAGCGTCTAATCCAGTGGAGTTTTTGAAGCCTTCATTAATTATCCTTTATGCGTTGCCAGTATTTCTTTTGCTCATGTCTGTGGAGTTTTTGTATGGCATTTTCCGAAAGAAAAACACTTATCGATTTAATGACACATTTTGCAGTCTGACACTTGGAGTATTAAGTAGAATTCCCCCAGCTTTACATCTTGGTATTAGTGGCTTCGTATTTGGTATCGCTACTGATCATTTTAATATCGAATTATTGTCCTCACAAAATTGGCTAACTTGGGTCATAGCATTTTTTATATATGACTTCCTTTATTATTGGAAGCATCGCCTCTCACATGAACGTTCGATACTCTGGGCCAGCCATGTGGTTCACCATCAAAGTGAAGATTTCAATTTGGGGACTGCACTTAGGCAGACTGGTAGTGGATTTTTGTTGACTTGGATTTTTTTCATTCCCATGTTCGCTTTAGGTATTCCTGTTGAGGTATTTATATCAGTAGCGGCGGTAAATCTTGTTTACCAATTTTGGGTTCATACAGAACATATAGGTTCCTTAGGTGCGCTCGATTTTCTGTTTGTTACTCCCTCTAACCATCGTGTGCACCATGCGAGAAATACTCATTACATTGATGCTAATTATGGTGGTGTTTTAATCGTCTGGGATCGGATATTTGGTACCTTCCGACCTGAAAAGGATAATATTCCACCGATATATGGGACTACAAAGCCGCTACAAAGTTGGAATCCAATCTGGGCAAATATAGAGATTTATTGTCAGCTCATACGCGACTTTTGGGTCACCAAGCTTTGGAGAGATAAGTTGAGGGTACTCTCTTCCCGCACTGGATGGCGTCCAGCGGATGTTGCTACGCGATTTCCGAATTTGTACTATCAAGATTGTGATGACCAGAAATATGATGGTAATTCCTCTCTCGCAACTATGGTATTCGTTGTTATACAGTTCGTCTCATGGTTTGTATTAGCAACGTTTTTAATGAGTAATTTCAAGGAATTATATTTCGATCGTCATTTACTCGCGCTTTCAATATTATTATCGGTAGGCATTACTGCATGGCATCTTGATGGAAGAGTATTATCGTGGATGTTTGAGGGTTTTAGGTCTCTTTCAGTAATTCTTTTGATCTTCTTGGTTGGTGTTTGGGATTTAGGGGAAGAAGTCGTGCAGGTTTTGGCTATCCAAGCCTCGTGTAATCTGGTGTTCTTGAGTATTTTAGGGATTCGACCACTGATATCCCTGTTTCGAAAGTGGACAAGCAAAGTAGTTTTTTAATCATTTACACAAACTATAGTTTTGGAGGGTTCTCCGGGTGTTTCCTTGACGAGCCTGGGCAATAAAAACCCGGGTAAAACTCTTTGCATCTCAGAGTAAACCGCTTTAATACGCGCTTTATCAACATGGAAATGAGCCGCACCCTCCACGGGATCAAGTAAGTGAAGATAGTAGGGAGTTACTTCACAGCTGTAAAGGTGTTCGCTGAGCGCTATTAAGACATCACTACAATCGTTAACATTTTTTAGTAGCACCGATTGATTAAGTAAGCGAATTCCAATATTGCGCAATCGGCGTAATGATTCCTCTAAGGCACTATCGATTTCATTAGGATGATTAATGTGTAAAACTATTATTGGTTTAAGACGAGTGCTTTGCATCCAAAGTAAAAGTTCGTCATCAATCCGAGACGGAATAACAACGGGAAGCCGAGTGTGAATCCTCAGCCGTTTGACATGTGGGATTTTAGCGATTCTTTTAGAAAGCCACGATAGCAAACTGTCCTTTGCCGCCAATGGATCCCCTCCGCTAAAAATAACTTCATTAATTTCTGGTCGTTTAGACACATATTCTAGCGCTGAAAACCACTTTCGTCGGTCTTGGTGTTGCTGATTATAAGGAAAATGTCTGCGGAAACAATATCTACAGTTTATTGCGCAAAAAGAACTTACGACCAACAGCACCCGATTTCGATATTTATGTATGACGCAAGATTTTGGGTTGTGGTTTAGCTCATTTAAAGGATCTTGCGAGTAATCCTCGTATTTTTTCAGTTCCTCCTTGACTGGCAAGATCTGGAGCAGGAGGGGATCTTTTGGGTCACCCAAGCGGATACGTTTGATAAATGACAAAGGCACTCTAACCTGAAATTTTAATGCGGCTTTTTGTCCTTTGCTTAGTAATTTAGGACTTAAATTAAGTCGCGTAACCAGCTCCTCAACGCTTGTAACCGACTCAATAAGTTCCGTTTGCCAACGACTTTTAATTTGTATAACGTCGGTTTTTACATGCATTTGTTAGTGCCCTAATATAGAAAAAATAGTATAAATCATTTTTTACTGAGGGTTTGATTGGATGCTAAAAAAAAGTATGAATAATGACAAGGCGTTTATGGATGTTGCGCTGGAAAACGCTAGACTTGCTATGACTGCTGGAGAGGTTCCAATAGGCGCGGTTTTGGTTAGAGGTGGGGAAATTATAGCGCATGGCCATAATGAACCGATTTTGAGTTGTGATCCTACAGCCCATGCAGAAATTGTTGTTTTAAGAAAAGCAGCAATCGCGGAGGGTAATTATCGTCTTGTTGGCTCTCAACTTTTCGTGACTATTGAGCCGTGTATTATGTGTGTCGGCGCCATGTTACATTCCCGCGTCAGCCGAATTATCTTTGGCGCTAAAGAACCGAGATTCGGTGCACTAACTAGTAATATGCAGATCCTAGATAATATGAGATTTAACCATAAAATTGAGTGGCATGGTGGAGTGCTTGCTGAGCAAAGTAGTTTGTTAATGCATAATTTTTTTCAATTAAAGCGTGGGAAAAAATAATATATCCCCATTGAAGACTCGCTTGGTTTAAACATGTAAGTCGGTTGATTTGCTATTACGCAATTTCCAAGCAACGTTGCGCACTAGTATTTACGGCCACGACAAAAACGACAATTATCGCGACTGATATGTGCCCAAGCACTTGATCAGCTTTAGATCAGTAAAATTCAACGTTGACTCCCATGGCCACAAATAACCTTGAGTGTCACTTTGTAATTTGACGATGGTCGAGAGCAAAATGAAACTGCGCTTAATAGGATTGTAGTATAAACTAGAGGTTTATAGCTTTGTCGTGTTTGGATTTTCAGTGAATGATTATTTTTGACGGTGGTCCCTGTTTTTCAAACTTTAGAAAGCATAAGTTGTTATTGAAATTACAGGCTACCCAGTCGGGTGTGCTCTCTTTACAAGCAAATTATAAATATTTCGTTGATACCGCTTCTACGCTTTCGGCGAGACAGACTAATGTACTCCAATCATTGTTAAATTGCCGAAACCAATCCATCGCAAATGATTTTTCGAAGCACTTTTTTTTGGTTGTCCCGCGTCTTGGAACTATATCGGCCTGGTCGAGCAAAGCGACTGACATAGCAAGAAACTGTGGTTTAGATTGTGTCCGTCGAGTCGAACGTGGAATCGCTTTCTCTGTTGACACCTCCATGACACTCGGTCGGTCCGAAGAGATAGCACTTGCTACGTTATTATATGACAGGATGATTGAAACTGTTTTTTTTGATTTTAACGAATCGATTAAGTTATTTGTGCACGAAGATCCTGTTCCTGCCAAAACCATAGATATATTAGATAATAGTTTTGAAATGTTTAGACAGGTAAATTTAGATTTGGGATTGGCATTGAGTGATTTTGAAATGGAATTTCTCTGTAACGAGTTTTCTAACTTGCAAAGAAATCCAACCGATGTCGAGTTGATGATGTTCGCCCAGGCAAATTCAGAACACTGCCGACACAAAATATTTAATTCTCGATGGGTTTTAGATGGCAGTATGCAGAAGAGGACTCTCTTTGAGATGATCCGTAACACTTATCACAAGAATAGTGCGGGCATTTTGTCGGCCTATTCTGATAATGCAGCGGTGGTTCAAGGATCTTTGGGAGGACGTTTTTTCCCAGATCCAGAAACGCGTGAGTACACATACTCCTTGGAAGATATACATTTTTTGATGAAGGTGGAGACACATAATCATCCAACTGCAATATTCCCTCATGCTGGTGCTGGGACTGGTGCGGGCGGTGAGATACGCGATGAGGGTGCTGTAGGTCGAGGGTCAAAGCCAAAGGCTGGTATTACCGGATTCAGTGTGTCTAATTTGAATATTCCAGGTTATCTACAACCTTGGGAGCTGAATTACGGTAAGCCAGACCGGATTGCATCAGCCCTGGATATTATGCTTGAAGGTCCTATCGGAGCGGCAGCATTTAATAACGAATTCGGCCGACCTAATATTTGTGGTTACTTCCGGTGCTTTGAGCAAGAAATGAATGGGCAATGTCACGGATACCACAAGCCTATAATGATATCTGGGGGATATGGCAATATACGGCCGGAGCATGTGCTGAAAAAACCTTTTCAATCGGGTACCAAATTGGTTGTTTTGGGAGGTCCAGCCATGCTAATTGGACTTGGAGGAGGCGCAGCGTCCTCCGTCACTGCTGGAGACAGCTTAGAAGAATTAGATTTTGGCTCTGTACAACGACAAAACCCTGAAATGCAGAGAAGGTGCCAAGAAGTTATAGATCAGTGTTGGCAATTAGGAGATAAAAATCCAATTGCATTCATTCATGATGTGGGTGCAGGTGGATTATCAAATGCGTTGCCAGAGTTGATAAAGGATGGGGGAGTTGGCGGGTATTTCAAACTGCGTTGTATCCCAAATGCCGAGCCGCAGATGTCTCCACTTGAGATTTGGTGCAATGAAGCTCAAGAACGATATGTTTTAGCAATAAAGTCTGATCACATCGATGTTTTTACTCGCAGCTGCATCAAAGAGCGGTGCCCTTTTGCAATTGTAGGAGAAGCAATCGAAGAGAAAAAGCTAGTAGTCGAGGACGAGCACTTTAAAAATAGACCGATAGATGTGCCGTTGGCTTTGTTATTTCCACCATCATCTCTTACAACTCGAACCGCAATTTGCAAGGCCACATCATTTCGCCCTATCTCAATAAAAGATATGAATCTTGATGAAATGATCGACTTAGTTATTAGACATCCGACTGTAGCAAGTAAAAATTTCTTGATTACTATCGGAGATCGTTCAGTAGGCGGTATGGTAACGAGGGACCAAATGGTTGGCCCATGGCAAGTGCCCGTTGCTGATTGTGGAGCAACTACATTAAGTTTTGATAGTTATAGGGGTGAGGCAGTTGCAATGGGGGAGCGTTCTCCATTGGCCTTGGTGAACGCACCGGCATCTGGTCGTATGGCCATAGGTGAGGCGATTACAAACATTGCAGCGTCCTCGATTGCTTCGATGTCTGATGTGCGATTATCCGCTAATTGGATGTGCGCGGCGGGGTGCTCTATCGAAGAGGAAAAGCTTTTTCGAACTGTGGAAGTGGTGGGTATGGAGCTTTGTCCGGCCTTGGGAATTAGTATTCCGGTTGGAAAAGACTCAATGTCTATGCAAACACAATGGGGTGATGGTGCCGAAAGTAAATCAGTTATATCGCCACTCTCTCTAATTGTAAGTGCATTTGCTCCGGTAGTTGATGTTAGAAAAATTTTAACGCCCCAGTTGAGAACCGATTACGGAGATACTCGATTGATTTTGCTTGATTTGGGAGCAGGTTTGGATCGACTGGGGGGGTCTATATTAGCTCAAGTCAATGGCCAAGTTGGCGATATAGTGCCCGATTTAGATGATCCAGCTGTTATTAAAAATTTTTTTGATATTTTGCAGATGCTGAATAGAGAGGGTGAATTGCTTGCTTATCATGACCGTTCGGATGGTGGTCTTTTGGTTACTCTTCTTGAGATGTCGTTTGCCGGTCGCGTTGGAATTGACATTAATATTGAGACCGGTTGTAAGAACGATAGTTATATACCTGGATTGTTCAGTGAAGAATTAGGTGCAGTCATTCAGGTAAAGGCTGGAAGTGTCGCAGGAATTATTGAGCGCTGTAGAGCTGTCAATTTATGTTGTCATGAGATTGGAAGGTTAAACAGTCGGCAAATTATTCGGGTTAGTCGTTCGGGAGTTGAATTATTTTGTAAGCCAAGATCTGATTTATATAAAGCTTGGAGCGAACTTTCCTATCAAATGTCAGTACTGCGTGATAACAGTGGTTGTGCGCAAAGCGAATTTGATTACTTAATTTCAGAAGACCCCGGGCTTTCGGTAAAATTAAATTTTCAAGTAGAGACTCCGGTATTCATTGGCACTGCTCGTCCCAGAATAGCGGTTTTGCGTGAGCAAGGAGTCAACGGCCAACTAGAAATGGCAGCGGCATTTGATAGAGCGAAATTCGCTGCCGTTGATGTTCACATGAGCGAATTATTGAGTGGTGAAGTTCAGTTATCTGATTTTGTCGGCCTTGTTGCGTGCGGAGGGTTTTCTTATGGAGATGTGCTCGGTGCTGGTCAAGGGTGGGCCAAAACTATTCTCTTTAATTCTTATTTGAGAGATGAGTTCAGAGATTTTTTTCATCGATCAGAAACGTTTTCTCTGGGTGTGTGTAATGGGTGTCAAATGCTTTCTCATCTCAGGGAACTGATACCTGGCGCAGAGCCATGGCCATTTTTTGTAAGAAATTTGTCAGAGCAGTTCGAAGCACGTTTTTCTCTTGTAAGGATAGAAAAGAGTTCCTCTATTTTTCTCAACAATATGAGTGAGTCACACATACCCATTGTTGTTTCCCATGGTGAAGGAATGGTTAAATTTGATAATGAAGAGATGCTTATTGATCTTGAAACTTCGAACATGGTTGCCCTGCGTTTTTTAAGTAATGAATTGGCGGAGGCCAGTTCTTATCCCGCAAATCCAAATGGATCAGTAGGTGGTATCACTGGTATCTGCAGTAGAGATGGGCGTGTCACTTTAATGATGCCTCATCCGGAACGTGTCTTTAGAACAGTATTGAATTCTTGGTATCCCAACGAGTGGGGGGAAGACGCGCCCTGGATGCAGTTATTTTATAATGCTCGTCGATTTGTGGGGTAGCATCATTTTTGGGAGAAATAGATTTGGGTAAGTTGGAAGATGAGGCAGAGCTGGTCAAGAAAGCAATTCAAGTGGCATCACACTATGCCAAAAAACGAGGATATGGGTATCCGGAAAAACAAGATAGTGCCAAGTTAAAAGTTGAATTTATATACCGAGTACTTGTAGAAGACAAATTAATTCAACCGCTGGCAAAGGATAAGATTTCTGATCCAAACATGCGACATAAGCTGGCGCTTTGGATTTCAAAACATCACGGCAAAAAACCAACATGAATACATGTTAATCTTTTGATCAGTTTTAAAATCTTAAATAATTGGAAATTCATGGTATACTTTTTTGAGAGTTGACTAGACAGTCGCTGCAAATTTTTGATTTCGATAAAGAATGAATTTTCAATTTTGCAGAGGAAAGTCCGGGCTCCATAGGGTAGAGTGCCAGGTAACGCCTGGGGGGCGTGAGCCCACGGAAAGTGCCGCAGAGAGAAGACCGCCAATGATCTTTGTCCGATCAGGTAAGGGTGAAAGGGTGCGGTAAGAGCGCACCGCGCTGTTGGTAACAACAGTGGCAGGGTAAACCCCACTCGGAGCAAGACCAAATAGGTCTCCTTTGACGTTGCTCGCGTTGGAGACGGGTAGGTCGCTAGAGGCAAGCGGTGACGTTTGCCCCAGATGAATGACTGTCCACGACAGAACCCGGCTTATCGGTCGACTCTTTATTCATTTTATTTTCTTAGTTTAACTGAAACCCTAAAATCTATAAATTACATTAAGTAATTACTGCATCTTTATGTTTTAAATTGTTAAAAATTTACAGCGTTTCCTATGGTACTTCTCTTTTGAATCGAAGCTCTTGAACTGTCTGATTTTTAAGTGTTTTTTTCTTAATTTCTTTACTTGACTTTGAAACTTACTATGCCTAACCTGCATAAATGGTGAAATGTGGTAAATAGTGGGTTTTTATGGCGTAAGTGTGGGATAGAGGGGATAATGTGTTCAGGGGAAGTGATCCAATCAACATGGATTCTAAAGGGCGGATGGCGGTTCCGACCCGCTACAGGTCTGTGCTCGATAATTTGTGCCGGGGAGAACTTGTCGTGACTATTGATATGAAATCAACGTGTTTAACATTATCACCGCTTCCTGAGTGGCGAAAATTTGAAGAGAAAGTTGCCAAATTGCCTGCTTTAGACGAATTAGGAGAGATGCTAAGTCGTTTTGTTATTGGTCAGGCAAAGGATTTGCAGGTTGATGGAAATGGTCGAGTACTCATTCCAACAGAGCTACGTGAATATGCACAACTTTCTAAAAAGTTGGTTCTCGTGGGACGTACACAGAGATTGGAATTATGGTCAGAGGACAATTGGAACGCTGAGAGAGAAAAGTCTCAAGCTGGTTATCGAGCAATTCTCAATGAGCGAGAGGGCATGTCTGACGCCTTAAAAAATTTGTCCTGGTAAATTGGTAGCTCTATATGATTTTGCATAACCCAGTACTATTGAAAGAATCTGTGGATGCTTTGGTTATTAATCCTGACGGGTTATATGTGGACGGGACTTTCGGGCGTGGCGGACATTCTTCAGCAATATTAAACAAGTTGTCCAAGGAGGGATCTTTGTTAGCTCTTGATAAGGATTACGAGGCTGTTGCTCATGGTCGAACTCAATTTCCACAAGAATTGAGGATCACTGTGATACATGCGTCTTTTGGAGGGCTCTCGAAAGTGCTTGAAAAGCTGGGTTCGAGAACCCCCTCTGGTATTTTGCTTGACCTCGGTGTTTCTTCTCCCCAGATTGACACTTCTAGCCGAGGTTTCAGTTTCATGCGTGATGGCCCTCTGGATATGCGAATGGATCAGACGAATGGTGAGTCTGCTAAAGATTGGCTCAATAAAGCCTCTGAAAATGATATTGCAAGTGTATTGAAACAATTTGGGGAAGAGCGTTTTGCAAAACGAATCGCAAAAGCTATTGGTCATGAGCGTTTGGATTCACCAATTGAGAGCACGGTACGTTTAGCGAAAATTGTTTCTGATGCTCATCCGGCGTGGACGAGTAGTCAGCATCCTGCGACGAAAACATTTCAGGCAATCCGAATATACATCAACAAAGAGCTTGACGAACTTAATGATTTTTTGAGGGCAGTAATTGACTTATTAGAAATTGGAGGCCGATTGGTCATTATTAGTTTTCACTCCCTAGAAGATCGTTGTGTAAAGCGATTTATACGCAACCAGCAGCGCGGGTTAGAGACTCCAAAGTATCTTCCAATTAAGGATTTCGATAGAAAAGTTCGATTGGTTGGAATTGGATCTGCGGTCAAACCAACAAAGGAGGAGATCGCAAATAATTGGCGCGCCCGCAGCGCCGTGATGAGAGTGGCTGAGAGAGTAGCGTGAAAATACTTGAATATAAGATTCCCGTAAGCTTCAGTGCAATAGGAGTTGTGCTCTTGTGGCTATTGGTGGTTTTTTCTGCGACCTCAGTTGCTTATGTTGAGCACTTGTGCCGGCACTACTACGAGAGAATTTCAATGTCAGTGAAAACTGGCGATCAGCTGCAGGCAGATTATGGTCGTCTTATTCTAGAGTTAAGCACTTGGGGATCGCTACCACGCGTTGAGACTATTGCGATAAAAGAATTGAACATGAGGATTCCATTAGGGGATGAAATTATTTTAGTAAATCCGATATCTTTTAGAGGCTCTGATAGTGATTAAAACGGGGCATCAAAAGCCTGAAGCAAATTGGCGTTTTTTCTTGGTCGTTTTAATTGTATTAGCATTACCAATTATTCTTCTGATAAAAATAGCGTCATTACAGGGAAGCGAGTTCTTACGTAATCAGGGCGATTCCCGAGCACTACGATCTCAAATAATACCTGCGCACAGAGGAATTATATCAGACAGGCATGGTGTTCCCCTTGCCGTGAGCACCCCTGTATCAACTCTAACAGCTGACCCACAGCTGTTACTCTCAGCGAGTGCTAACCAGCTAATGCTTCTTGCCGAGGCGCTGGGGCAATCTCCAAAACTTCTAAAACAAAAGCTTAAAGCATATCGTAAAAAATCATTTATGTATTTGTCGCGTCAATTGCCTGTTGAGGAAGCAGATAACGTGCTGGATATGAAGATACCTGGCGTCAACGCTGTGCAAGAGTACAAGCGTTTCTATCCTGCAGGAGAGGTGGCGGCTCAGTTGGTTGGTATCACCAGTAAAGAGCAGGATAGAGGACAAGAGGGTGTAGAGCTAGCTTATAACGCATGGTTGAGTGGTGAATCAGGGTTGCGGAGAGTGCTTCAGGATAAATCGGGACATGTTATCGAAGAACTCGAAGTAGAGAGAGACGCGAGACGTGGCAAACCTCTGAGCTTGAGCATTGATCTTCGTATTCAGTATGCGGCATATCGAGCACTTAAGACCGCTGTTCACGAGCATGATGCAGCGGCAGGATCAATAGTGGTGCTTGATGTGAAATCTGGAGAAGTTTTAGCCATGGTCAATCAGCCATCTTTTAATCCAAACGATCGCTCTACTGTGTCTCCAAATGCTCTACGTAACCGAGCTATGTTAGATTTGATTGAACCGGGCTCTACAGTAAAACCGTTCACTATTTTGACGGCATTACAGTCTGGAATTTTTAGTAAAGATTCAAATGTCGATACGAGCCCAGGCTATATCACTGTAGATTATAAGACATTTACAGATATTAATGACTATGGAGTGCTCAATCTTACGGAGATATTATCCAAATCGAGTCAAGTAGGAACCATTAAGGTTGCTTTAGAGTTGGATCCAAGCTTAACCAGAGGCGTTTTTGAAAAGGTAGGTCTTGGTCAGAGCACAGGTAGTGGTTTTCCTGCTGAGGCAGTAGGAAACTTACCGACATTCCATAATTGGGACCCAATTTCTCAAGCTACTTTTGCTTTCGGATATGGATTTAGCGTCACTTCACTTCAGCTTGCACGTGCATACTCGGTGCTGGCCAACGATGGTATTCGTCGCGAGATTTCATTAATTGCTGATGATCCTCCCCTCGGTGAAGAAAAATTATTTGACCCAGATGATGTTCGAACAGTTCGAGGTATGCTCGAATCCGTAACAGGGCATCGCGGAACTGGGCAAAAGGCCTCCATATCGGGATATTCGGTCGCAGGTAAGACTGGTACTTTGCACAAGACGAGAGAAAGTGGCGGATATGCTGATAATCGCTACACGGCAACTTTCGCTGGAATAGCGCCTGTTGCAAGGCCGAGAATAGTAACTGTTGTCGTTATCGATGAACCAAGTCGTGGAAAATATTTTGGGGGCCAAGTGGCCGCACCTGTCTTTGCTGAGGTCACAGGTAATGCACTTCGATTAATGCGGGTAACGCCTGACTCGGCTTCGTCAATGCCGATATTGTCTGGTACGAAAATTAAATTATTTTCGGCAGGTGAATCATGACAACGCCTTTTAATCCAAAAGGATGGGCCGTTGGCAAACTACTCGGTGATGAAAAAACTGAATCACCATTCGCGAAATTGTTTGTTTCAGGATTATGCCAAGACAGTCGTTTGGTAAAACAAGGAGACTTATTTTTTGCGCGCTCCGGTAAAACAACGAATGGAATGCTCTATGCTGATGAAGCGCTGAGAAAAGGAGCGATTGGCATTGTTGTTGATCAAGCATGGGTGGGTGATGTTTCTCATTACCCCATTCCTATAATACGTGTTTCTGATTTAGAGAGTAAAGTTTCTCGTATTGCTTCGAGATTTTATGAGAATCCATCAAAAAAAATTCACACAATTGCCGTTACAGGCACCAACGGAAAGACTTCATGTTGTTGGTTGCTCTCTGATCTTTTGACGCGCCTTGGAGAGAAATCAGCATACCTAGGTACCTTGGGATACGGAATAGGGGGCTCAAGGACTGACGGCATGTCAGCAAGCGAGGTGATTAAAACTTCGTTCACTACACCAGATGCCATAACAATACAGACTATTCTGAATAGGCTATCTAATTCCGGTGTTTCGAACGTCGCACTAGAGGCTTCTTCACATGCTTTGGCTCAGAGAAGGATAGAGGCTGTTTCTGTAGACACCGCTATTTTTACCAATTTAAGTCGTGATCATCTTGATTACCATGGTGACATGAAAAGTTATGGTGCTTCGAAGGCACTGTTGTTTCAAAAACCTGAGCTAGAGACAGTCATAATTAACGCTGACGACGATTTTTCTAATGTGCTGGAGCGAGAAATATCGTCAGACAAAGAAATTTACCGGTATAGCTTAGACAATAATAAAGCCGAGATTTTTTGTACTTCTATTGAGCTAGATTCGCTTGGAGTGATAGCTAAGGTGTCTACTCCTTGGGGTCAAGGCACTCTTAAGTCTTCTTTGGTGGGTCAGTTTAATCTATCTAATTTATTAGCTGTGGTGGCTGCGGCGGCCAAAAGAATTCCGCTTTCTGACGTCTTAAGAGTAATTCCATTGATTAAAGCGCCCACTGGTCGTATGGAGGTAATCAACATGGAATCGGTGCCTGGTGTGGTGGTTGATTACGCACATACCCCAGATGCTTTGGAAAAAGTGTTAATAACTCTAAGGGCTCACAGTATCGGAAAACTCTGGGTGGTTTTCGGCTGTGGCGGAGAGCGGGATACCGGAAAGCGTTCTAAAATGGGAGCGATAGCAGAGCGGTATACAGATAGAGTAGTTCTGACTAGTGATAACCCTCGCGGTGAGCCAGAGCACCAGATAATAGCACAGATAAAACGTGGAATGGTTGGAGATGCCATAATTAAGACTGACCGCCGCGACGCGATTCGACATGCTATTTTCTCCGCAGCATCGGATGATTTAGTTCTAATTGCGGGTAAAGGTCATGAGGATTTTCAAGATCTAGCAGATGGACAATTACCTTTTAGCGATCAATATCAGGTTCGTTCAGCGTTATCGGATCGTCAGGATGGAGTAAGATGACAACCTTTTTTTTGAGTGATGCTGCTGCTCAGTTTGGGGGAACACTCCTAAATCCCGATGCCAAGTGTGATAGTTTTTCTATCGATAGCCGCAAAATTAAGCATGGCGACATTTTCGTTGCACTCTCGGGTGAACATTATGATGGTCATGAGTTTATAGACGGTATCGCTAATGAAATTGCCGGAGCGATCGTTACAAAGCCGGTTTTTGAGAAAAATTTTCCACAATGGGTTGTCAAAGATAGCGAAAAAGCCTTGGGGTGCATGGCTAGTTTAAAACGAAATTCTTTCAAAGGACAAACTATTGCCATAACGGGGAGTAGTGGAAAAACTACTGTGAAAGAGTTTATTTTTTCAATTTTAAAACTCTGCGGGTCGGTGCATGCAACAGAAGGTAACTTAAATAATCAAATTGGATTACCCCTGACTCTGTTGGCCCTTCCTGAAGGAACCGACTATCTCGTGCTAGAAATGGGAGCTCGTAAAGCCGGTGATATAAATTATTTGTGTTCGTTATCTCGTCCAGATATCAGTTTGGTAAATAACATTCAAAACGCGCACATAGGGAGCTTTGGAGATCTTGGTTCGATAGCGAATGCAAAATCGGAAATTTACCGAAGCTTACCCGAACATGGAGTAGGAGTTTTAAATTTAGACCTTGATTACTCGAATGAATGGAAAAATCTTTTAGGGCCGCGTCGTTGCATAACGTTTTCAGCAGAAGATGAATCTGCAGATGTTTTGGCAATTAATCTCAAATCAGATGAACATGGATGTTACAAATTCGATATGCGACTTTCACCTAGTGCTACGACTTTGCAAGATATTTCAATAGAGTTAAATGTTCCTGGAGAGCATTCCGTTGGTAATGCAATTGCCGCAGCCGCTTGCGCGCTTGCTGCAGGCGCGGGTATCGATCAAATAAAGCAAGGTCTGCAGATGGTGGAACCTATATCGGGCCGCTTGATGGTCAAAAAATTGCGCTCCGGCGGCTCTCTAATTGATGACTCATACAATGCGAATCCGGAGTCTGTGAAGGCGGCGATTAATTTTCTTTCAACGCGTCCTGGTATCCGTATTTTTGTGTTTGGAGATATGGCTGACTTAGGAAATCGCGCTTTAGAATTTCACTGCTCTGTCGGTGATTACGCACTTGATTCAGGGATTGATGCGATGCTCACATTAGGTTGCCTCAGTGCACACGCCAGTAAACAGTTTAATGGTCAGCACTTTTCATCTTTAGATGCATTAAGAAATTATTTATCAGAATTTAAAGACACCTCAGGGTTAACGTTCTTAGTAAAAGGGTCGCGTTCTTCCTCTATGGAAAAAGTGGTGTTCATGCTCGATAGTGGAGAAATACTCTGATGTTTTTCTGGTTAAGTGATTATCTTGGACAATTCTACAGTCCGTTATCAGTATTCCAATACCTCACCTTAAGAGGTATTTTCTCGATCCTTACCGCGCTTGGCATATGCTGGATTTTTGGACCACCGCTTATTCGCAGGTTAAATTATCTTCAAGTTGGACAGGCAATTCGCAGTGACGGGCCGAAGACGCATCTCTCGAAAGCCGGCACGCCGACCATGGGTGGCGCATTGATTATCATTGCGATGTTCTTCAGCACAATAATGTGGGCAGATATGCAAAATCGGTATGTCTGGATAGTGTTAGGGGTGACGATATTTTTTGGCTCAGTTGGTTGGGTTGACGATTATCGCAAAGTAGTTGAAAAAAATCCTCGAGGGTTACCCGCTCGTTGGAAATTCTTTTGGCAATCATTAATTGGGTTGGTAGCGTCCTTAGCGCTTTACGTTACTGCTCAATCGCCCGCAGAAACCGAATTAATAGTTCCATTTTTTAAGTCTTTTGCACTAGAGATGGGACCATTTTTTGTGGTGCTGGCTTACTTTGTAATTGTTGGAACAAGTAACGCAGTTAATTTGACTGATGGACTTGATGGATTGGCTATTATGCCGACAGTGCTTGTCGCGGGCGCTTTGGGTATTTTTGCATATGCGAGCGGAAACTATCAATTTGCTAACTATCTAAACATACCATTTATCAGCGGTGCTGGAGAATTACTTATTATTACTGCTGCGCTATGCGGTGCTGGATTAGGATTTCTTTGGTTCAATACCTATCCGGCGATGGTTTTTATGGGTGACGTGGGTGCGCTTGCTCTTGGTGCTGCACTCGGTGTTATCGCAGTAATTGTAAGGCAAGAAATCGTTTTATTTATTATGGGCGGAGTATTTGTAATAGAGACCATGTCAGTAATTATTCAGGTTGCTTCATTTAAATTCACGGGAAAACGTATTTTCCGGATGGCACCCTTACACCACCATTTTGAATTAAAAGGTTGGCCAGAGCCAAGAGTTATTGTTCGGTTTTGGATTATAACATTTGTCCTCGTTCTTATTGGTCTTGCGACTTTAAAGTTACGATAGGATTCAGGAGTCTATTAAAGTGCAGTCGGAAGAACATATTTCAAAAGTGTTTGCGATTCTCGGCACGGGAGCCACCGGGGTATCTGTTGCTAAGTTTTTGCAATCCCGCGACCTTAACTTTGTGTTTCTTAATACGTGCTCAAAAAATAGACCTTCTGCGCTCGATCAGGTTACAAAAATTTTTCCGACCCATGATGTTCTTTACGGCTCCGTTGATAAATATTTTTTTCGAAAAATTCACACTATCGTGGTAAGTCCAGGTGTTCCCCTTGATATTCCTTTACTAATTTCAGCACGTGAGCACTCCGTGAAAATAATAGGAGATTTAGAGTTATTTTTTAAATCGGTTAATTCACCGGTGGTAACAATTACTGGGGCTAATGGGAAGAGTACGGTCACTTCTCTGGTAGGTACGATGGCAGAGCACGCGAATATCAAAGTTGGTATAGGCGGTAATATTGGAATCCCAATGCTAAATCTCGTAGATAAAGACTTCAAACTCTTTGTATTGGAGTTGTCTAGTTTCCAGCTCGAGCTTTTTGAAGGGACGGGCGACCACATTTGTGGATTTCTTAATATTTCTCCAGATCATCTTGATCGACATGGAGATATGCAGAATTATTTGGCGGCGAAGCAACAAATTTTTTTGGGCGCCAAACAAGCTGTGGTAAACAGAGACGATCCACTAACCTATCCTCAAGGCCTCACTCAGTGCGATCTTGTTACCTTCGGCACAGATGAGCCTTACGTAGCAACGGATTTTGGTGTTATTTCGCATAATGACATTCGATGGTTGGCATTAGGTAAGAAACGCTTAATGCCCGTTTGTGATTTATCGTTAAAAGGATCCCATAATATTTCTAATGCTTTAGCTGCTTTGGCTCTTGGTCAATGTGCTGGATTACCTATGGAATCTATGTTGAACACGCTCCGCCAGTTTAAAGGACTACCTCACCGTTGTGAGGAAATTGCATGCATCGATAATATTCTGTACATCGATGACTCTAAGGCGACAAATATAGGAGCGGCATGTGCTGCCATCGAAGGATTTTCCCTTTCTAAAAAACCTAATATTTTACTTATTGCAGGTGGGCGCACGAAAAATATTGATTTGTCTGACTTGACAAAATTAGCGAGTCAAGCGGTGAAACATTGTTTTTTGTTGGGAGAGATTGCAGATGAACTTCACAATATTCTGTCCGAGGTTATACCTGTGAGCCGGCACACCAGTATTGAAGGATGTGTTACTGAGGCCTCAAAAATTGCATGTGCAGGGGACGTAGTATTGCTATCTCCAGCGTGCGCTAGTTTCGATATGTTTGAGAATTATGTTGATCGAGGGCTACATTTCCAGGCGGCAGTTAATAATTTGAGTGCGAGCAGGCGCCCCCCCGATGAGTAACAAAATTTTAAAACATAAACTTATTCCAGAACCACAAGAATGGTACTTTGACCCGTTTCTATTTATTCCTTTGGTTACCCTTATTTCTTTGGGCTTTGTGATGGTGGCATCTGCATCTTTTAGTTTTGCAGAGCATCGTTTTGGCAATGTTTTTTTCTTTACTGGGCGCCATGCAATCTACATTTTATTAGCAATACTTGTAGCGATCATTGCTTACAAGGTTCCACCCAAGCGATTAAGGTCTTATGGTAGGTTATGGATGCTTTTTTCCATTCTGATGCTCATAGCGGTTTTAATTCCAGGGATTGGCAAGGAGCTCAACGGAAGCAAGCGTTGGCTCTCTTTTGCTGGGCTGACTTTTCAAGTAGCGGAGTTCACAAAAATAGCTGTAATCATTTTTCTTGCAGACTACCTGGCGCGGCATAGACAAGTCTTAACTAAAGAATTCAGTAAATTAGCTTTCATCGTCGGACTCATCTCATTGGTGGCAGTATTACTCATTTCCCAACCAGATTATGGCTCAGTTGTGGTAATTGGCGGTATTTTCATGGCACTTCTTTTTATCGGTAATGTGCGCCTTCGTGATTACTCAATTCTTGTTTTACTTGCCGGCTCTGGATTGTGGTGGTCAGCGGGCGCAGCCCCATATCGTTTGGCTCGTTTGACTTCTTTCTTAGATCCGTGGGCTGATCAGTTTGCGGCTGGATATCAGTTAACACAATCCTTAATTGCTTTCGGCAGAGGGGAGTGGTGGGGTCTTGGACTTGGTCAATCTGTTCAAAAGATGCGTTATTTACCAGAGGCTCATACTGATTTCGTTTTCGCAATTTTTGCAGAGGAATTTGGCTTTTTCGGAGTTCTTATTTTACTAACCGTTTTTATGACTTTAATTTGTAGGATATTTAAATTGAGTCTTCGCGCTATTCAAATTGGTGACTGGTATGCGAGTTACTTCCTCGTTGGTGTTGGCTTGTTCATTAGCGGTCAGACTTTTATAAATCTAGGTGTAAATGCAGGGTTACTTCCAACAAAAGGTCTGACTCTTCCCTTTATTAGTTACGGTGGAACTAGCCTTATTTGTTGTTGCGCACTTATGGGTATGTCGATGCGAATAAGTAATGACCTTAAAATTGTATTAAATAAGAGTGTAGAGAGATACAGAAATGCATGACATTGTAGAGCCTCGGATTTTGATTATGGCTGGTGGTACTGGTGGGCATGTGTTTCCGGGACTCGCTGTTGCCTTGGAGCTCAGAGAGTTGGGCGTTGAGGTGTCTTGGCTTGGAACGAAGAAGGGCATTGAGTCTGAATTGATCCCTACCCACAATATTCCTATAGAATTTTTGAATGTCGAGGGTGTTCGAGGACGGGGTTTAGTAGCCTTAATTAAGGCGCCTTTTCTGTTGTGGCAATCAGTAAGGCAGGCCGTGACAATTATTAATCAGATAAAGCCTGCCGCAGTTCTTGGTATGGGGGGATTTGGATCCGGTCCTGGCGCATTAGCGGCTTGGCTAAAAGGCATACCGATTATAATTCATGAACAAAATGCTGTCGCCGGAACTACAAATAGAATAATTAGTTACTTTGCTCGATCAATCCTGGAGGGATTTCCGGGGACAATTAAAGGAGCTCATTGGTCTGGAAATCCGATTCGAAAAGAAATTTTAGGCATCAAAGAGCCAGGCCTTCGTTTTCAGGGGCGGCAGGGGTCCGTAAATCTTCTTGTATTGGGAGGAAGTAGAGGCGCAAAAACAATAAATGAATTGGTTCCCGGAGCATTAGCTCTTATACCAAAAAATAATCGTCCGAATGTGTTACATCAGACGGGCAAACAACATGCGGAGTTAACACGAGCGGTCTATGCTGCGGTGAATGTAGAGTGTGAAGTTGTTCCATTTATAGATGCCATGGATGAGGCTTATGAATGGGCCGATTTTGTTATTTGCCGGGCTGGCGCGTTGACAATCGCTGAGTTAGCTAATGTAGGGTTAGCCGCAATTTTTATCCCTTTTCCGTTTGCCATCGATGATCATCAAACTGCAAATGCCAAATGGATTGAGTCACTTAGAGGGGCTGTGGTTTGCCCACAGGGTGAGTTGTCACAAGATAAGTTACGAAATTTGATAGTGGAATTCGTTGAAAGCTCCGATAAACGCTTAAGGATGGCTTTAGCGGCACGGAGTGGAGCAAAAACAAGAGCGACAGAGGAGATTTGTAAAGTTTGTTTGGGTTACTTAAATGTCTGAGCATAATGTTTTATTACCGCCTGAAATGCGACGAATTAAAAAAATTCACTTTGTGGGTATTGGCGGTAGCGGAATGTGTGGCATAGCTGAGGTTTTGCATAATCTTGGTTATCGCATCTCTGGCTCAGATGTTGCTGATGGCGCAAATGTTGCGAAGCTGGAAGCTAACGGCATAGAGGTTACTGTAGGACACAACGAAATTAATGTTGATGACTCTGATGTGGTTGTGAGGTCCTCTGCGGTGAGTGCGGACAATGTGGAGATTAAACGAGCACAGGCAAAAGGTATACCTGTGGTTCGTCGAGCGGAAATGTTGGCCGAGTTGATGCGCTACAGGCACGGAATAGCAGTAGCTGGAACTCACGGAAAAACTACCACCACAAGCCTTTTAGCCGCAATTTTTGCGGCAGATGAAAAGGACCCCACATTCGTTGTAGGTGGTCGTGTAAATAGTATCGGGAAAAACGCTATGCTCGGTACCAGCAAATATCTCATAGCGGAAGCGGATGAAAGTGATGCTTCTTTTTTACATTTACAGCCTTTGGTGGCGATAATCACTAATATTGAACAAGATCATATGAGGACATATGACTATGATTTTGGGAAGGTAAAACGAACATTCCTCGAATTTTTACACAATTTGCCATTTTATGGTCTTGCTGTTTTGTGTTTAGACGATCCAGTAATTCGCGATATTCTGATGAGTGTCGCCCGCCCGATGCTCACTTACGGATTTACGAGGACAGCCGGGTATCACATTAGAGATTTGGTGATGTATGAGGAGCAATCTAACTTTGTTGTTGATCGGCCAGATAAAAGACCATCATTGTCAATCAAGTTGAACATGCCGGGTCGTCATAATGTGCTCAATGCCGTTGCTGCAATTGCTGTGGCAAGTGATGAGGGTATTAGTGATAAAGCCATAATAAACGGACTGAAAAAATTTGATGGAGTTGGTAGGCGTTTTGAAATTCTGGGGAATTATCCAGTTGCATCCGGTTCGGCTATGTTGGTAGACGACTACGGGCACCATCCCACTGAGGTAAATGCAACTATTCAAACTGTCAGAGACAGTTGGCCCGGAAAACGTCTCGTAATGGTTTTTCAACCGCATCGGTACAGTAGGACGAATGATTTTTATGATGAGTTTGTAGAGGTATTGTCGCGAGTGGATGAACTTCTTCTTTTAGATGTCTACGCGGCTGGCGAGGAACCTATTTTTAACGTTTGTAGTAGGCGGCTAGCACACAGCATTAAGGATTTTGGCAAAGTTAAACCAATTTATGTGGAAAANTTCNACNNTGTTCCTGAAGNTNCTNNATGANTTNGTNAATNCTNATGACATGGTGCTCACTCAGGGCGCNGGAAGTGTNAGNCATTTAGTATCAATTTTACAGCGCCGGTGTGAGGGCTAATGACTTCTGTTGACGCATATTTTGGCCGAGTTGCTGTACTTTGCGGCGGCAAATCGTCGGAGAGAGAAATTTCTCTTAAAAGCGGTACCGCAGTTTTTGATGCACTCAAACGATTATCAATTCACTCGCAGTTAATTGACGTTACTGATAATTTTTTCGATGTTGTTTCTAAAGAGACATTTGATCGTGCTTTTATAGCGATGCATGGTTCAGACGGAGAAGATGGGTCACTTCAGGGTGCTTTGAAATTATTAAAAATACCTTTTACCGGTAGTCATGTCTTAGCTTCTGCGCTCGCGATGGATAAAACGAGGAGCAAGGAAGTTTGGTTTAGTCATGGATTGGCCACTCCAGATTACATTGAAATAAACTCAAAATGTTGTAAAAAACAAAAATGGGGTGAAATTCTTTCTAAACTCGGTGGGACTGTCATTATTAAGCCTTGTCGAGAGGGTTCAAGTATAGGGATTAGTAGCGTTAACACCGAGGAGGCATTAAAGCAAGCCAGTTGTCGGGCTTTCGATTTCGATGACAGAATTATCATTGAAAGAAAATTGACCGGACAAGAGTACACCGTGGCAATTATTGCAGATCAGACATTGCCGTCTATATGTGTAAAAACAAATGCAGAGTTTTATGATTTTAAATCAAAATATAAATCAACTAGTACTGAGTACCTTTGCCCAAGTGGCCTGTCGAAAAGGCGAGAGCTCGCTTTACAGGCTTTTTGTTTCGATGCCTATAGCGCACTTGGGTGCACTGGATGGGGACGAGTAGACGTCATTACCGACGACAAAGGTCTCTTTTACCTTTTAGAGGTTAATACTGTACCTGGTATGACCAAAAGTAGTCTCGTGCCAAAAGCGGCAGAAGCTGCTGGAATAAAATTTGATGACGCTGTGTACCAAATATTGGAGACATCATTATCATGAAAAGCGCCAAGAGGGGCGGTAATTGGCGAAAACCGTCGCTCAAGAAAAAAAATAGGTGGTTTCTGACTCGCAATCACTTCTTATTAACTTTTGTTTCCATGCTTTTACTAGGTTTTATTGGTATTTCTTCATACCCTTATATAAATCAACGAATTACAAAAATATCGATTATCGGAGATTTGAATCATGTTAGCAGATCATCTCTGACTGACATGCTTAGAAACAAAGTCAAATCTGGATACATCTCTACTGACCTTAATGAATTGAAAAATGCACTTCAGACAGACCCTTGGATTGAAAAAGTCAAAATTAGAAGAGTTTGGCCGTCAAGCTTGGAGATAACTATTATCGAGGAGACTCCTATTGCTCGTTGGGGTGTTGAAGGATTTTTAAATTCTATGGGAAAGCAACTGACCATATCTGATAAATCAAAATTAGTAAATCTGCCATTGTTAAAAACTGATTTTTTGACCGCAGAAAAAATGATGAAGCAGTATCAGATTTTTAGCGAACAACTTTTCTTGAGTGGATTGAAGATTGTAGAGCTAGAGTACGACCGATTTGGCTCATGGCGTATTTCAACTACTAATTCTATTCAAATATTTTTGGGCAGAGATGGCTTTTCGGAAAAATTAAAAAGGTTTAATCAGGCCTGGCTTTCAGCGCTTCGAGAGCGTCTCAATGATATAGACCATGTGGATTTACGTTATTCAAATGGACTTGCAGTTGCTTGGCGAGAGAATCGACTATCGAGTGTTGAGATTGATGAATACAAACAATATTTTTTATTCTCATTCGGTTAGTGACCATCATCGGAGATATTACATGACGGATAAAAACTTAGAAAATATGGTAGTCGGATTGGATATTGGTACATCTAAAGTTGTAGCTATTGTTGGGGTGATAGCCGCGAATGGTAATTTAGAAATCATAGGTACTGGAATGCATATTTCCACAGGCTTGAAAAAAGGCGTTGTAGTGAATATTGAATCGACGGTTGATTCAATTCAAAGGGCAGTTGAGGAGGCTGAGTTGATGGCAGGCTGTTCAATCCATTCAGTTTATGTGGGCATCGCTGGCAATCACGTAAAAAGTCTNAACTCCCATGGAATTGTTGCAATTAGAGACCGAGAGGTGCAGTACCTCGACATTGATCGAGTCATTGATGCAGCAAAGGCCGTTGCCATCCCAGCAGATCAAGAGATTCTTCATGTCCTGCCTCAGGAATATATCATCGATAATCAAGAAGGAGTACAGCAGCCTAAAGGGATGTCGGGAGTAAGACTTGAGGCCAAAGTGCATCTTGTATCGAGCGCGGTTAATGCGGGACACAATATTAAAAAATGCGTTCGTCGATGCAGTTTAGAAGTTGATGATCTCATCTTAGAACAATTGGCGTCAAGTTATGCGGTACTCACTGAGGATGAGAAGCATCTCGGTGTTGCGCTGGTTGACATTGGAGGTGGTACCTCAGACATCGTGGTATTTACAGAAGGGGCAATAAGACACACAGGTGTCATTCCTATCGCAGGAGATCAGGTTACAAACGATATTGCTATGGCTCTTCGTACACCGACTGCACATGCAGAGGAGTTGAAAGTTAAGTATGCATGTGCCTTGGCAAAATTGGCACGACCAGAGGAAACAATTCAAGTGCCTAGTGTTGGAGAACGCGCCCCTAGAGAGATGTCTCGGCAGCTCTTGGCGGAAGTTGTAGAACCTAGATATGAGGAATTATTTACTTTAGTTTTAGAGGATTTGAGGCGCAGTGGCTTCGAAAATCTGCTAGCGGCCGGTATTGTGCTGACCGGTGGCACCTCAAAGATGGAGGGCGTCACCGAATTAGCGGAAGAAATCTTTCACATGCCGGTTCGTGTCGGAGCACCGGTCAATGTTTCAGGGTTGGCCGACATTGTAAAAAATCCAGTCTATTCAACCGGCGTTGGTCTATTGCATTACGCCAAATTAGAGTATGAAAAGCGAACAGATATCGAAACAAGTAAGAGTTCCGCAAACAGTTTCTTTAGTAGTATCAAAAGTTGGTTTCAGGGAGATATTTAGTTTTATCTTGGGCACCGAAGCTATTCGTTTAGTTGACGTTTTATAGGAGGAGATGATGTATGTTTGAACTTGTTGATAGTATACCAAAAAATGCTGAAATAAAGGTCGTGGGCGTTGGTGGTGGAGGTGGAAATGCTGTGCGACACATGATGCAAAGTGATATCGATGGTGTCGATTTTATCTGCGCAAANACTGATGCACAGTCCTTNAGTGGNTTGGAAAANGCNACTATNTTGCAGTTGGGTCAAACACTNACTAAAGGNNTAGGCGCNGGTGCCAACCCNGAGATTGGNCGNCAAGCNGCCNTAGAGGACAAAGAACGTATTTCTCAGGCGCTCGAGGGAGCNGATATGGTTTTTATTACCGCAGGGATGGGTGGTGGCACTGGGACAGGGGGTGCTCCGGTTATCGCAGAAGTCGCAAAGCAGTTAGGTATTTTGACTGTGGGTGTTGTAACGCGACCTTTTTCATTTGAGGGGAAAAAGCGTATGGCCGTAGCTGATGAGGGTATTACGATCTTGAAAGAATGCGTGGACTCTTTGATCATCGTGCCAAATGAGAAGCTACTTCAGGTGCTTGGGCAGGATATGACGGTTATTAATGCTTTCAAACAAGCAAATGATGTGTTGTTTGGCGCAGTTCAAGGTATAACTGATTTAATTCTTTTAGATGGATTGATAAACGTGGATTTTGCGGATGTAAGAACGATTATGGCTGAGATGGGGATGGCNATGATGGGAACCGGAGAGGCAAACGGAAGTGATCGCGCGATAGTAGCTACTGAGAGTGCAATTCGTTGTCCATTATTGGAAGATATTAACCTTGAGGGTGCTAAAGGAATCCTTGTGAACATAACTAGTGGTCTCGATTTGACTCTAGGAGAGTTTGAGGAAGTAGGAAAAATTATTCGTGAGTTTTCTGATGAAAATGCAACTATTATTGTTGGTAGCGTATTTGATACTGAAATGGTTGATAAACTGCGAGTAACTGTTGTGGCAACTGGATTACAGATGGCAAGCGTAAAATCTGGTCCGAGAAGTGTTATTGACAATACGGCGCGAAAAACTGGAAAAATACCTGACTATTCTCGATTGGAGCAACCTGCGATTACCCGTCGAGGAAAATCAGCAAAGAGTGGCGCGGTAGCGCAACGTTTGGATATGCAAGTTGATTCAGAATTAGATTTTTTAGATGTACCCGCATTTCTAAGAAAACAAGCGGATTAGTAATATTGTTGGTTTTCATGCGGAATGTTTTATGATTATTTCAGTAAATGAAACCCCTTGGCGGTCAAGAACATGTCTGCTATGCTCTTATTTCGCTGGTAATATGAAATAGGAAGCATGGTTAAACAACGCACATTGAAAAATACGATACGTGCGTCAGGGGTGGGTTTGCACTCTGGAAAAAGAGTCGCTCTTACCCTTCGTCCAGCCGACGAGGGTACCGGAATCATTTTCCGCAGAGTAGATATGAAGCCGGTCGTAGAAATTCCTGCCCTTGCGGAGAATGTAATAGAAACTAAGCTTTCTACAACCCTTATGAGTGAGGGAGCGTGCGTTTCAACAGTTGAACACTTACTTTCCGCTTTAGCAGGTTTCGGTGTTGATAACTTGAAGATCGATTTAACGGGTGATGAGGTGCCTATTTTAGATGGTAGTGCCGCGCCATTTGTTTTTTTATTGCAATCTGCTGGAATTATAGAGCAGCGTGAGCCGAAGACGTTTGTCCGCGTGAAAAAAGTGGTCCAATTTGAGCATGAGGAAAAGACCGTAAGGTTTAGTCCATATAAGGGTTTTAAACTGAATTTCGAGATCAATTATGATCATCCTGTATTTCAAAATAACTTCAATATCGCAACGTTTGAACTTTCGTCCACCTCTTTCGTGAAAGAAATCAGTCGAGCACGAACCTTTGGTTTTTTGCGCGAGTATGATTTCATGAAATCTCAGGGGCTTGCAAAAGGAGGAAGCTTAGAAAATGCAATTGTCATTGATGAGGACAGAATTGTGAACAAAGGTGGACTTCGATACGATGATGAGTTTGTCAAACATAAGATCCTAGATGCAATAGGGGACTTATATTTGATGGGACGTAATTTATTGTGTGAATTTACTGCCTATAAATCCGGTCATACGCTAAATAATGCCTCCCTTCGTGAGCTAATTCTTCGAGAGGATGCATGGGAACTGGTTACTTTTGAAAGAAATAATGGTCCAGCGCCCATCAAGTTCAGTACGGTGAGTTAAAATAGAGATGGATATATTGCTGTGAAAATAATTCTTATTAATAGCCGGTCTTATAAAACGCAAACGATTGATCTATCTGTTGTGGGACGGCTTTCTTTGGCGGTAGTTGTTTTGGGCATTCCACTCATGTCAGGACTGTGGCTGGGTTCCTCATTGGCAGATAAAAATTGGGAATTAATTTTTGAAAATACTATTAAAGAGATGAGGCAACAAATATTGGTTCAGCATGAAGACGTTGAATCTGGAAAGCATCAGGTTGAAAATACGTTGTCAGCTATGACTGCGAAACTCGCTCAAATGAGATCTCGTCTTGTTCGCTTGGACGCCTTAGGAGAGCAACTTACGCAAATCGCAAGTCTTCAAAGCGGGGAATTTGACTTTTCAATGTCAGCTGGCCTAGGTGGTCCAGATGATAGCTTAAATTCAGAGTTGACAAGATCGATGTCCTCTCAAGAGCAGATAAAAATGATGTTCGCTTCTCTTGAAAATAATATCAGCGATCGCGAAGCTCAGCTAAATGTTTTACAGTCAATGATGTCTGACAATCGACTTAAAAATGAAGCTATTGTTGCTGGTAGGCCAATAGTGAAAGGATGGCTATCTTCTCAATATGGAATGCGTACAGATCCCTTTCATGGGAAACAGCAGTGGCACTCGGGTATTGATTTTGCTGGAAGAGAGGGTTCAGACATAATAGCAGTTGCAGCTGGTGTTGTTACTTGGTCAGGCACTCAAAGTGGCTATGGAAATATGGTTGAAATCAATCATAGCGATGGATATGTCACCAGATATGCTCACAACAAAGAAAATTTAGCAAAACTCGGTGCTATTGTAAAACGTGGGGATGTGATCGCCAAAATGGGAAGCACGGGTCGTTCTACGGGACCTCATGTGCATTTTGAAGTATATAAAAACGGAAGAACTGTTGACCCGTCGACATACATTCGCAGGTCACTTCATTAAGAATTTGCCAGTTGTCCCTGTCATTTCTCCAAACATTCTCACCTCTTAATTTATCTGTTAGCCTTGATCTATCAAGGTCTTGGATGCCAGTTTAATGATCTTTACAATTCTGAAGAAAATAATTGGAAGTAAAAACAACAGAGACTTGCGTCGAATTAAAAAGATAGTCGCAGAGATAAACTTGTTAGAAGCTTCATTTGAATTGTTAAGCGATACGGAACTAAGGGAAAAAACAAATCAATTCCGCGATCGTTTGGCAAGTGGAGAACGATTAGATTACCTATTAGCTGAGGCCTTTGCTACGGTGAGAGAAACCGCTCGGCGAGTACTCGCCATGCGGCATTTTGATGTTCAGTTAATCGGAGGAATTACTCTTCATGAGGGCCGCATTGCCGAAATGAGAACTGGCGAGGGGAAAACTTTAGCAGCCACGTTATCAGCGTATCTGAACGCGTTACCGGCAAACGGCGTCCACATCATTACGGTTAATGACTATTTAGCTAAAAGAGATGCGCAGTGGATGTTACCTTTATATCGGGCGCTTGGTTTGTCTTTAGGTGTGATTCAGTCAAATAGAGGTGGAGATGAAGCTCATTCTTTTTATTGTTCTGCTCATGATGATAATGGTTTGACGGCCTCAACACGGAAACAGGCGTATTTGGCTGATATTACTTATGGCACTAATAACGAATTCGGTTTTGATTATCTACGAGATAATATGGCCTTACATCTTGAAGAAAAATCTCAGCGATCGTTAAATCATGCCATTGTAGACGAGGTAGATTCTATTCTTATCGATGAGGCTCGCACACCTCTAGTAATTTCGGGAGCAGCCCAAGATAGTTCGCATCTTTACAGAGAAATAAATCGTTTGATTTTAGATTTACAACCGGAAAGTGTGGATCACAGCGGTGATTTCTCAGTCGATGAAAAAACACGACAAGTCGATCTTACGGAAAGCGGACATCAAAGAGTAGAGCGAAAATTGGTTGAGGCTAACATGCTTGGTAGTGATCAAAGTCTCTATCAAGCGTCAAATCTAGGATTGTTACATCATGTGTCTTCTGCTCTGAGGGCACATTATTTGTTTAGAGTTAATGTTGATTACATCGTCCAGAATCAGATGGTGGTTTTGATAGATGAGCATACGGGACGCACGATGCCTGGGCGCAGACTGTCTGAAGGATTACACCAAGCTATTGAAGCAAAGGAAAATTTACCTATCCAGCAAGAAAGTCAGACTTTAGCGTCGACAACATTTCAAAATTACTTTCGGTTGTATAGAAAACTATCTGGTATGACTGGTACAGCAGATACAGAGGCCTTCGAATTTCGGCAAATCTATGGTTTGGACGTGATGGTGATACCTACGAATGTTCCTGTTGAGCGGCAGGACCTCGATGACCTAGTTTTTCTTAGCGAGGAGGAAAAATTTAGTGCCGTGATCGATGACATAAAAAAAACAATTGCCAAGGGGGCGCCGGTTTTGGTAGGGACCGCCTCTGTGGAGACATCTGAATGCCTTTCGTCAATGCTCAAAAAAAAGAGGATTGAGCACAGTGTTCTCAATGCCAAGCACCATGAGCGAGAGGCGAATATAATAGAAAATGCCGGCAGACCAAGTTCAGTCACTATTGCTACAAATATGGCTGGACGTGGCACCGATATTGTATTGGGGGGAAACCTTGAAGCAGAGCTCAAGTTGCATCAAGGTGAATCCTCTGAGTTTACAGAAAAGCGAAAACTTGCGTGGCGCGCGCGACACGAAACTGTGTTGGCGGCTGGTGGGCTGCACATAATTGGTACTGAGCGTCATGAGTCAAGACGGATTGATAATCAATTGCGAGGGCGAGCTGGCCGGCAAGGTGACCCTGGTGTAACTCGGTTCTACCTTTGCCTCGATGACTCATTAATGCGGTTATTTGCGTCTGACCGCGTAAAAACGATGATGCGCTCGATGGGGATGGAGTATGGAGAAGCGATCGAACATAGTATGGTGACTAAATCTATTGTCAAAGCACAGCGTAAAGTGGAAGGAAGGAATTTTGACATGAGGAAACACCTCTTAGAGTATGACGATGTGGCTAATGATCAGCGGCAAGTGATTTACCAGCAACGCAACGAATTGCTCGAGGACGCAGATATTTCAAATGTGATCACTAATATTCGTCGTGATGTTTTGAATCAGTGTGTTGAATCTTATATTCATCCCGAAAGTTTAGTTGAGCAATGGAATATAGCAGGTCTACAGAGAACTTTAGAAGCAGATTTTGCCATTAAAGTCGATATTCAGAGTTGGCTTGAAAATGATAATCGCCTTGACGAATTTATGCTCAGGGAGAAAATTATTGGCTTGGTAAGCGCGAAGGATGAGGAAAGAAAATTACGGATTGGTGAGCAGATGCGGGAGGTTGAGCGGCAAATTATGTTGCAAGTTTTGGATAATCTTTGGAAAGAACATTTAGCTGTGATGGATCAGCTCAGGCAAAGTATCGGCCTTCGGGCTTATGCGCAAAAAAATCCAAAGCAGGAATATAAGCGTGAATCATTTTCGTTGTTTGAGGAGCTTTTGAGCAAAATTAAATATGAGACGATTAAATTCTTGAGTCATATTCAAGTATCCTCGCAAACCGATTTAGCGGTTGCAGTTGAGCGACGTCAGGAAGAGGGTATAAAGCGAGAGTATAAACATGGTGAATCAGCTGGACCAGATCAAAGGCAAATTAAAACATCGAACCGTAGAGAGCCTGTTATGCGCGAGGGGGTAAAAGTGGGTCGCAATCAGCCATGTCCTTGCCGTTCAGGCAAGAAATTTAAGCAATGTTGCGGGAAGATATAAAATATGGATCTAAAGACTGAGCTCAATATCAGATCATGAAAGTTGATGACAAAGTAATAAAGTTGCCTCACCTTAAATCAATCTCAGGATTCGAGCTAGGCACCGTGAGTGCTGGTGTCAAAGAATTTGGAAGACCGGATTTTGTCATGATGAGATTAACCAAAGGGTCAGGAATCGCAGCAATTTTTACACGAAATGCTTTTTGCGCCGCACCGGTTTCTGTGGCAAAAAAATCATTATATTCCAATCACCCAACGCAATATTTGATTGTTAATACTGGAAATGCTAATGCAGGAACAGGTTCTCGAGGCATTGAGGATGCAGAAGCTGTTTGTGCGGAAGTGGCCAAATGTATGGGGGTTCCAATAGAAAGTGTCTTACCGTTTTCGACTGGTGTTATTGGCGAATATCTGCCACTTACTAATTTATTGTTGGCGGTCCCAATGGTAGCGGCTAATCTAAGTGAGAAAGGTTGGTATAGCGCTGCGCAGGGTATAATGACGACCGATACGCGACCAAAAGGAGCAAGTGTTCAGCAAATTATCCCATCAGTGAATTTAGGAAAAGATGCGATTTGCGAAGATGCATTAAAGGCTTCACAAATAACCATCACCGGCATCGCAAAAGGATCGGGTATGATTAGACCCGATATGGCTACATTGCTCGGTTTTATTGCAACGGACGCAAAGGTCGAATCAAAATTGCTTGATCGGGCGCTTCGACTTGTAGCTGAAAAGAGTTTTAATAGAATTACGGTGGATGGAGATACCTCCACCAATGATTCTTTAGTATTGGTTGCAACTGGTCATAGTAATGTCGTAGTTGATGAAGTTAATTTCTATGACTTCGTTCATTGTTTAGAAATGTTATGTGTAACACTGGCAAAAGAGTGCATTAGAGACGGAGAGGGAGCGAAAAAATTCGTAACAATTGAGATCATAGGTGCTTTAACGGAGGGTGAAGCTCGAAGTGTTGCGTATACGGTTGCCGAGTCCCCTCTCGTTAAAACTGCTATAGGCGCGTCTGATCCAAATTGGGGACGTATTTTGGCAGCAATTGGTCGCGCAAATATTAACGAACTTGACATCAACAAGGTAAGTATAGCTATTAATGGCGAAGATATTGTGAGATTTGGCACTAGAGCCGCGACTTATAGTGAGGAAATTGGAGTATGTTTAATGCGAGAAGATGATGTACAAATTCGTATTGATCTTGGACGCGGCGGTTGTGCAGAAACAGTTTGGACTACCGATCTTGGCCATGAGTATGTGCGCATTAATGCTGAATACCGCACTTAGCTACAGTTTTTTGTGGGGAATCGAATATGGATGTTATTTCTGTCGCTGCTGGGATTGTCCTCGATGGGGGTAAATCGGTTTTCATCACACGGAGACGTTTGAATCAAACCTTCAGTGGGTATTGGGAGTTTCCAGGTGGAAAAGTGGAGTTTGAAGAAACTCCTGAGTCAGCGCTTTCGCGTGAGCTGAGCGAGGAATTAGATATTCGTGTAGGAGAGGCCCAGCATTATTTGACAGTTGATTGGCATGATGCCAATAAAAAGTTTGTGCTGGATTTTTTTTTGATACTCAGTTATTCGGGATATCCAAAAGGAGCAGAGGGTCAACATGGAAAGTGGGTACCAATCAAAGATCTCATAAGTAAAAACAGCAAATTTACATTTCCTGACGCCAATAAGCCGATTATACAAAAGCTAGCTTTGGACAAAGAGTCAATTTGTAGCTTGTGATTTATTACTATCGGTTTTGTGGATATTTTAGTGTGAGTTGTGAGTGGCGGTTTGAGCAAATTTAATCTGTAACCAAAGCTTCAGCCGCTAGATTTAAGAAAATTCTATGTAACCAAAGTATGTTTTGAGGAATGTCTTCCTCCAGACCACTGTTATCAAATATATAGTCTGCTTTAGCGAGTCTTTCTTCACGCGTGATTTGGTTATTAATTATCGCCTCAATACTTTTTTGAGAGGTTTGATCTCGAGCTGCGGCTCTTGCTACTTGTAATTTTTCTGGAACATCTATCAACAACAGGGTATTAACTAGACGATGCTGATTTGTTTCTAGCAAGAGAGGTGACTCTAGCATGACATACTTACTTTTTGCCGACACAAGTTTCTCCTGAATCCATTCTGCAATTAGTGGATGAAGAAGATTTTCAAGCCAATTTTTTTCCTTTAACTCTGAGAATATTATAGATCTCATTGCACATCTATTTAAACTACCATCAGAGCAAATCATATGCGAGCCAAAACGATCCGCAATAATGTTGAGTGCAGGCATTCCTGGGTTAACAACCGCTCTGGATGCTTGATCTGCATCTACAACATCAATAGCTAATTTTCGAAAGGCCGCGGCTACTGTGCTTTTTCCACAACCAATTCCCCCAGTTAAGCCAACTATATAAGGATCTCGATACACTTATTTGGTACTCCCACATCTGTATTATATTGAGCGTTTCAATTATTTTTATTAATTATTTCTCCGAAAACAAGCCCAAAAAAAGCATCACCGGGCTCTGCATAGAGTAATATCAAACCAACTGCTGATATGAAAGCACCAAAAGGAATGGGGTCCTCTTTTTTCATGAGTTTAAATGACAAAGCTATAAAACCAGTTATGAGAGCCGTCAAAGAGGATAAGACAAGTGTGATGGGCAACAGTTGCCATCCCAACCATGCCCCGATAGCAGCAAGCAGTTTAAAATCACCATAACCCAACCCATGTTTTCCAGTCACAAGTCTAAACATTTGAAATACTGTCCACAAGAAAAGATATCCAAGCAAGGCCCCTAAAACAGCGCTGTGCAAGTTCGTGAAGTGGTCTTGAGAATTTACGAAAAGACCCATCCACAATAATGGGATTGTTATTATATCAGGTAGTATTTTGTGACCTGCATCTATGGCAATTAGAGCAAGTAATGAGTAAGAAAATATTAGAGCGTAAATCGTGGTCGAACTGAGACCAAATTTTGTTGTGCTTAGTATCGTAATTAAACCAGCAAAGAACTCTATGATCGGGTAAAGCAAAGAGATTTCTTTTTTACAAGTACTGCAACGTCCCCGAAGTAAAAAGAAGCTTATGAGGGGGATATTCTGCCACCATTTGAGAATAGTTTTGCAGTTGGGGCAATGTGACTTGGGATAAGATATTCCCATCTCCTCCTCGGCAATATCCGTATCTGATAATTGTAAATAATCCAAGGATTCTCGTCTCCATTGATTCTCTAACTTTTTTGGAAGTCGAGCAATAATGACGTTTAAAAAGCTACCAAATACTACACCAAAAATGAAACTCAAAAGAGTCAATGCTCCGGAGTGAAGTCTTATGAGCTCTGGTTCCATTATTTTTTGTCCCTCATCAGGAATTTGGCGAGTAAAATACTCTTGTCGACAATTTATTATTTGGAACGACAATCTTAAAGTTTCAGTACATTTTTGTCATGCGGACTCCGGGCTGCCTTGCCACTCCCGTATTTCAATGATCTACGTTTCCTTTAAATTGTTAAATAATCTAGATTGGTTGTTTTTGTTATTTTTCACGCTTACGATCCGCATGGATAGATCAATAGCATTAATATGCTTGGTTAGACTGCCTGAAGAAAGATGTGAGATGGGAAACCTGCTGTATTTTTCAATATCCTCTGCAGTAAGATTACCTGATATCTCGATTTTTATGTCGTCGGTAACCAAAGAGTTGACCCTTTGTAGATCTGAGAGAGAAAAATTGTCTAGAAGGACGGCATCTGCGCCAGAAAATACTGCTTCTTCAAATTCTTTGACCGTCTCTACTTCTACTTGAATAGTTTTGCTTGGGTCAATTAATCGCGCTTTCGAAACCGCTTGAGTAATCCCGCCACAGACTGATATATGATTCTCTTTGATCAAAAAAGCATCGTAAAGACCGATTCTATGATTATAGCAACCACCCACTGTTACCGCATATTTCTGAGCTAGACGTAAGCCGGGGATAGTTTTTCGAGTATCTAAAATTTTAAGACGGCACTTAGAAGCGGCAAGAGAGTAACGCCTTGCGGATGTTGCTGTTGCCGAAAGAGTTTGTAAGAAATTAAGCGCCGTTCGTTCAGCACTCACAAGGCTCCTGGCGTTACCGGTGATGGAAGCTATGATTGCTCCTGGATCAAATGACTGTCCCTCTTCAACATGCCAAATTAGTTGAACGTTTTCATCCAATTGCGTAAAAACTTCAGTGACCCAGGCTTTTCCACAAAGCACCGCTGTTTCATTAGCGGATATTTCGGCCTCGGCGATCTCGCACTCTGGCACTAGCATTGCACTTATATCTCCCGCGCCAATGTCTTCGGACAAGGCTCGACTTACGCAGTCCGGAATATCAAGTTCTGTTTTTTTTGGTAGTTTGTGATTCAACATAAAAAAGCATCACTGTGTTAACTAAGTGTGGAATGTAAAGAAGGTATAATTATAGCAGTAATTTTTCTGATTCATTGGAGAACTGTGAAGACAGAGAACATGGTAATTTAGATTATGCTTGCTTGACGTATTTTGCATAACTTATACGATGGACGCTGTTAAATAATAAATTGATTACGGGTAACGCCACAAATATGAACAAAAATGCCATAGGGAATTTTTACGTAGACAGAACGATCTACTCTCCAAATGCTGATGATAGACCGAATGACACTGACGTAAACCTGCTTGTAATTCACGGTATCAGTCTCCCTCCGAATGATTTCGAAAAAAATTTTATTGATGATTTCTTTACAAATCGTCTTGATTTTTCAGTGCATCCTTATTTCCTAACTATAGCGCATTTAAAGGTTTCTGCACATTTGTACATCGATCGTTCTGGCATCTTGACTCAGTATGTACCGCTTGAGAAAAGAGCATGGCATGCTGGCAAATCTTCTTTCCAAGGTGAGCATGACTGTAATAATTTTTCCGTTGGAATAGAATTACAAGGATCAGATCATGTTCCTTACACTGACGAGCAGTACTTCCGACTTTGTAATGTCTCACGTCAGATCATAAGACTTTATCCAAATATTACTATGGATAGGATTGTAGGACACTGCGATATTGCGCCCGAACGAAAGACAGATCCCGGTAGATTGTTTGATTGGTCTCGATTTCGCGCTTTGCTTCGTGATTAGTGGATTATTGATCGTTGTGGTGCGATTGATTCCTATGCCATGGGGCGACGATCACTAATAGAAGCATCCCTGGTATAGCGAGTAGCGTACAAAGATAGAAAAAATATTCCCAACCAACTATGTCAACTATAATTCCGGCCGTTGAATTAAAGAGCGTTCTCGGTAGGGCAGTTAGAGCGGTGAAAAGGGCAAGTTGCGTTGCCGCAAACGCGGGATTCGCAGTTCGCGCGATAAATGCGACAAAAGCTGAGGTACCAAGCCCGACTCCTAAATATTCAAAGCTTATGACTAAACCCAAAAGCCATAGCCCTTCTCCTATTCGGGCCAAGACTGCGAATCCCAAAATAGAAATAATCTGAATGAAACCAAATAACCAAAGCGCGCGGTTGATCCCTATTTTAATCATTATTATTCCGCCCGCTATACCTCCAAAAATCATTGGCCATAGAGCAGCATGTTTTGCCACTAAACCAATTTCAGTGTTCGTAAAACCAAGGTCAATATAAAACGGAGTAGCAAGAGCGGTCGCCATGCTGTCTCCTAGTTTATAAAATAGCATGAACGCGAGTATTAAGACTGCGGTGCGAAGTGGGTGCCGATTAAAAAAATCTTGGAAGGGTTCGGTGATAGCTCTTCGTAAATTTTCGGGCTGTTTCTCCGTTACTTTGGGCTCTGAGATGATCAGCGAGAACCCAACGCTGATGAGCATGAATGCGCCAGTGATGAAAAAGACAGTAGACCAGGGCAAGAAATCGGATAGGATCAATGCAAGGGAGCCAGGAATTAATCCCGAAATTCGATAAGCATTTACGTGGATTGAATTACCCAAGCCGAGCTCATGATCTGGAAGAATTTGACGACGATAAGCATCTATGGAAATATCTTGCGTTGCGCTCAGAAATGCGATGAACGTACATAAATATGCTATGGACCAAAGGTGAAGCTTAGGGTTCATTGAACCGAGTATAAATATGCAAATGAACAGGGTTAGTTGAGTTAACAACATCCAACTCCGTCTAATGCCAAGGTTGAACCCCAAAAATGATAGAGAGTATCGGTCTAATGCAGGGGCCCAAATAAATTTCCAGGTATAAGGAAGGCCGATTAATGCGAATAAACCGATTTCTTCAAGTCCCACGCCCTCGCTTCGGAGCCAAGCAGGAATTAAGGTTATCAGTAAATACAATGGCATCCCGGAAGAAAAACCGGTAAAAATACAGATGAGCATACGGCGGTTGAAGAGCGATTGCCAGATGGTCCACATGCCGGTTCCTGCTTGTAATTGTAATGCTTTTATGAGTTTTAGTATCAATTTGGGCGAATATGTGTCTGTGCCCATGGGGCCGTGTCGTTTTTGCTGAAGATTTTATTCATAATTAGTCAAAGATTACGCTATTCTGCGAGAATTGGAAACATTTGGACAATAAAGTTCAAACGCTGGACGTAATTTTAAAGGTGCCATTTTAGTGCGCAAAGGATTGTTTTTTTTTGTAACGATGTTCGTTATTGATATTTACTTGCTAATCAATATTAGCGATGCTGTCGGGCCGAGCTTGGTAGTGTTGTGGCTTTTTTTCTCAAGTTGTTTTGCGATCTATCTTATCAAGTGGCAAGGTTTGCGCGGAGTAAAGTTGGCAAGACATACAATCGAAAAAAGACAATTACCTGAAAATGCTATCTTCACAAGTATGCTAGTGTTTTGTTCAGGAGTACTTCTTTTACTGCCGGGATTACTTACTGATTTTTTTGGAATAGTTTTACTGATGCCAAATGTTCAGTCCGTTTGTGTGGCTCTAATTCAAAGAACTCTTGCTTCTTGGGTTATTTCATTCTCTGTTGAAAAGTCAACCAATTCTTCATCTTCATCTGTATCGACCACTTCTACACAAGTAATCGAGGGCGAGTTTGTAGAAGTTGATGACCAACTTAGGTAATTTCTGAACAGTTAAATATCAGGAGATATACTTATTTTTAAAAAAAAACTAGCGTGCCCTTGAAAAGTGTTTAGAACGCCTCCATTTACCAATCCATATAGGGGTTGCGTAACTGCTCACATGTAGCATCACGTGATCAGTAAGTCATTAATGGCAGATAGACCAACTGGAGAAAAGAAGTATGAAAATTCGCCCATTACACGATCGCGTGATCGTACGTCGGCAGGAAGAGGAACAAACAACGTCTGGAGGGATTCTACTCCCAGGATCTGCTCAGGAAAAACCAAATCAAGGCGAGGTAGTCGCGATTGGCTCAGGTCGTGTGCTTGATAGCGGTGAGACCAGGGCGGTGGATGTATGTGTTGGCGATACGGTTGTGTTTGGTAAGTACGCTGGAAGTGATACCATAGAGATTGATGGAGAAGAACTAGTTATTTTGAGCGAGTCAGATATCAAGGCCGTCATCGAATAAGGTAACCGATTAAAAAAATTAATGTGCTTAACACTTTTTTTTCAAACTGTATAAATTTGTAAAGGAAATAAATCATGGCAGCGAAACAAGTAAAATTTGGCGATAGTGCTCGACAAGACATGCTCGAAGGAGTCAATGTGTTAGCTAACGCAGTGAAGGTTACACTTGGCCCGAAAGGTAGAAATGTTATTTTGGATAAGTCATTCGGAGCCCCGACGGTCACTAAAGATGGCGTTTCCGTAGCGAAAGAGAT
>NZEU01000027.1 GCA_002689135.1 Porticoccaceae bacterium
TTGACATGGAGTTGGTCACTGTATTATTCCCTCATATTTTGGAATAACGTAACAATTGCTCATCGTCAAAATATTAATGTCGCAATTGATGACATCAGGGACAGCGAATCTGACTTTGACGTGTCTCTAAAATTACCTCTGATTGACAATTTATTTGCCGAGCTAAAATTTGAATGGCTTTATGATAATCAGCCAGTTCCTGGAAAGGAATTATTGGATACCCAATTTTCTATGGGTATAAACAATTCCTGGTAATGATCGGCATAATGAAGGTAAATCGAATAATCGCGCACATCTAATCAATGATCTCATAGCAAACTCAATTAAAAAAGAGATGTCACTCGTTGTTACGTGCCTCAAAACACTTCTTTGAAACGATTTTTCAAAAAATTTTACATTTTAAAAAAAAAATTCGCATCTGCTTTCAAAACACCCTAATATGGTACTGTTACGGAGGAAAAATTTCGTAACTGTGTTCGCTATGCTTATTGTTAAGCTCCAAGAAGCGAAGTTGGCTAGCCCCGTAATGAGGCTGGATAATTAATCGCCTTAAACGGTATACAANTTTAAGTGAGGTAGTTATGTCAGGGGAAAGAGTTTCTGGCACTGTAAAGTGGTTTAACGACAGTAAAGGTTTCGGATTCATTGAGCAAGAAGGTGGCGGGGATGTGTTCGTGCATCACAGCGCTATACAAGCTGAAGGGTTCAAATCACTAAAAGAGGGCCAGTCTGTTACGATGGTGGTAACACAAGGCCAGAAAGGTGCTCAAGCAGAAAATGTTATAGGCGAGTAGTAGAACAAGATCACAAGTCTAATTAAAGCCTCTTTAAAATGTCGACAATGTTTGACGATATGTAAACGGCTCCTGCTGGCAAGTTTGCTCGGGAGGTGTGGTGTGATTTTCAACTAGCGACACCTACCGTGTGTGTAGACAACATATCGCAGTCACGATTTGTGAGGCTATTCGCAGTGGGCTTTATTTTATCTTGGCTTCTTTATACACAACGTGCTTTCGAATAGTTGGATCATACTTCTTAATTTCCATCTTCTCAGGCATGTTGCGCTTGTTTTTGTCTGTAGTATAAAAATGTCCGGTTCCCGCACTAGAAACTAGACGTATCTTTTCTCTAATTGATTTGGCCATAAACGTCTCCTATACTTTTGCTCCTCTATCTCGCATACCAATCAAAACCTTATCGATACCGAGTTTGTCCACGATACGCAAACCTTTCATCGACAACCGAATTTTAACAAATCGATTTTCGGACTCTACCCAAAACCGATGAGTATGAAGATTAGGCTCGAAACGTCTCCTGGTACGATTTTTCGCATGCGACACGTTATTGCCGACCATCGGCCTTTTCCCAGTAACCTGACAGACTCTTGCCATAATTGGATACGCCTATTGTTTGGAAACAGAAAAATAGAGCAACGTTACACCAGAAAAAACTTCCCTGTTAACATAAAATTTCTAATATTCAATGGATCTCCTTTATACCAGAAGGGACACCACGAATCAAACGTCCTCTGAAAACAATCAGCTGAAAAACTATTTTCTTCAGATCAAAACGCAATTTTAAACAACTTCGAATATATTCTCAAAGAACAGTTCGATCTCAATTGATCGTTTTACAGCTGAAGCTGTCTACTCTGTTGGGCTAGAGGAATAGTGAGTGCTTATTTAGATAAACATAATATCAAAATACATGCTACTATAATTATCATTTAGTTAATGATGTCGGTGTCTGAGACGCAATATGCTTTCAAATAAACGAATTTTAGTTGGCATCACTGGTGGTATTGCCGCATATAAAAGCGCTGAAATCGTCCGTTCTTTGCGACACGAGGGGGCAGAGGTTCGGGTAATAATGACCAAGGCCGCAAAAGAATTTATCTCTCCTCTAACTCTCCAAGCACTCTCGGGAAATCGTGTGCATAGCGAATTAATCAACGCAGACGCTGAAGCTGGAATGGGTCATATCGAGTTGGCAAAGTGGGCGGACATTGTGCTAATCGCACCGGCCACCGCAAATTTTATCGCTGACATGACTTGCGGCAAAGCAGATTCGCTACTAGGAAGCGTTAACTTGGCAACAAATGCCCATATTTTAATCGCTCCAGCCATGAATCAAGCGATGTGGAAAAGCGCAGCAAATCAAACTAACATAAGCCATCTGGAGCGTCGAGGAGTGCAGCTGATCGGGCCCGAAGAGGGACCTCAGGCATGTGGCGATTTCGGTGTAGGCCGCATGGCGCAAAATACCGAAATCGTTAAAAGCGTTAGTGAACAATTCAAAGTTCAGACTCTTCGCTCAAAAAAAGTCGTTATCACTGCTGGACCAACAAGAGAAGCGATTGATCCTGTCCGTTACATCACAAATCGAAGTTCTGGGAAAATGGGATATGCAATGGCAGAGGCAGCAATCGACGCAGGTGCCCACGTTACCCTCATTTCAGGGCCAGTTGCTATTTCCTCTCCAGAACGATGTTATGTTATAAACGTAGAGACTGCTCATGAAATGTATAAAGCAAGTTTAACCGCTTGCGTTGGAGCTGACGTTTTTATTGGTGCGGCTGCTGTTGCTGATTACCGGTGCGAAACTGTCAGTAGCAAAAAAATAAAAAGAACTGCAGACACAATTACATTGAACTTTAAAAAAAATGTTGACATCCTAACTGAGATCCGTAGGGCCAATAAAAATCTCTACTTAGTCGGTTTTGCCGCTGAGACTGAGAATATTAAGGAAAATGGGTATGAAAAGTTGCGGAGCAAAAAATTAAATGCCATCGTCACAAATGACGTGGCTCGTGCAGATGTTGGGTTCGACAGCGATGAAAACGAAGTTTACTGGATGACACAGAGATCCGTGACTCACATTAATAAGAAACTTAAAGAAAAAATCGCAAGAGACCTAATTGCTAACATTGCGAATGAAATTATTGCCATATCGTAAAATAAGAATCGTTTTTATAAAGTTTATTGGAATTGAATGGATTTTACAGTTTGGAATTTAATAGCCATTTTAAAAAAATTGTATCTGACCCTTTAATCATCGCCTCACTGTCAGTTTCTGTGGCAGTAATGGGGTTTAGTGGTAGATATTTATTCCAAGAATATATCCCGAATCAACGAATTGAAATCATTAACCAAAATTACAAAAAAAATCTGTCAAAAACAAGTAGTGAAATTGACTACATTATTAAATCAAAAGCATCGCAGTTGCGTGCACTTGCAGAAAAACAAAATGTCGCGCAACTCATGACGGAAAGCGACAACGCTGTCATAGATGCAGCCGAGCTTGTGGCTAAAGGACAAGTTTCATCTGCAGAGCACCTATTTTTTATAGATAAAAACCTAACAAGACGTAATGAGGCATTAAGTCCCTCAGCTTCATCTTTCGCACGCAACATCAAAAATTATAGAAAACCTTATGCAAAGGCCATAAGAGTGGCAGGAGAATGGAAGCTTGTTTTGAGTTCACCGCTAATATCTGAGGGAGAACATGTTGGACAAATTTTTTTACAACAGGCGCTTGACCCACTTAATGAAATTTTAATTGGAGGTGATGAAACTCAAGGCACAATATCTTTGGAGCAAATTGAAGAAAATGGTTCGGTGACAACGTTATTAATCATTGGGGAACCAATCTTGGAAAAATCAGGCATTAATAATTTTAGTAACACCTATGGGTTGGAATTTATCGCATGGCGACTAAAATTTGATCCCTCGAAAGAATTGGAAAATGTAATTTCAAAAAATGAATTACCCCTTTGGGTCATTTTTTGGAGCGTCATAATAATTTGGCTCGGCTCTCTTCTTACCTTGGTAAGAAGTCGTATTAATCGGGGTAGCGAAGCAATCAGTATCTTTACGCGGCAATCAAAAGATGTAGGCACTATTCGATTACCTCAAAGTACTCTTCAAAGAAAAGAGCAAACCGTGAAAGAAGATCATGAACATGATGAGAGCCCTCAAGAGACAACAGCACAAGAGGATAAATCTCAAAACAAAAGTGAACCACACGAACGAATACCTAAAGAGTCAATACAATCACATCAAAAAAGCAATTCAGACGAGGAATATAACAAAGCACTTCATGATCTTGGTGGCGAGAACGCTGATTTTGTTTTACCAAATTTAGTTTTTAGAGATTATGACATTCGTGGTCTGGTTGAGAATGAAATCACTGACGAATTCGCACGCAGACTTGGGAAAACCCTTGGTTCTCTTGTTCTACGTCGTGGAAATAACGCTATCTACATTGGTCGAGATGGCCGACATAGTTCCCAAAACTTATCAACAATAGTTTGTGAGGGACTGCTTTCAACAGGCTGTAATGTCATTGATCTTGGCGAAATAATCACGCCTGCACTCAACTTCGCTATTCATTATTCTGGCCAATCCTCATGCGGTGTTATGGTAACCGCTAGTCATAATCCCGCGACCTTCAACGGCTTCAAAATCATCGTACAAGGACAAGTTCTCGCCGGTAGCATGTTGCAACTGTTGAAACCCATAATGAACTCTCAGAACTTCACCGAAGGGCGTGGAGAATACTTCTCTAGACTTGTAATTCCGCAATATGTGCGTCAAATTTTTGAAGACATTGGAGTAGTTCGCGAACTTAAAATCGTTATTGATGGCGCAAATAGCGTGGCCGGGCCCGTGGCTATAGACTTATTCGAGAGCTTAGGTTGCAGAGTCGTCCCACTATATTGCGAGATAGATGGATCATTTCCTAATCACGATCCCAATCCCTCTGACGAATATAATCTATTAGATCTGAGGGCTCGGGTTAAGAGTGAGGGTGCCGATCTGGGTTTCGCATTCGATGGAGACGGTGATCGTTTGGTTGTTATCAGCCATCAGGGAAATATTTGCTGGCCAGACAAATTGCTAATGCTGTTTAGTCAAGACATCCTTCAGCAATCGCCCGGAGCTTCAATAGTTTTTGACGTAAAATGTAGTAATAAGCTTTCAGCCTTAATCCGTGAATACAACGGTGAGCCAATAATGTGTAAAACGGGACATGNCCATGTAAGGAAAGCTCTTCATGAGGAGAATGCTATCTTAGGTGGGGAGTTTAGCGGGCATATATTCTTCAATGATCGTCGCAAGGGCTTTGACGACGGTCTTTACGCAGCTGCTCGGCTCCTACAACTATTATCCACCACTTATAAAAGTCTAGATGCACTCCTCGCTGAATTTGAAAGTTGTGCATATACTGGGGAAATACTCATTCCAGTAGAGGAAAATTTAAAGTTTCAGCTGATGAAGAAAATTGAGGAATCTTGTGAATTCAAAGGTGCGAGAGTACAACGTTTAGACGGTCTTCGCGTTGAATACCCGCAGGGTTGGGGGCTTATAAGGGCATCAAATACATCCGGTAATCTAACTCTCAGATTTGAGGCTGATGACCACAATATTCTTGGGTATATAAAACAAACTTTTAAATACAAGCTTGCGCCTCTGATTCCCAATATTGAAGAATATTTATGACTTCTCTCCGTCAAGATATTGATACTGAAACCACGGTCAGCGTTATTTCGAAGGCACTTCCCTATATTAAGAAGTTTTCGGGAAAGACCATGGTAATAAAATACGGCGGCAACGCAATGATTAATGAACAACTTGAAACTTGCTTTGCTGAAGATATCGTTCTTATGCAAGCTGTTGGCCTCCGCCCAATTGTCGTTCATGGTGGTGGACCGCAAATAGGCGATCTCCTTGAGCGACTCGGAATAACATCAAGGTTTATTGGTGGTATGCGCGTGACGGATAGCAAGACTATGGATGTTGTTGAAATGGTCCTAGGTGCATCGGTAAACAAACACATTGTAAACCTTATTGATAATGCTGGCGGAAGTGCCTTTGGGGTTACTGGTAAAGACGGTCAACTAATCCGTGCGAAAAAACTCGCTGTCACTGATAACAATAGCAATACGTCGGAGCCTAACTTGGTAGATATGGGCCAGGTAGGGGATGTTGAGACGATTAACACTTCCGTAATCACGATGCTTCAAGATAATGGCTATGTTCCCATCATTGCTCCGATTGGCGTAGGAAAAGATGGTAAATCTTACAACATAAATGCAGACATTGTGGCCGCAAAGATCGCTGAAGTTTTAAAAGCTGAAAAATTAATTCTAATGACGAATGTCGCTGGACTGCTTGATGAATCTGGTAACATTCTTACTGGTCTTGATACTCCGAAAGTTGATCAGCTCATAGCCAATGGGACTGTGCATGGGGGCATGCTCCCTAAAATCACTTGCGCCCTAAAAGCAGTAAAATCAGGTGTAAATAGTGCTCACATAATCGATGGTCGGGTTGAACATGCGCTTATGCTTGAGGTTTTTACCGATGAGGGGGTTGGCACACTTCTCACCCGCAAAAACTATGCTCAGCCACAGGGAGCATGCCAATGAGTCCCCAAAAAGGCTCGCGCGCTCAAGAAATACTCCGAGCACTTGCGCGAATGCTTGAGTCGTCAAGAGGAAAAAGAATAACAACCGCTGCTCTTGCATCTGAGCTTGGAGTATCTGAAGCGGCTCTTTACAGGCATTTTCCGAGTAAAACTCGTATGTTTGGAGGTTTGATTGACTTTATAGAGGAGACCGTTTTCGCAAGAGTGTCGTCCATCATAGACGAAAAATCTTCGCCAAAAGAGCAGTGCTTTAGGATTCTTACACTCACCTTGAATTTCGCCGAAAAAAATCCCGGAATTACGCGAATCTTAAACGGCGATGCGCTAACGGGTGAAACAGAACAGCTCCATAGACGTGTTGCACAATTTTATGATCGCCTTGAAAGTCAGTTGAAACAAATATTACGAGAAGCGCAAATTCGCGAGGGACTTAAGGTAAATGTTCCGGTCAGCGTGGCCGTCAATTTTATGTTGTGTAATGCAGAAGGGAAAATCCATCAGTTTGTCAGAAGCGACTTCAAACAGCTTCCAAGCACCGATTGGAATGAGCAATGGAAGTTGATCAGCGCTGCGATATTTCAATAACTGAACCATTCCATGGATATTCGTTTAAGTAACAATTACCAAGTTAAGAGTAACTAGATTCCATACCTGTGCCTGTAATCTCCGACGGCATCTGCCCATACTCGCATTTCGGGGCGGTCGAGCAAAAATGCAAAAATATCATCAATGTCGACAACGCTTATAATTGGAATACCATATTTTTTTTGTAGCTTCTGTGCTACTGAATCACCGTCAACTGTAATCTCTTTGCGATCTAATCCCACAGTGACTCCAACAACGCTAGCTTCTATTTCCTTATCAAGCAATTGGAAGACTTGCGTGACAGCCGTGCCTGCAGTTATTACATCATCGATAATTAATATATTACCGACAGGAGGCGCACCAACGAGACTACCACCCTCTCCATGAGTCTTCCTTTCTTTTCGGTTATAACAATATCCAATTTCTAGCCCGTAAATTTCGTGGAGAGCTGAAACGGTAGATACAGTTAGCGGAATTCCTTTATATGCCGGACCAAATAACATATCAAACTGCAAATTAGATTCAACTATTGCAGCTGCATAACAACGTCCTAGCATCGTAATCGCAGAACCTGTTGAGAATTTACCCGCATTAAAAAAGTATGGAGATGTCCGTCCAGACTTGAGTTCAAACTCCCCGAAAGTGAGCACATTATTTTTAATAGCTTCAGAGAGAAATTCATATTTAAAACTTTTCATTAAATAGCTCGCATTACAAGCCTAATGAATCTGATTGAATTTGAACCAATTGTATGATGCTACACTTTGCTAAGTTCATCATATCCTCCAACTGTCCTCTCGAAAATGGATTTCCTTCTGCGGTGCCCTGAATCTCTATGAAACCGCCATCTCCATTCATCACAACATTCATATCTGTCTCGGCACGAGAATCTTCAAAATAATCCAGATCAACCACTGGTACCCCATCATAGACTCCGACTGATACTGAGGCAATTAATGAAAGCATAGGATCTTTTTCTATGACACTTGTCCTCATCAGATACTGTGTCGCGTCAACTAAGGCAACACAAGCTCCCGTGATAGAGGCCGTGCGAGTCCCTCCATCAGCCTCTACTACGTCGCAATCAATATGGATAGTATTCTCCCCCAAAAGCTTTAAATCAACGCATGCTCGCAATGAACGTCCGATTAGTCTCTGGATTTCTTGCGTTCTTCCGCTTTGCTTTCCGCGCACCGCCTCTCGAAACATTCGACTGTTAGTCGATCGCGGCAACATTCCGTATTCTGCAGTTACCCAACCTTTTCCTTGTCCACGCAAGAACCGAGGAACCCCAGCCTCAACACTTGCCGTGCAGATAACTTTTGTCGATCCAAATTCAACCAAAACTGATCCTTCAGCATGTCTATTAAAATGTCGAGTTATTTTTACTGATCTCATCTGATCAGGAGATCGACCACTGGGACGCCTCATAAAAAATCCTTACTATCCACATTAAAAGACCAGTATATCTAGATAAAGGGCGTTATAGGTAAATTTTAAAATCCCTGCGACAAAATTATTCAGTTTAAAAAACTTTTTACGCGTGCTTTTGATACCATAGGGGAAATTAAGATTGGAGAAATGAAATGCCCAGAAGCATGACAGCCTTTGCCCGAAACCGCAGCGAACAAGGCTGGGGCACAATTTCTTGTGAAATTCGATCTTTGAATCATCGATTTCTTGAAACAAGTTTCCGGCTACCTGAGTCTTTTCGACAAGCTGAAAATTCTCTTCGCGAAATTGCGCGTGCTAGACTAAACCGAGGCAAAGTTGACTGCTCGATACAACTTATATTGACCGAAAATAACAATCTATTGCAGGCTAATATTCCGTTAGCAAAGCGCTACATAGATGTAGCAGAAACGCTTTCAAACGAAATTCAAAATCCAGCCCCGCTATCGGCACTTGAAGTAATGCGATGGCCTGGGATAATTATAGATAAAGAGTTAAACACCGATAAAATCGAAAAAGAAGTAATACAGCTCTTTAAAAATACCATTGACCAACTACTCGAAGGGCGGGCTCGAGAGGGTGAGAAGCTGACAGAAATGATATTGTTTCGTCTTTTAAATATGGAGGAACAGATTCGAAAAATTAAAATTGACCTGCCTAAAATCTTGGAAAGCCAAAGAACTCGATTGACAGAACGGCTCGCTCAACTCAAGAAAGACCTCGACAATGATCGCGTAGAACAGGAAATGGTGCTCGTCGCCAACAGGGCCGATGTAAATGAAGAGCTGGACCGATTAGAAGCGCATATTTTTGAGGTCCGAAGAACACTCAAAAGCAAAGAGGCCATTGGCCGAAGGCTTGATTTTTTAATGCAAGAATTAAATCGTGAAGCGAATACCCTTGGTTCTAAATCAATCGCAGGTGTCACAACACAAGCGTCTATCGAATTAAAAGTTTCAATTGAGCAAATGCGAGAGCAAATCCAAAATATTGAATAGTTTGTTGCTATTTTTTGTAAAAAAAATGATGTTATTATCATATTCATGAGTTGTGGTGGAGATTGCTGTTACTGACCTGAAATGGTCGTTCCGCTCGGTGAGGGAAAATGACTAATTCATCATAATGAGTCATGTACTCGTAACAAAGCGACGTTAGACTTCACAAACAATCTTAAATTTAATTTCCTTTTGATTTTACGGAGAAAAGTATTATGTCATGCTTATTTCGCAATGGGACAACCNTCGTTATTCTGAGCCTTTTAGCTCTTAGTTTTATGTCATTCTCTGACACAACAGCAAGCATCAAGGGAGTAGTCTTTGGCGGTAAAGCGATTCCGAGCGAAGCAGCAACGGTACGAGTAGTAGATAAAAGAACGGGAGTTGAAAAGACTTTCCAAACGAATGGTTCTGGAATCTTTTTAGCTACTGGGCTTGCCGTTGGCGGGCCATATGAAGTTTCAGTTGCCGGCCAGAACACGATTACAATTAAGTCACTTGACCTTGGCGAAACTACCAATGTCGTCTTTCGAGCGGACTCACAGATTGAAGTTAACGAAGTGATAGTGACTGCGGAAGCGGGTGACAACACGCGACTTGCTGCTATGGGATCCTCTTCTCTGTTCGACGAGTCAGATCTCAATAATTTGGTTGCTTTTGAGAGAGAGGTGTTCCAGTTATACGAGACAGATCCTAGGTTATATGTTGATGGATATGGTTCAAGGGGATCTGTCAACTGCGCGGGCAAGCATCCTAGATATAATACATTTACCGCCGACGGAGTGAATTATTCTGACCGGTTCGGACTAAACAGTAATGGTTTCGCCACTGCTGATGGAATGCCGGTCCCTTATGATGCAATTGAACAGGTGGCGGTAGAATTTTCTCCTCTG
>NZEU01000028.1 GCA_002689135.1 Porticoccaceae bacterium
CATGCTTTTGACAGCGTGTTTTCAATGGGAGTTTTGTATCATCGAAAGTCGCCGCTAGAACACCTCCAGCAGCTCTACAATCTTCTCCGCCCCGGCGGACAAATTGTTTTAGAGACGCTTATAGTTGAAGGTAGTAACAGGTATTCAATTGTTCCACAAGGTCGTTATGCAAAAATGAGAAACGTTTGGTTTATACCTAGCGTAAAGACTCTGATTTCATGGCTAAGCAGAGTGGGCTTCATAGGAGTGAGGCTAGTTGATGTGTCCATAACAAGCAATGGAGAACAGCGTAAAACTAATTGGATGAGGTACCAATCACTTGAGGATTTTATCATGACAGATGGAAGTGGGAGAACGCTGGAGGGCTACCCACCGCCAACACGAGGTGTGTTTATCGCTGAGGTTCCCAGCCAGAGATCAAAATAAGTACTTCGAATTTGCTTTTTTGAAGGTTTAGTTTGTGTGTTGAGCAAAAATTATCGTTAATTCTCAGTTTTCTGGGCCCCTCAGTCACCTAATAAAGGGTACGCAAGTTAGATGATATCAGCGCTTATTGATACTCTATAAGCTGTCAAATTAAACTCGCTAATCTAGCTCGACAAACCGATGGAGATTTACCTGAACAGGGATGAGACTATGCTTTCGTTGAGTCTGACAAATGGAATTATCTAAGGGTATCGCTCGTAGTAGCCCTCCAACTGCTTCTCCAACATCAAAATATGCCTATTCGGGTCAGCAAAAGTTCAGTCAATCGCAACGACGGAGCTTTGATAGTTACCGTTTTCGGTCCAAGTAGGATCAATAGCGATAGTCTGTGTCTTTTTACCAGAATTATAACCAACACTAAATTTGTTGCATGAGACTTTAAACCAAACCCCCAGGTGTTCGGGCTCCAATGGTGTCGTCAGAAGCGAATTCATGGAGCCGTCGCTTCACTGCACAAGTTAATTTGCCGTAAGAGTACGAATTAACTCATACACTGTACTCCGTTGAGGTCAGAAGTCTGCAGTATTTAAATAACCGGTTTTCGACAACTTAAAGCTCATAGTCTTTGGTTGGAAAACCGCAGCAAACGGACGAATCTTTTTCTGGTGCGGATGTCGCAAATGTCGAAGGAAAAATACTCGCTCACGTGGAGCATATATAGGTTAAGTGTTAAAAATAAGCTCACGATGTTATTACAGAAATGTTAAACCCACTAGTGTAATAGTCGCAATCAAAAAATTCAGAGTGGATTGACTGTAATTTCAGCCTAAACTATAGTTACTCCCGGAGCAATAGTTCTAACGCACTCGTAGCTCAGCTGGATAGAGTACTCGGCTACGAACCGAGCGGTCGGAGGTTCGAATCCTCCCGAGTGCGCCAAGTTTAGACGATGTCTTTAAAAGTTTACTTTCTTCGCGTATCTTCTCCCCTAACTTACGCTTATCTGAGAACATAAAAGAGTTTAATTAAAAAAAAACCTGAATCAGAGAACGCTTGGTTTCGTTACCAATAAACAAGACAAAAGTAGGTGTTGCGCTCATGAAAGAGGATCATTCATTGGACAAACAAGCCATAGAATCGCTGATGCTGTCTCACTTCAACGCTCGGCAGTCAGGTAATTCGGAACAAGTCATATCACATTACTCTGAGAGGTGGAGGGATTCGAAGGGTTACCGAAAAGAATCGCTCAATACGGGCCGGTTATCTTTCACTACCGGAGCGTTCTGGTCACAAATTCAGGTAAACATGGAGGATGCCATTGTTACCACCGAGAAAAACATGGCAACTTTTGGTCCAGTATTAATCTCCACTTCTAAGGGCGTTATCACATATGAATACAAGCTAGAAAAGGAGGATGACCGGATTTGGCGGATCGTCTTCACTAAGACATTAGCCTGGGAAGAAGTTGAAGACCAGCGAAGCGCGTCTTTAAAACGTGAGATTAATGAGACAGCAATGCTCGTCAGAGAGCATAGGGAAAAACTCCTTTCCGATCATCATCGGCCAGGATATCACTTTACCGTACCTGAGGGATTTGCTGTTCCCTTTGATCCAAATGGAGCAATCTATTGGAAAGGTCGATACCACTTATTTTATATTTTTCAGGACTCTCGTTCTGGGAAAAAGTCAGATCACTGGGGTCATATATCAAGCACTGATCTATTCCATTGGCGACATCACCCAACAGGGTTGGTAGGGGGCATGTACAGTGGAAACTGCTTTCTAAATAGCAATGGAGTACCCACCATGTGTTATCACGAGGTCGACTTGGGTAATTCATTAGCAATCTCTAAGGATGACGATCTAAATCAATGGGATAAGCTGAACTCAAACCCGATAACTCCTGATGATACAGAATTAGAAACAGACAAATCAGGAAGTATAAATCCGCATAAAAGGGGTTACAGATCTTGGGACCCTTTTGGATGGTGTTCTTCAGGCAACTACTATGCAATTTTTGGAGGAGAGTCTCCCTCAGTGGCAAAGGCAACACAATTAAACGGTAAATGGCACTATATAGGTGATCTGTTCGCGCATCAAATTGAGGGCATTTCTGCAGAAGAGGACGTGTCTTGCCCAGACCTTTTTAGATTAGGAGATAAAGACATACTCTTGTGCATAAGCCATCGAATGGGATGTCGTTACTATGTGGGGGAATGGAAAAATGAACAATATTATCCCGAACACCATGCGCAAATGAGCTGGGTTGATAACACGTTTTTTGCGCCCGAGAGTCTTGAAGATGAGAGAGGTCGGAGAATTATGTGGGCGTGGCTTTTAGACTACAGGGATCTCGAAGCTCGTCTGTACCAAGGTTGGTCAGGAACACTTAGCCTACCGCGCGTGCTGAACCTCGGAAAAGACGGTTTGCTAGAGATAGATATCGCAGAGGAAATCGAAACTCTTCGCTATCGGCACTCCAGAAAAACCGAAATTACCATTCAAGCTGAGAAAAAATTATATATCCAAGATGTTTCGGGTAGCAGTCTGGAGCTAAACCTGAAATTAGTAACTAATAATTCCCTCAGGGTTGGCATTGCAGTTTGTGTTTGTGAATCGCTGGGGGAGGAAACAAGGGTAACCTATGATGCTCAAAATAATTTACTTGAAGTCGATACCCAAAAATCTGGGCCAATGGGGAGTCCAAAAGACATTGAGAGTGCACCTTTGAATCTTCAACCTGAAGAGGTTTTGGAATTAAGAATATTTATCGATAGGTCCGTTGTGGAAGTTTTTGCGAACAAAAAACAGGCTATCGCTCGAAGGATTTATCCATCAAAAAATAATGGGATGAAAATATATCTATTCTCTGAAAATCAATCTGTAAAAATAAATTCGCTTGACTCTTGGCACATGTCACCATCAAATCCCTACTAGCCAACTAATAAGTCGCTAACGTACTAAGAAGCGCGGTCCCAAAATTTGAGCACAAGACAGAAGCCTAAGGGCTCCAAATATCACATGATAAATCGTAGAAATTTAATAAAAAATACCACTATTACAGCTGGAGCTCTTTTATCTGGGTGTTGTGGGTTTACCAATCAAGAAAAAACTCTCAGTAGCTTGAGTGTCGCATTTGAAGATCAATTTCGATTTGGCACTTCAATAAAAAATGATACCTTAGAGACCAATGACAATGGTTTATTGACCCTCATTGCCAAAGAATTCAACGCAATTACAGCTGATAATGCAATGAAGTGGGAGGGCTTACAACCAAGACTCAAGGAGTTTAATTGGCATAAATCTGATAAGTTTGTCAATTTCGGGCAGCGCAACAATATGCAGATAACAGGCCATGTCCTTGTTTNGCATAAGCAAACACCGAATTATGTGTTCATAAAGGATAATAAAGTTGTTTCAAAAAAATTACTGCTCCAACGAATGGAAGAACATATCAGTAAAGTAATGGATCGGTATAAAGAGGTGACCGAGTGGGATGTGGTTAATGAAGCGATTGTGGGAGGAAAATGGCTTGATAGCAAGTGGTACAAAATAATAGGGCCTGACTACGTAAGACGTGCTTTTCAGTTCGCTCGAAATGCAAATCCGTCGGCAACATTAATTTATAATGATTATGGCCTTACAAATCCAAAAAAGCAGGAAGCGATTGTCGACTTATTGAGTGGACTAAAAAAGAGTGGTGTTAAAATTGATGGCGTTGGGATGCAATCTCATTTTTCACTTGAGAAGGATTTTCCCTCAGTAGATATGATTGAACAGACAATAGAAAGGTTTGCGCGACAAGGATATCAGGTATTTATAACTGAACTTGATGTGGACGTGCTACCAAGGGCTTGGAAATACGTGAGACAACCTCCGCTTCAGCAGCTCCACATAAGTGAAATTCCTCCTAAGGAAGCAAGATTCCTTGATCCTTACGCAAACGGACTTCCCGAACATATCAGCAAAGAACTTGCAGACCGCTATGCCTCAATTTTTAATGTTTTTAGTAGGCAATCTGATAACATATCTCGAGTAACAGTGTGGGGAACTCTTGACACAGAATCCTGGAAGCACGATTGGCCCATCTTAGGCAGAACTAATTACCCACTGTTGTTCGATAAGAGAGGCAATCCGAAGAAAGCTTATTTCAGCGTTCTTGGGGAAGGAAATAACTAAAAAAAAGTTTTGTAAATTTCAAATTTTTTTTNAGGATTACATGAATATAAACAGGAGACGCTTTGTCATAAACAGTGCACTCGCATTGGCATCTCTNACATCACTAAAAAATTATGCTAAAACTCAACACATAGTGGAGACAGGTCTCGCTCAAATTTTTAAAGGTGACTTTTTGATAGGAACTGCAATATCGAATAAAACCCTTGTTGAAAACGACACCTCAATGCTGTCTCTAATAAGTAAAGAATTCAATGCCGTGACAACAGAAAATGCACTAAAGTGGAGCGAGGTCCACCCTGAACCAGATGTCTGGAATTTTGGACCCGTAGATAGGTTTGTGGATTTTGGCAGAAGCCAAAAGATGTCCATGATAGGGCACACTCTTACCTGGCACAGGCAAACTCCAGCAAGCCTGTTCTCCGAGACGATAAAACAGGTTGAGCATTGTAACAGTTGCCATTCCTACCAAAGAGCCACACCCAAAGATGAATTAATAAACCGATTACAGTCGCATATATCCTTGCTCATGGACCGTTACAAGCAAGATATTGATACTTGGGATGTTGCCAATGAGGTAGTTGAAAGTGATGGAGAGTGGCGCAAGAGTGACTGGTATAAAATACTCGGGCCCAAATTCTTAGAGTTGTCATTTCGATTTGCTCGTGAGGCCCACCCAAAGGCGTGCCTACTTTACAACGACTTTCATCTAGAAAAACCTAAGAAATTTACCTCAATTATTCAGAAACTAAAAACAGTTCAGAGTAGCGGAGTGAAAGTGGATGGTGTAGGAATACAATGCCACATAAAATTGGACTCTGAGTCTCCTGCGATTGAAGAAATCGAAACAGCAATTATTGCGTTGCATAAGTCTGGCTTCAGGGTTCATATAACTGAACTTGACATAGATGTTCTGCCAGAAGCATGGATTCATCGAGGTCGACATATAGATACATTTCTAAATAAAAGCGAACTGAACCCATACAAAAATGGACTTCCTACCCAAATTTCACAAAAACTGAGTGCTCGTTATCGGGCGGTGTTTGATTTGTTCATAAAACATCGAGACAAAATTGACAGAGTCGCACTTTGGGGTACAACAGATGATGAGAGCTGGAAAAACGGCTTGCCCATCGCTGGTAGGACCAGCTATCCATTACTTTTTGATAAGAATAAGCTTCCAAAGCCAGCTTACTATGCTGTAAAAGAGTTGAAGCGAGATAAACACGTTGAAGCTAATTCAACGGCTTATTCAAAATTAAAATGAGTAACAAAAGTAGTGAGTTAGACCATATGAGAGCGGCGATGCCTTTAATTCTAAGCACTCTGATCGTGCTCGGGTGTCGTTATGATTCATCACAAACTGAGGCGGTGGTGTCGCGGAATGGTGAACGTCCAAATTTTGTATTTCTATTAACCGATGACCAAAACTACCGCACGATCAGGGAATTAGGAAACAAACATATTTTTACTCCAAATCTTGACAAACTTGCCCGAAGAGGAACCAGTTTTTCTCATGTCTTTAATCAGGGCTCTTGGGAGGCAGCTGTCTGTGGTCCGAGCCGTAAAATGCTCAATACAGGCCGTCACCTATTTAAAACAGGATATGGTCCCTCCACCGCCGTTAACGACCAATTTAGGGGACCTCTTTTAGGAGAAATTCTCCAACAAAACGGTTATGACACATTCATTACAGGTAAATGGCATATNGATGAAGAGTCTTTGCGTCGAAGTTTTTCCTCTGGAAGTAACGTTTTTATGCCCTTAGGGAGGGGAATGTCTTTCCACGAGGAAGGCGGGCAATTTAACCCTCTAGTCGCAGACTATGACGGTAACGACCTCAACAGTGACAACTTCAAAACCCGCAGAGCTAACAAATTTAGCAATGAATTGTTTGTAGATTCTGCTATTGACTATCTAAAAAAGAAACAAAATACTAGCGAGGTTCCCTTCTTTCTATACCTCTCCTTTCTGACACCACATGATCCAAAACATGCGCCAGAAAAATATCTAAAAATGTATCCAGTTGATGACATTCCGGTTCCCAACAATATGCTTCCGGAGCATCCCTTTAATGAGGGTGACCACAATGCCAGGGATGAAGTACTTCTTCCATTCCCTCGAACTGAGCTCCGAATTAAGTGGCACATTGCCCGTTACTATGCAATGGTCTCTCACCTTGATGCTGAGATTGGTCGACTTTTAGATTATCTGGAAAAGTCTGATTTAACAGATAACACGGTTATAATTTTTACCTCAGATAACGGACTAGCAAACGGACAGCATGGCTTGCTTGGAAAGCAAAATCAGTATGACCACAGTATCCGCGTCCCTCTAATTTTTGCAGGACCCTCCATTGATGTGGGCGTAAAAAAAACTGGTATGTTTTATTTGCACAGCTTATTTCCAACTATACTTAATATCGCAGAGATCGATGCTCCAAAAAATACAGATAGCATAAGTGTTGCCGGATTGCTATCGGGTAAAAAGGATCATGTTAGGGAATTTATATATGGTGCATATAAGGACCTTCAGCGGATGGTCAGGACCCGCTCTCACAAGCTGATATACTACCCTCACATCGAAAAAACTCAGCTATTCGATGTGGCAAATGACCCGTTGGAGATGCGGGATATCTCAAGCGATGAGGATAACCAAATCTTGATGACTACACTGCTCGCAGAGCTAGAGCGGCTCAAGATTGAGGTTGGTGATCCTCTGCAAAATAAAAATCCTGTTGAGAGTTTTTCCGAGTACAAAAAAGACGATTATTACCCCAAGAGGTGGCCTCGACGCGAATTGAATCTGTAGGCCAATGTATTAAAGTCTAAACCAATCTGACAATACGATAGAACTATACTCTTAATGTTTTGAAGGGATACAAGAAGTAAGATCCCCCCCCCGCCAGGATTAGGTCACGCATAATTCAGAGAAATCGCGCAGTGGCACGAGAATTTCGGCACTTTTACTTTGATCTTGCTACCCAACTTCTCCATTGGTAGCACTCTCATCTCAGGCACTAGGGTTGCGCGTTTAATATCCCTCGATAGATCAAGCGTCACAGGCACCTCAAAAAGAGTTGGCAGGTCTTCTATTACTTCGCATTTACCTCTTTGTATAGGCGGCCCATAAAGCAAGTGAACCACATAACGCCCCTCATCTGGCTGGTGCAACAAACTTATCCTTCCAGCGCTCGGCAGTGATGTCTCCACCATTGGTCGAGAGTTCAGCATTCTAAGCGCATTACCAAACAGGTCCCTGTGCAACCTAGCTCCGTAATCGTAATACATTGCATCGAGCTCATGTGCAACGAAAATCACATTACCGTTTTGAATGACACCCGGATAATCCGCATCCTCCAATTTAAATGGTGTATTTTGATGAGATGTAAACTTTTGATAAGTCCGGCTAAAAAAAGGCTCTCTTATCGTTGCCAAGACTTTAGTTTTTAAGTCAGGAGCCACACGTAGCGCTGGTTCATAGCAAAGGAAAGGACTTTTTACTAATCCGTTCCCAAGACCTTCTTTCACAACGAGGTAATCTTTGTCGAACTCACTCTTCCCGAGGTATTTAGCTCCGATATCTATCATGCTATTTTGATGGGCCGTATCTAGCGCGCCGGCACCCATCACAAGGATACCTCCACCGGAATCGATGAAATTGTTGAGTCGCTCTGAATCCTCAGTCTCCAAACATGCTTTACCGGGTATAACAATCACATCAAACTGTTTTAAGTCCTTATTTCCCACATTGGCGATATCGAAATTGGTATGGCTCTCTAGTAACATTCGGCATGTGCCTTCATCATGTTTTGCCGAAAAAGTCCGCCAAACACCCACCCGAGCTTCCGGGAGACCACCAACGCCGTAATTTTCAATAAGCTCAACGTATTTATACGCGGCACCAATATTTTTACATGTTGCCAGATCCATTTTCCCTGACGGATGAAGTTGATCTCCAAAGTTACAATTAGCTCCCCACGAAATCATTGCAGCCGCCTCATATCGGAGCGCATTACGCGATTTAAAACCACCGAACTCACCCCAAGCCGTATGAAATTTGCCGCTCATTGCAGTAATGGGGTATCCAGCATTAAGGAAGTATTTAGACTGCATAGGCAGCTTGTCGTATCCGCCCCAGGTTGTAGGGAGATCCTCCAGGTCTTGGATGGTATTATACTCATACATTTTGTGCTCAAAGTTGTATGCGCCCCTATTTATGGCAGTACATCCATTAAAATAAACCGTAGCTTCTGAATGATACTTTTGGACTAGACGAGTAACCGATTTTTGATGGCGCTTGAACGACTTTGCCAAAAATCTTATGGCTTCATCACGATTACTGAGATCAAAGCCCTCTGCAAGCATCATTTTTTTACAAGTGTCGCAGTAACAGGGACGCGAGACCTGGTAAATATCCATCCAGACACCATCAATTTCATAATTTCTGCATAACTCCTCCAGCTGTTCCATCACATGATCGTGGTAAGAAGTGTTAACACACATGAAAATCCAATGGAAATCCGGCTTCGGATCATCAGGTCCTGCATTACTGTCAAAGCGCCCGTTGGTCAGAAGGCTCCCATCCTCGGAGCGCGAACACCACTCTGGATGATCAATTGCATCATTATGAGACCAGCCAAATGTAAAGTAGATAGGAGCGGAGACTCCTATTTCATGGCATGCTTCAATCTGTTGTCCGAGCAAATCAAATTTTAAATTAGGATGCATTTTCCCCACTTTGGTCGGATAGTAACTCCAGCTATGATGTCCTTTACCAAATATGTTCACCGCATCCACATTTGCAATTTTTAAAGCAGATTGAAATTGCTTCTTGGAAAAAGCTTCACCAATATTAGGCAGATACTCCGATGTATGGAAATCAAGGTGGATTTGTCGACGCCCCACCCGCTTCCGGGCTAGTGGAGACGACTGTCCATGTTCTATTCCCCCAACCGCAAATGTTTTAGGAAAGCAAAAACTCATTCCAGCCCCAAATAACGATGTCTTCAAGAACTCACGTCTATTCTGTGTCAATTTTTTACCCCTATTTGGATTAGCTATTGTCATTAGTATCCATATTATGATTATTTTAAACGAAAAATCTAACGAATAGTTCGATTCTTTATTAACTTGTGAAACAAGAATGTCGTCATTATTTTACAAAAAACAGAGCCTATGATCTGCATGTTATGCAAATTGAAAATTCGATCAGTTGCTGTAATCTCTGTTTCACTCAACATCTTTTTACCTGCGATTGCTCTGAATAATTTGGAAGCAAGGGTAGTATTAGAGCGCCCAAACAGCATATTAGTAATAACAGATGACCAAGGATACGGAGACATTGGACTCAACAATCCCATATTAAAAACTCGAACGATAGATAATCCAGCTCAAAATAATATTTTGTTTACAAATTTTCATGTAAATCCCGTGTGCTCACCAACGAGAGCAGCATTGCTCAGCGGAAATGCTCATTGAGAATTGGGGTGTCGCACAGTAATGGGCGGAAAATGGCGGTGCGTTAGAACTATAGAAAATCAAGATCCAGAATTATTCGACAAAGGGAATGATCCCAAGCAGGAGCGTAATGTTTCTGGTGAATATCTGAGTGCCACCGCCAATATGAGGCAACAGTATACCGACTGGTGGAAATACGTTACCGCAAAAAAACATCCTCTACAGCGCCCAATTATCGGAACCGATCGAGAGAACCTCACTTGGCTGACAGCGCATGACTTGATTGCCGAATCAACTGATAAAGCCCCATGGTGGCCTGACGTCCACTTTGGGTTTGACGAGTGGTATCGGGGGTGGATATTAAACGAAAGTGAAGCCAAAAGTCTCTCGTGGGCGATTGCGGTAGGTAGATTTGGCCACAATAAGTTTTCACTATACTTGCATGATAAATCAGCAAAAAAATGATCAGATTCGACCACCCATATCTCCAAATAAATCGGGACATAATTACAAAAAGCATTACGAAACTCCTGCAATTTTGTCGAGATTCTCGTGAAGATGGAGACAGGAAAAATTGATATGCGCGGGTGGCTCAGTAAGTCAGGGTGCACTTCAAAACTTTTGAGTGTACATCCAGCAACGTATTTTTATGCTCACAAGCATGGCAAAATTGTCCAATTGATAAGAACCCCACTTGGGGACAACGTTTCTCTCGATGCCATCTAATTATGAATGTCTGATGCCGTCTTTGCGTTCCAATGAAAATTCTGAACCTGCGCAAACGTAATTTGTATATATAGATGTTTGAGCTTTTACATCCTAACAATCAAAGGTAGATTCCTAAAACAACAANCACCCATAACCTTTAGCCGTTCTAATCAAATCTGGTTGAGCGACTCTTTCTCCTCCTTCGTACATTGAGTGGCCTTTACTACTGGGTCAACTGGCTCCATTTCTGGCTTCTTAAGGACCTGTAGGTGGCTTACTGCCATTAGGCTTTCTCGGTCAATACCCCAGCCCTCTATATAGTTTGACGTAATCACCTGGAATCGAATCTGAGAAACTCCATTTTCAAATTTTACGCCGCGCGTCCAATCTCCGGTCCTGAACGCTGTAATATCCAGCCGTGCGGTGTCAGTGTCAAGGATCATTTCTCTATCTGCGCAAGTAATAAAGACTATCCCACCCTCATGTCCAATAACGCAAGTACCTATGGTTAAAAAAAATGTAGCCACTAAAGTAGTAAATTTTCTCAATCCAAAATTCTCCCAATCAAAAATTGACGCCATAATTTCAAAACCTCTGTGTTAAACACGTTACGTTCATCTAGCGAAACAAGTTCATGAATCACCCGTGGAATTTTTCGATTACAAAAGTGTATAGTTAAAGCTCCTCTTACATATACCTGGTACCACTATTTATAAAACCGCAACCCAGGATGCTTAAAACTCGAAAATTTCAGTGTAACAATATCAAGTATGTAATTGTGATACAAACGCCATGGAGCGTTCCGACCCTGACGAGGAAATTTATCTATCGATCGCCGAACGTAACTCGAGGAAAAATCCAACAGAGGCTCTGTCTCCGAAGCTGCCGGCTGATTCACAACGCAAAACGAGCGAAAACCTTTATGACCCATAAATCTTTTGAGCCTGCAAAAATACTCGTTAATTAGATCAACCTTTAAAGTCCACGAAGCGTTGGTGTAACCCACAGAAACTATCATGTTTGGTAGCCCACTCAACATAACGCCACGAAATCCAATGCATTGAGACAAATCGATCATTACCTCATCAACCAGAAAAGAAATTCCGCCGAGGGGAAGCATTTTTAATCCAGTAGCACTAACAATAATATCAGCCTTGAGCTCATCACCAGATGCCAACCGGACCCCATCCTTGGTAAAATTACTAATCTGTTGCGTGACTACACTGATTTCACCCCTTCTTATCCCATTAAACAGATCGCCATCAGGCACGATACAAAGACGCTGATCCCACGGCTTGTAACTAGGATTAAAGTGTGTTTCAACATCACAACAATCATCGATCTGAAGACGAACCCACTTAATCAATTTGTTTTTTACATATCGTGGAAAACGCCGACTGAATTGATACATCATCATCTGCGTTACAATATAGCGCCACCGAGTAATCACATCAGCGACACTATGAGGCACAGAGCGTCGAAGCAGTTCAGCGGTGGGGTCAACCGCTGGGGTACTAACAATATAGGTAGGAGAGCGTTGTAACATAGTAACATGACTTGCTAATTTAGCCATTGCAGGAGCCATAGTAACTGCAGTCGCACCACTACCAATGACGACAACACGTTTTTTTTTATAATCAAGATTAGAAGGCCAAAATTGAGGATGAACAAAACGACCTTTGAATTCCTCAAGACCTTCAAATGATGGACAGTATGGCTCATCATATTTGTAATAACCTGTGCAACTGTTAATAAATATGCACTTCAAAAAAGTTTTTGCACCTAGCGTATTTCGTAAAGTCAACGTCCAGTGCTGTCTTGTACTATTCCACTCAGCTTTGCTAACACGCTGGCCAAAACGAATATGTTTGTCCACACCATATTCAACTGCTGTCTCATAAATATATTTCAGGATACTGTGTCCATCAGCGATTGTGTTCTTGCTCCGCCAAGGCTTAAAAGAGTATCCGAGTGTGTGCATGTCTGAGTCTGACCTGACTCCTGGATATCTAAAAAGGTCCCATGTGCCCCCAAGTGATTTTCTCGATTCGAGGATAATGTATCGGGTGTCAGGACTATTTCGCACGAGGTGACAGGCCGCTCCGATTCCAGAAAGGCCAGCACCAATGATCACTACATCAGTTTTGTCATCGGACATGCGAGCCTCTGGGATCTCGTTGGTAAAGGATGTTTAAAGAGTTGGTGATAGCATTTTGCACGACCAACCTGTGTCATTGCATGTTTTACTCTCGAAAACGATCAATGAAGTATCTCAATGACCCGCCCATTNCAGGGTTTTGGCTCAACTTAAAAACCACCATTTCTTACTTTTTCTCTCGAGTCGTCCTTCACATTTATCGAGTTGCTTTCGATACTGAGAAGATATGAGTCTGACTTTTTTAGCCACTTTTATGAGAGAAGGCTTTTTTTTGAAAGATTGATTTCGATACCCTGTCCAGCCCTCGTGATATGCCAAATACTGTGAGAAGGCGTCCCACTTTGAAATACCTAGAACCCTGGTAGACTTGTCCGAGTACCAGCCAATAAAGTTCACAGCGTCTCCGAAATCATCTCGATCATGCCCCCAATTACCTGTTTCTCGACGATAATCATTCCATGCCGGATCTTGAGCCTGAGCGTAACCATATGCAGAGGATCTTCTGGGCAACGGTATGAAAAGGAAAGTTGGCCTTTTAGGCCGAGCATTGGCTCGATAGCTCGATTCCTGATAAACAATCGCCATTATGACGTNTGCAGGCATTCCCCAACGTTTTTGAGAAATTTTTACGTCTTTGTACCAATCTACGTTGCCTTCGAATATCTGACATACATCTTCAGTGTTACTGGGAATGTATGTACTGCAATTTACCAAAAATAGTACAAATACGATCGTTAAGCAACGACGCATTGATATTCCAAAAATTGGGGTTTAGAGACGCACATCCATATAGTTTAATGCAAAAAGATAAAGACAGGCTAACCTGGTTGCTAGTATACCTAACAATCCCAGAGAGGGATCTTGAGTCAACGCGGCCACATAAAACTCCGCATCAACGGAAAGAAAACTACACATAATCAAAAGTGACATGACGGTCATGGACCGAAAATAAAGGTTTTTTAAAAAACTGATCAAATATAGGATGGTAAAAGGTAGCAAAATAGACAACCTAAATAGTGTAATGCTTTCGATCGGTGTCGTGACATTTTGAGAAGATCCATTGAAAACGCTTCTTATTTGTAAATCAGGGTAAATTATCATCGTTGCTAGGCCAATTGTGAACAACACTACGGCTATGCCAATTCGTAATAAAATTTTCCTACGGATACGACTAAGATACTGCCCCTCCACCTCATAAGCGGGCAACAGGGCTCTCATCTCCTCTTCACTAACGACCTGAGTGTTCATGACATTCCCACCTTGTTTTCATTTTTATATTGCAGGGATTTGCACGCTTATCCTAGAATTTACATTAAGAGGTTATCACTATAACGCCACATAATGCAAAATAAAAATTTTTACAGTGTTATTTTTGTTTAAAAAATGCTGTTAAACTTATGAAAACGTTAATGTTGATTACATTTTTTTTTCGCTTCCACAGAACATTATGCCTACCAAAATGTTGTTTCTGTAGTTTTAGTAACACATCTGATTGTACTTCAAAGGAATTGTCATCCCAAATATATTGCAAAGCCTATTGTGACTTTTACTGCTTGGCTCAGACCCAAAATTGTTAGTGATATCGCCTTTCGTGTAGTAACTTTTGTGTCATTCACTGTACTAGTTACAAGCCGTGCCGGTCAGTTATTTGCCTATGAGAAAAACTACTTATCAGTGGAATTTGACGCTTGTTACATATTTCTGACGACATTTCGCTTACTTTTGAAAATTTTTCTGTGCTTTAGTTCGGCATCGAGAATAAAGTCAAGGAGGCACAATCCAACTTCAGAAGTCACGCTATCTTAATGGTTTTCTTTACTGTGTGAACTAACTATCGGTAGACCAATACTCTTATAAAGCATTGCTCACCCCTTTACCTTTCAACAGGGAAATCTAATTCTTATCGAATCAGAGGGTATTCATGAAGAATCTGCACAAATAACCATGCGACTGCATATATTGAACTAGGGACTTCTCGGTTTGGAAAACTATGCCATGATGAGGATGGCTCTCGCTTATTTTTCTTTTGGACAGGGTTTAGTGGTATTCATAAGGTCAACNCTTTTTGGAGTCGTTGGAGATAAAATATATGTTCCCATAGCTCTGTAACCGACTTACCAGCCTTAATCAGAACTTTCTTGGGCACCGCAACCGTATCTGGGCCAGTAGCTCAGCGAATTAATGATGTTCTGAGATATCTCATGGACCTTAATATCTCAATCGCAATACAAATCTTTTTTATGGTAGTAATAAGATCAATGGTGGCCACCTTGTCATACTCTAAATAGANTTTATAGGACAATGCGACCATAAAGCATAATAAATATGCAACTCATATTGTTAATATTATCTGCTTTTTTCTCTTGGACCCAACGTCATACCCTTCTAAACAGACATACACAAATGCCGAAGATCATCTGATAAATCGACCTTCGCTAAATATTTCGGTCCATCCCGCTGGAGAGAGTCATTGGCAGGAATAGTAGACCATCTTTTATTTAGGTTGGTTGATGTTATGGGCGCGTTTCCAAGGCATGTTTATCGCCCCGAATATCTCTGAGACGCACAATTGACGTATTCATCATTGGAGTTTTGTTTGCTGAAGCTATACTAGCAGTGGTGTAGCTTTATAATTTTGCGGATACTGCCATTTATATGGAATTCTAAAGAGATAGGAGGGTTCTCGATGCAATGACTTCGGATCTTACTACGGAAATATTTTACACTATCAAACTTATGGGATATGGCGAGGTTATAACGAACACCATGACTGTGGTATGCATCATCCTATTATCGCCCATTTTTCCTCCTCAGCTGACTCTGTAACACCCTTGATATTTACAAATGTATCAATGATTAATGTGTACCCTATACGGCAGTTGCTAATATTTTCGGGACTTCCTGAAGGTACTATAGGGGGCAGTATTTATATTTGCCGGCGGTTTGGAGGCGCCACAAACAGCATCCTTAGCCGCTGACCCATCTTTTACGATTGGTGTGACGCTCATATGCCTTTCATCATGCCATGTGTTATCCCTCGAAGATGAAATTACAAAGGAAACTACTAGAAATGATGAAGAGAAATGCACGAATAACACCGATTTCAATTTTAAGTAAAAAACTGCTAGTAATAAATATATTGCGTTATTGGTCTCCAGAAGATACGCTCTGCGCCCCGAATCGATTGACAAGCATCAGAGCATAAAGCTTATCAATGTAATTATTCAGTCCTTTTCAATCACTAACTTTACCCAATAAAAATAGGAGGTATATGAACTGATGGTGAGTCTCCATCAACAATATAACAATTTCATATTTAATGGCACATGCCGCGCTGGACCTGGTGTGGTGGCAGCAGTGACGGGCTATTTAGCTGAAAAAAAATGTTATATCTGCTCACTACAGCAGTTCGATGACGAATCAACTGACAAATTTTTTATGCGAGCAGTATTTCGGCCTCGCGCTAGTGTAGCCGATATTAGTGAAATAAAATCGGACTTTGGCGAGGTAGCACGAAATTTCAAAATGGAATGGAAAATTCATGATCCAGAAATACCCGTAAAAACAATCATCATGGTCTCGAAGTACGATCATTGTCTCGATGATATACTGTATAGGCTTCGCAAAAACGAATTTAACATGGAGATTCATGCTGTTGTTTCAAATCATTTTGACCTCAGACCAATGGTAGAGAGAGAGGGAATCCGATTTGTTTATTTGCCTATCACTCTCGCAACCAAAGCCCAACAGGAAGAACGTCTCCTAGAGCTTATATATGAATCTAAAGTCGAGNTAATAGTGCTTGCGCGCTACATGCAAATACTCTCCAAAAACCTAAGTGAGAAACTTTCCGGCAGATGCATAAATATTCACCATTCATTTCTACCAGGTTTTAAGGGGGCTAGTCCCTATCAACAAGCTTTCGCCCGTGGCGTAAAAGTAATCGGGGCCACAGCTCATTATGTCACCCCCGATTTAGATGAGGGACCTATTATTGAACAAGTCGTCACTCGAGTAGATCACAGTCATACACCTGAAAATCTAGAGAGAGTTGGGAGAGACAATGAGTGCATAGCGCTCGCTAGGGCTATTAGTTATCACACTGATAGGCGAGTGTTCCTTGATGGGAATAAGACCGTCATATTTACTGGAGGCTGAGTGTTGTAGAGAGTTACTTCCCTACAAAAACGGTCTGACAACTTGCTCGAGCGGCCCCAAAAACTCCTCAAACTTTCTCCACTGCTCCAGACCGCCTTTGTAAATAGGTTGTCTCACTTGCTCAGAGCTCGGTGTTCTTACCGCTCTCTCGGTTTTGTAAAAACTTAAACAAGCCTCTTCGAACGGTAATTCGCAATACTCTAGTATCACTTTGACCTGATCTTCAAAATTATTGACTACATCTTCATACTGAACATGTAAAATTTGTTTAGGAAATTGCAGATGCCAAAAATCCATTAAATCTACATAATCGCAATAATATTTGCCGATATCCTCTAAGTCGTTCGAAAATTCCTGACCCTCCGCAAATAGCTGCTTAAAACCGCTAAAACAGCAAGCCATAGGATGGCGTCTTGCATCAATAATTTTTGCATTTGGGAGCATTAATTTTATTAAGCCAATGTGTCTGAAATTGTTTGGCATTTTATCAATGAATAGCGGAGCGTTTTTTCGATGTATACTGGTATCTTCGATATATTCTTCACCAAACTTCCTAAATTCTTCGGACGAGATTTGCTCAAGAATTAGAGGATATCGATGATCACCCTCGAGTTGTCGATTTCTACGCAGTTCATTTACGAGTGAAAGGATATTTGGTAATTCCAGCGTGCCGTCGACTTTACTGTGTGAAGACAAAATCTGCTCCAAGAGAGTTGATCCTGCTCGTGGAAGACCGACTACAAATATCGGATCAGAAGCATTATATCCAACCTGCCCGACTTTCTTCACAAGGTCTGCATGAAATACTACTTTTTGTTTTTGAAATTCATTCGTAATTTGCTCTGCATTATAATTACTTCGCCTTTTTTTAAGATCATTTCCGGCTTTATAATGTCGGAAAGATCTCTCAAAATCATTAATGTCCTCATAGGCTTTTCCCAAAGCAAAATTGATATTAACGCGATCATGGAACGTCAAGGCCGTATCATGAAGTTGTTGCTCCATTGCATTGATTTCATCACTGGAAAAGGAAAACGTTTTCAGATTAGCAAGGGAGTGCCACGCCTCCCCGAAACCCATTCTACTCCGAGTAGCAGCCTTGTAAGACAAAATTGCATCATCTCCGTTGCCGCATGTTTTTAAGACATGTCCCTTGAAGATCAGCGTTCCTGGGTCACCCGGAACCTTTTTTAAAATATTTTTAAAATGCCGCAGAGCATCATCATATTCACCTAACTGCATGCAAGATATGCCATGCATGGACTGGTACTGGGTATTTTGTGGCTCCTTATCCCGCAAAATTAAAATTTCCTTATGTGCCATTTGTAGTTTTTGACGTTTCTTTAAAACCTCAACATACTCAACACGCAAATCCTCGTCATCGGGATCTAGTTTTAACGCACTCTCTAATAAAAATTCGGGATCATGAAGAATATTTAACTTGATGCCAATTTGCGCGAGAATACGCATCGCATTCACGTCATGAGGAGTCACGGATAAAAAATCGCGACAAAGTTTTTCTGCCTTTGCGAGCTTACCTTGCGACATCAGGTCCATAGCAGCCACTAGCGTCGGAGGCATTTGAAGCAACCTATCCAATTTAGGCATTAATTTTTGGGCTTCTTTTTTCTGATTCCACTTTGTCAGAATCTCTATTTGTGCGGCTAGCGCTGCTTTCAAAGATGGATTAAATTGTATGGCTGCTCTAAACGCATTAAAAGCGTCTAAAAGCTTCCCCATCGCTAAATTAGTGTGCCCAATTTCTTGGTGAACACGCCCATGCTCTGGAGCTAGTTTCCTAAGACTCATCAGAACATCGTTAGCTTCCGCTAATTTTCGTGAATATCTAAGACATACCGCTAAATAATAGTTTGCATCCACATTTTTCGGTTGTGCCCGCAAAATTTTATGGCATACCTCCATTGCATGATCAAATCTGCTCGATCTCATCAACGACTCGACATTTTCTCGATCGATACTTTTCAATTTGACTCCAAAAAAAAGTGCCCCTTTACGGGGCACATTCACCTTCATTAAGCCTGACTCTATTATCAAAAGTTCTTTATCATTCTTAATCCCACGGTCCTAGGTCGAGCATAAGACACTCGAGGTCTATCGAAAACATAATTTCGAGCAAGCTCTGCCCTCTGATCAGTCAGGTTATCGACAAAAAGTTCAGCGCTCCAACCGTCTGAACTTACTCCCGCTGTGATACCAACCATCGACCACGAGTCAATCGTGTCCCTATTCATCCGAATAATATCACTGTAGGATTCAGCGGAGTATGAGACGTGTGGCATAAAGTGGGCAACCATGCCAGAGTCAAGGTCCCACTCATATCGTGCCTGAAGATTACCCTGAAATTCTGGCGCAAATGCAAGCTCATCACCAACCTGAACATCATCGGTAGGGATCAAGACGTTGGTAATTTCAGTACTCAAAAAGGAAACCGCTGCGCTGATAGTAAGACCCTCAAAATTTTCAGGAGCCCATAACAAATCTGTCTCTAATCCAACTATTTCAGCATCTGCCGCATTATCTGCAAAAAACAAGTTAGAGATAGATGGATCAAATATAGATGTTTGCATATCTGTTACATCAACAACGAAAAAATTTCCATTAATGCGCATTGTCCCGTCAGCCAGGTCCGCCTTCCAACCAAGTTCAAGGTTTTTTACCTCGTCCGTTTGCACTTCGAATGGCACTGTATAGCCAGAGGACGTTGATGCTCCACCGGGCCTGTTCAATATTCCAGGCCTGAACCCTTCAGAATATGTACCATAAATTAACACATTTTCGTTAGGCGTATAATTTAGCGTTAACTTTACTATCGTGCCATCAGTTTCGGCCTTGTCAGGAGCCGTAACTGCGTTGATTATCCCCTGAACCTCATTGGGCGATATTGCATTTGGCGCTGACACTACAAGGCCTCTACCGATACTGTAAGCGTCCACTTCCGAAAGTTGCGCGTAAACCGAATCATAGGTCGACGAACTATCTACTGTGATGGTTGTATCCGGCCTCGAGTCTCCGATAAACGTGAAGCTTCCATCGCCATCATAAAGATCGCTGATGTTA
>NZEU01000029.1 GCA_002689135.1 Porticoccaceae bacterium
AAGCCTCTATGGCGACTAAAAGGTTCTATCATCTGACATTCTCCGAAAAGTCCGCACGTCAACAATCCGTCCCGCGACGGCTGCTGCCGCTGCCATTGCTGGACTCATCAAGTGCGTTCGCCCACCATTACCCTGGCGACCTTCAAAATTACGGTTCGAAGTCGAGGCACAGTGCTCTCCAGACCCCAATTTGTCGTCGTTCATAGCAAGACACATGGAACATCCTGGTTCTCGCCACTCCATTCCCGCATCAACAAAGATAGAGTGTAACCCTTCGGTTTCAGCTTGAGTCTTAACAATTTGCGAGCCTGGCACCACTAACACCTGTTTCACAGAGCCCGCCCTCTTTCGCCCTCTTACAACTTCTGCAGCTGCGCGAAGGTCTTCAATACGAGAATTCGTACACGAACCAATAAATACTCTATCGACCATAATTGAAGTTATTTGCTGCCCTTCCTCAAGACCCATATATTTCAAAGCACAACGTAATCCCTCTTTCTCGCTGGCAGTTCTCATACTGCTCATTTTTGGGACCCTCCCCGACACCTCCGCCACCATTTCTGGTGATGTGCCCCAACTCACTTGAGGAGCGATCTCACTGGCTGACATGTACACCTCCTTGTCGAAGTGCGCACCCTCGTCACTTACGAGTGATCTCCAGTAGCACGAGGCAGATTCAAAAAGATCACCTTTTGGAGCGTACCTTCGACCCTTCACATAATCTATCGTTTTATCATCGACTGCCACTAATCCAACACGCGCGCCACCCTCGATCGCCATATTGCACACCGTCATCCGACCCTCTACTGACATGTCACTAAAGACATCGCCAGCAAATTCAATTGCGTGCCCATTTCCACCTGCGGTGCCAATTCTTCCAATAATCGATAAAATAACGTCTTTGGGCGTCACCCCAAATCCGAGCTTACCATTTACGGTTACGCGCATATTCTTCATTTTTTTTGTTACCAAGCACTGAGAAGCTAGTACATGTTCCACCTCGGATGTGCCTATCCCGTGGGCAAGACAACCAAGAGCTCCGTGAGTCGCGGTGTGTGAATCGCCGCATACAACGGTCATCCCTGGCATCGTCACTCCAAGTTCAGGACCCATCACGTGCACGATGCCCTGACCTATATCGTTCATTTTGAATTCTTTTATTCCAAACTCCTCGCAATTGTCATCCAAAGCTTTTACCTGAATTCTGGATGTTTCATCAGGAATCCCCTCTACGCCCGCTTGGCGCTCACTAGGATCCGTTGAGATATTATGGTCTGGTGTTGCGATATTGGTATCTAGGCGCCACGGAGTTCTGCCTGCTAGGCGCAAGCCTTCAAAGGCCTGAGGCGAGGTGACCTCATGAAGAATGTGGCGATCAATATATATCAAAGTTGAGCCATCTTGGCGATGACACACAATATGGCTCTCCCACAATTTGTCGTAAAGCGTTTGTCCAGTCACTGTTGGTAAAACCCCTGTTTTAAATGATCCTCAATCCGCGGCATAAATATCTGAATATAATATCACTAAAATACTAAGTAGCTGAATTATGTCTTTAGAAGCCAATGCTTAGATAGCAAAATATCTCTACAGGCAGGAAAACTAGAGACTGATATTTGTGTCTTACTCAATGGGATCGAGCTCTCTATTTACCCGGTTATTCTGAGCAATGTCTCTTAAGTAGTGATCCATTATAACTACAGCAATCATAGCCTCAGCGATTGGTACGGCACGAATACCAACGCATGGGTCATGGCGGCCGGTCGTAACCACTTCTACCGACTCACCGTGTGTGTTGATTGAATTACCAGGAATTCTGATGCTCGAGGTTGGTTTTAATGCCAAACATGAGTGAATGGTCTGCCCCGTTGAAATACCGCCTAAAATTCCACCAGCGTTATTAGACACAAATCCCTCCGGGGACAACTCGTCCCTATGTTCGGATCCTCTTTGGTCTATCGAGGAAAAACCTGCACCAATTTCTACACCCTTCACGGCATTTATGCTCATTAACGCATGTGCTATATCAGCATCAAGTCGGTCAAAAACTGGTTCTCCTAATCCTACAGGAACATTTTCCGCCACCACTCTAACCTTTGCGCCAACGGAGTCCCCCGCTCTTAATAGTGCCTGCATGTAAGCTTCAAGAGCAGGAATCTTCTCAGAATCAGGAAAAAAGAACGCGTTTTCTTCAATATCAGATTGTTGGAAACGCTCTGCTATAATCGGACCAAGCTGCGAAACATAGCCATAAATATTAACTCCTAATTGCTCATTTAGATATTTTTTTGCGATTCCACCGGCAGCGACACGCATAACAGTTTCTCTAGCCGAACTTCGACCACCGCCGCGGTAATCGCGGATACCATATTTCTGCTGGTACGTATAATCTGCGTGAGACGGTCGGAATAAGTTTTTAATTTTACTGTAGTCTTTTGGTTTTTGATCAGTATTTTCTATTATCATTCCAATAGGCGAACCGGTAGTCTTGCCCTCAAAGACACCAGAAAGAATCCTGATTTCGTCTGCCTCTCGCCTCTGAGTAGTATACCTTGATTGACCAGGCTTACGACGATCCAAATCCAACTGTAGGTCTCCCGCACAGAGACTCAGCCCAGGGGGACATCCATCGACGATACAGCCCAAAGCATGGCCATGACTCTCGCCAAAGCTAGTCATTGAAAACAGTTTTCCTAATGTGTTACCAGACATCGCTGTAAACTCCCAGTGTTATCATTTTCTATTATACGAAAATTATGAAAAAAAATGGCCATTTTCACCCAGCTGATCATGGCTTAAAATGAATACACCNGAATCACCCACACCAACCGAAGGCCAAATAAACGGCACATGTGCGAATTCTTGCTCCAACGCAAGAGCAGAGTTCCCAACTTCCACAACTAAAATTCCCTTAGGATTTAGATGATCAATTGCTTCCCGAAGTAATTGACGGGTAAATCTCAGCCCATCCTCTCCAGATAACATTGCTTGAACTGGCTCATGTCGATACTCATTCGGCATCGCCGCAAATTCTTGCGAATCTACATATGGAGGATTACATACAATTAAATCGAACTTTTTTCCAAGAAGGTCGTTAAAACAATCAGACTTTACTATCTCGATACGATTTAACAGACTATGGGCCTCAACATTACGTCGGGCCACCTCCAAAGCTTCCCCACAAATATCAGAAATTGTTACCGAAGCCTCATCAAATTCATAAGCACATGCGATGCCAATACAGCCACTGCCGGTGCACATATCAAGCAGAGCGTTAGGTTGATCCGTCAACCAAGGTGAAAACCGGTGAAAAATCAATTCTGAAATAGGAGAGCGGGGAATGATCACTCTAGTATCTACAAAAAACTCGAGACCGCAAAACCAAGCCGTCGAGGTCAGATAAGACGCGGGAATACGCTCATTGACACGGCGATTACATAGTTTCCGAAAACCCTCGGCTTGATCTATTGAGACCTCTTGATTTAAAACATCGCTTTTCGGATCCGACCCAAGACGGAAAGCGTGACTTAACAAAAATACAGACTCATCCCATGCGCTCGTCGTTCCGTGCCCGAAGTAAAGATCATGTGACAAGAAAAGCTGCTCTGCCTCACACAAAAGGTCCTCGAACGTAATGACTGATTTCAACTAATTTCCCCTTTTCCCGGATAATTGTTTGAGGGCTAATGTTAGTTGAAACTAACATCAATAGTAACCGCGATGCTGGTAATTCGGATAACTTTGGTACAGAATGCCTTCGCTCGTCACATTACGCTCTGAACGATAGCAAAAGGGATTATCATGGAAAAAGCGTTCGAACAAATTATTAGTCATACAGGGGAAGATTTATCTCGTCCTGGGTTACAAAAAACTCCGACGCGCGCAGCTAAAGCGTTCAAGTATCTAACCAGCGGATACAAAGTAGACATAGATCAACTAATAAATAACGCTCTATTTCCCTCTCAATCGGAGGAAATGGTCATGGTGAAAGATATAGAGCTGTTCTCTCTATGTGAACATCACTTGCTACCATTCATTGGCAAGTGCCACGTAGCGTATATTCCTAGCGGTAAGGTTCTTGGGTTATCAAAAATTGCTCGGATCGTAGATATGTTTTCAAGGCGTTTGCAGATTCAGGAAACGTTGGCGCAACAGATAGCCTCGACGATTCAGAAAGTAACTCGTGCCCAAGGAGTGGGCGTTATAATTGAGGCGAAGCACATGTGCATGATGATGCGCGGTGTTGAAAAGCAGAATTCTTCCATGAAAACTTCAGCCATGTTGGGCCTTTTTCGCAGTAACCAAGCCACGAGGACTGAGTTCCTTGCGCTTCTCGGAGAGCACTAAAAATAGGACTAATATATGGGATTGGCAAACTCAATACCAAAATGGATAAAGTTAAGTCTATACAAAAAAATCGGGAAAAAGTTCTTCCTCAGTGATGGCGGGATCCAAGCGATACTCGCTGAAGTCTTGGCAGCCCTCTTCCCTTAGTACGTCCTCGTCAATGCAAAAGTTCCCGCTAAAACTTGTACTCTCTCGGATCAAAATTGCATGGGCAGCGTCTGCCATTATCCTTGGTGAGCGAGAACGACGCAAAACGGGCTCACCGCCCACGACATTGGCAACTGCGGCGGTGGCGATTGTGGTTTTCGGCCAAAGAGCATTAAAAGCGATTCTCTGATTCGAAAACTCTTCGCTCATGCCGAGAACGCACATACTCATCCCAAACTTTGCCATAGTATAAGCGACGTGATTCTGAAACCAACGCACTTCCATGTTTAGGGGAGGTGACAGATTTAACACATGAGGATTCTTGGCCCGCTTGAGATGCGGAATTGCTAACTTTGAACATAAAAATGTACCGCGTGTGTTAATAGAGTGCATCAAATCGTAATTTTTCATTGTCAACGTCTCAGTGGTCATCAAATTTATAGCACTCGCGTTATTTATTACAATATCAATACCACCGAAATGTTCTACGGTCTCGTTAATAGCTTTCTCCACTTGATCCTCGAAACGTATGTCGACTGGCAAAGATAACGCCCTGCCGCCGTTAGCATTGATTTCCTCCGCGGCTGAGTAAATTGTCCCTGGAAGCTTTGGATGAGGAACAACAGTCTTTGCTACGATAGCAACATTAGCTCCATCAAGCGCTGCTCGATTTGCAATCGCCAGCCCAATACCTCGACTCGCCCCAGTAATAAACAACGTTTTTCCGTTTAAATTTGCCATATCAACTCCATAATCTGTCGCTATCGCTTATCTATAAGCATCGGTCCTCCTGTTGACTCAGATCTATGAGACTTTGTTTATTCAGGATTACAACTTAAGTGTTACCAAGACCGCCACGAGTTAAAGACATCGGATCGAGTAGAGTCTCAAGAGCCTCTCGATTCATCTCAGTTTCCTCAATAGCAACTTCGATTACCGGACGACTCTGTGCATACGCTTTTTTGGCAATTTCAGCTGCTTTTGCATAGCCAATGACGGGATTCAGCGCAGTAACAAGAATAGGGTTTCGAGATAAAGATGCGTTCAATTGCTCTTCATTAACCTTAAAGGTACTTATAGCCTTATCCGCTAAAAGTCGAGACACGTTTGTGAGCATTTCGATACTTCTCAGCAAGTTATCTGCAATCATCGGCATCATCACATTCAACTCAAAGCTACCTGACTGGCCACCAATCGATATCGCCACATCATTACCCATAACCTGAGCGGCAACCATTGCTGAGGATTCTGGGATAACTGGATTTACCTTCCCTGGCATTATTGAGGAGCCAGGTTGCAGGGGTTCCAATACTATCTCTCCGAGGCCAGCTAAGGGTCCAGAATTCATCCACCTGAGGTCATTCGAAATTTTCATTATAGAGACAGCTACCGTCTTAAGATTTCCTGATAATGCTACAGCGATATCTTGTGTTCCAATATGGGTGAAAAAATTCTTAGCAACAGTGAAACAAATGCCTGTCTTTTTCGACAGCTTCTTACAAAATATTTCTGGAAACTCAGAGTGTGCATTTACGCCAGTGCCAACAGCAGTACCGCCCTGAGCGAGGCTTCTCACAGACGGAAGAATGCCCTCCAAAAAGTCAATATTTTGTCGGATTTGAGTTGCCCAACTCATCAGACTCTGACTCATTCGAACCGGCATGGCATCCATCAAGTGTGTTCGGCCTGTTTTTACGTGTTGATGAACTAGTTGCGCTTTTCGCTCGATTGCGATCGCGAGGTAATATAAGGCCGGTAGGAGGCCCGATTGCAGTTGCATCGATGCACTTATATGGATGGCAGTTGGTATGATATCGTTACTACTTTGTGCAAAGTTAACGTGATCATTTGCACTTACTTCCCGACCCAATCGACGGGAGGCCAGCGTAGCCAGCACCTCATTAGCGTTCATATTCGAGCTCGTGCCTGATCCTGTTTGATAAATATCAACAGGAAAATTTATCATAAATCGATCATCCAATAGTAAATCGTCAACGGAACTGACAATAGCCTCGGACATATCTTTAGGCATTAGCTCCAATGCATAATTTGCCTCGGCAGCCGACCTTTTTGCCAATAAAAGCGCTCTGACGAACGCTGCAGGCATTGTCCTTCCGCTTACAGGAAAATTATTGACAGCCCGTTGAGTTTGCGGCCCATACAACGCATCTTTCGGCACATCTAAGCTTCCCATACTATCTTTTTCAGTCCTAATACTCATGACACATCCTTCTAAAATCTGTATTTGACGATATTGACTCTATCATTTAAACCCGCACTAAACACACCAATATCTCACGAAATAATCTTCCGATTGCATTAATTTGTAAAATTTCAAACGGATAATTGACTTATGATGGTGCTAGTCATGGCTTGGCGGGCTAATTGAATACGTAATAAGCATTAACTTCAAGCTTGTACAATAAGACGCTTTTAAAACACTCAAAATAATTTTAAACGATCAAGCCGAAGTGCTCCGAGATTGAATATGCAACATCTTTTGCCCTCGACTCTAGATGTAAGTGATGCCCTCCATCCATCTCTTCCTCAACAAAATTTGTGATATGGATTCTTGGATTGATATACTTTTTCATATGCTGATCACTATTCTTCAAGTCCACAAAAATACCTTTGTTTGCCAGAATCATCTTTGTCGGTGCCGCAACAGCTGTAAGAAAGTTTTTAATCTGCCCAACTGTCAACCTCAGTGAGGGCGAGCACTTTAAGCGTTGATCGTTATGCCAGTAATATCCCCTATCACATTTACGAACACCTCTCTTAGCAAGAATCTCAGCCGCATCCTTTTCAAGTGGCAGAAACCCGTTAGCTCTTGCAGTCACAGCCTCTCCGAACGTTGTAAAAAACGTCGGATTTTGAGAAGTGAACAATTGTTCTTCCCTAATCGATTTTCCCAATTGTCGCGCGGCATCATGGTTTTCACCCGCAACTGATATATGCCCGTCAATCATAAATAAGCGCGCAATGAGGCGAGGGAAAGCACCTGCGACGAGAGCTCCTATAAGGGCCCCGCGTGAATGGCCAATCAAGGAAAATCGATCCCAATTCATTTGCTTTGCGATAGAAGTGACATCCTGGATCTCTTGAAAGAGATCATAGCTAGCATCTGGAGAGCGAAAGTCACTTAAGCCGTGTCCAGCGCTATCCAACGCTAGAATGTGCATATCCTTGATATGAGGAATCATTCGATCGAATGTGGCAGCATTGTCCAGCCACCCATGAAGAGCAATTACCGGGTTGGATCCGACGATCCCCCACTCTTTTGCTGACAATGACACACCTCGGCAATAAAATTTTTTTTCACCAACATAAGCTAGCGACAAGTTTTCTCATCCCTGAAAGAGTTCATCTCACAACGACTAATGTGGAATTTTTAAGGTTCGATCTCGCATCATAAAGTAACGCCTAGAACCAAAAAAGTATTTATTGTTAGTGATCTTTGTCCTTAACACGGTTGGAAGCGCCTTCGCCAGCAGTGAATGAAGGCACGTCGTCTGATGTTTCAACGGGCTCAGCTAATGTGAATTCGGAGTCATCAACTAGGTCTTTCTGGTCACCAACAGCTCTTTCAGCACTATCCTCTGACCTTTTTGACCAGTCACTAAAGGGGAATGCTTTATGCTCACTAGTAAATGTCACAAATCGCAATGTGTCCAAAACCCAAAGGCTCAAATCGTCTGACAAATCTCGAATCTTTTTGTTCGTACTCCCGGTTGCTAGGAACATGCCGGACTGTATCAAAATAATAATAAATAAAAGCCCACGCGCCACAGCCAAAAAAACTAAGAACAGCAATACGTAGCCTAACCTTACCCAGGAATCAGTATTCATTAAAGACGCTTTTAGTTCAGTCATTTAAACTCTCCATAAAATCAACATCATAATTCTGTTCAGCCTTCATCATATTTTGTAATGAAACCTCTATCGATTGATTTTCGAATAACGTTGCGTACAATGCAGAGGCTAAGGGCATGTATATTCCCATTTGATCCGCTTTATTTTTAACCAGTTTGGTAGTATTTATGCCCTCCACAACTTGTCCCACTTGACCTAGCGTCTTGGCAAGCGACTTTCCCATCCCAATACCGAACCCAACCTGAAAGTTGCGACTCAAGGGCGAGGTACATGTCACAAAAAGATCTCCTACCCCACTCAAACCGAAAAAAGTCGAAGCATTGGCACCCAAATGCGTGCCAAAACGACACATTTCTGCGAGGCTTCGGGTCAAAAAAATGCTCTTTGTATTTTGCCCTGCTTCCATTGCCGAAGCAACGCCAGCAATTATAGCGTATATATTTTTTAAGGCTCCCGCCAATTCAACTCCTCGCTGATCATGATTCGCATAAACGCGAAAGTGACTCGAGGCAAGCATATTCTGCACTAACTTACATAATTCACGGTCCTCACTTGCGACAACAGTCCCCGTTATCTGATGACTCGCGATTTCCTTAGCGAGATTCGGGCCGCTCATAACAGCAACTCTGGCTTGGGGTACCTGCTGCCTGAGCAGTTCGCTCGGCATGTCAAAATTCTCTCCACATATCCCTTTCGCTGTGCTAATAATCGCAGATCCCGGGGTAATTTCACCTGAGACGCGTTGAGCTAAAGCGCTGACAGCCGAACTTGGCACTGCAAAGAAAATAGTGGTAGCCCCTCTCAAGGCTTGCGCAAGATCACTCGTTACAACTAGATGTGGCGCCAACTCGTAGCCAGGGAGATAATCAGCGTTAACTCTCGTCTGGGCCGTGCAATCACTCCGCTCAGCACTCCTCATCCACAAAGAGACTGTAAACTGATTTAGCGCTACTATGTTTGCTATCGCAGTGCCGAAACTCCCTCCGCCAAGAACAACGACCTTGCCTTCTTTGAGCATTGCTTCTTCCAAATAACCCGACAACATTGAGTATAAACCTAGCATTCAAATATGTCAGTCACAAACGTTAAAAAACAAAACCCGTTTCTTTTGTCAACCCTTACCTAATCAAAGGTAAATACCTCAAGCGAACATCATTTTATTCAGTTGCTGAACAAACTGAGCAGGATTATCAAGCGGACGCCCCGCGGATAACGCTGCCTGATCAAACAGCAAACCAGCAAGCATCTTAGCCTTCTCCGTTTCATCTTCAGATTTCAATCTAACGACAAGAGGATGTTCTATATTTACTTCAAGAACTGGCTTGGAGTCAGGCACACTCTGCCCTGCAGCCTGCATAATTTTACGCATTTGCTCCCCCATATCGTGCTCTCCTACCACTAGGCATGCCGGCGAATCTGTCAGTCGCTGGGTAGCCCTGACGTCATCTACCTTACCATCGAGGAGTTCCTTGACACGCGCGCAAAGGTCTTTTTCAATTTTATTTTCATTTTCCTCGTCACTTTTCTCTTCTTCAGACTTCTCTTTCTTCGAGTCGGTGAGTTCCTCTAAATCTAACTCGCCTCGAGAAATATCTTGAAACTTAAGGCCATCAAACTCGGTAAGATAACCCATCATCCATTCATCTATCCGATCCGTCATTAACAAAACTTCGATATCATGTTTTCGGAACGCTTCAAGGTATGGACTATTTGCTATTACCGAATAACTATCGCCCGTGAGATAATAAATTTTGTCTTGATGAGCCTTTTTTCTACCCACATAATCCGTCAAGCTAACGGAATGTGAATCTGACCCACTCTCCGAACTCATGAATCTCAAGAGTTTCGCAATTTTTTCGCGATTAGCATGATCTTCGCTGGGTCCCTCCTTGAGAACGCTACCGAATTGGCCCCAGAAAGACGCGTATTTTTCCACATCATTTGACGCAAGTTTTCCCAGCATATCAAGAACTCGTTTCGTAATCGCAGAGCGAATATTATCGACTACTGGGGTCTTTTGAAGTAACTCTCGTGAGACGTTCAATGGAAGGTCTGCACTATCAATAACGCCTTTTATAAATCTCAGGTACATCGGCATGAACTGCTCAGCATCATCCATAATAAAAGTGCGTTTTATGTACAACTTTACTCCCCTGGCTGCGTCTCTTTGGTATAAGTCCATCGGCGCCATACTGGGAATATATAGCAAACTGGTATATTCATGCTTTCCTTCAACACGGTTATGACTCCATTTTAGAGGAGGAGAGAAGTCATGAGAAATATGCCGGTAAAAATCTTTGTATTCATCGTCGGTTACATCACTCCGCGACCGCGTCCAGAGCGCTTTTGCATCATTGATGGAGTCCCACTCAGGAGCCTTATCAGGATCTTCAATCACGGTCTCGTCCTCTTCAGAGGCTGGTGCAGGAGTCTCCTTTTTGATCATTTGCACTGGAATAGCAATATGGTCAGAGTACTTTTTAACAATACTACGCAGACGCCAATCGCTAGCAAATTCATGTTCATCATCTTTGAGATGCAACGTCACCCTAGTCCCACGCTCTGTAATGTCGATCGACTCAATCTGATAATCCGCCTCAGCTTCACATATCCACCGCACCCCGTCGCTATCAGCACCACCCGCTCGTCTAGTTTCGACGACCACTCTTTTCGCGACAATAAAAGAAGAGTAAAACCCGACACCGAACTGACCAATCAACTGAGCATCCTGCTGCTGATCACCAGTCAAAGATTTCAGAAACTCGCTGGTTCCAGACTTTGCGATAGTACCGAGATTCTCGATTACCTCGTCCTTCGACATTCCAATGCCATTGTCAGATATCGTCACAGACTTATTTTCCTCATCCACCTCGATCCGGATCCTTAAATCACCATCGTCTCCATAGAGTGTGGGATCCTCTAGCGCCTCGAAACGTAATTTGTCAGCGGCATCAGAAGCATTTGAGATTAACTCTCTCAAAAATATTTCCTTATTGGAGTAGAGCGAATGAATCATGAGGTGCAGAAGTTGCTTCGCCTCAGTTTGAAAAGCCTTGGTTTCTGTGTTGTTAGCGGATGACATTTTCTGCGGATCTCCCAATAGATTAGCAATGAGTAAGAAATGGGGACTTGAATAAAAATTTCAACCTTCATGGATGCTTTATTGGGATCGCTGTAACGTCACATTACCTACAAAGTCGAAAATAGTATTATCTCAAGTAAGAAAGTTTACTGACTCCCCTTCTTAAATACCCAGAGAACCGTTTCTGGAACTCGCACGAGGTCAAGCAAGCCAACTTCTCCACATCTTTGTGTTATCTAAATCACCGATGGCGTGTGTAGAACAAACATGGCATCCTGTGGCAGCCTCAAGGATTACACCTGAGGCCAAACGGACAACGGCCTTTTGAAACCAACGCAAAGCCTCTTCCAAATCATCAAACCAAAGCCCAAGATGATTTGAAGCCAACTTTGGTACCCGAGGTTTTTTGTTTGGATCAAGCGGCTCCATCAATTCGATGGCACGGCAAGATCCCATCCACCAGCTTCACAAACTACCTCACCAACATTTTTTTGATACTTATAATCTTTCTTGATCTCAGGGATATCCAATAAATCCACACAGAAGTCTCTGACGCCCATTTTTATCAGATAGATGACACATTCAGTGAAAGAGCTAAGATTGCAGACAAAATATGCGGTACCTAAAATCTCTCGTATGATCCCCAAGACTATTGGAAATTAAACAAAAGCGTGCTATTAAATTCTGAAGCAACTCTTGTCACAAAACTAAAAAATGCTCAGAAACAAAAAAAATTCAAAACAATAAAAACCTGTCTCGAGACAACTAATGATCATTTCTCCGAACGCGACGATATTGTCTCACGTTGGTCATAAGATCGTGTTGTCATGCAAAAGCACCTATGCCAGACTTATCTTAAGGTGGCGTATGAGTAAAAATTTCAAATAAATTTTTTCCTACTTGGCTATAACTATAATAATACAAACTCATAATATAACAGGATATCTTCAATGCTGAAAAAATTGGATTTTTATTTCGATGTAGGGAGCCCAACAGCCTACCTCGCCTATCAAAAACTACTCCAAATGAAGTCTATATATGATTTTAAACTGATCTATATACCAGTGCTTTTGGGCGGTATCTTTAAACTAACAGGCAACCAGTCACCTGCCCTTATTCCTGCAAAAGGGAGATATATGGAGTTATTTGATTTACCGAGGTTTGCCAAGCTATACAACACATCTTTTAAATCGAATCCTCACTTTCCAGTAAACACACTTAGTCTGATGCGCGGGGCTATCGCGGCTCAAGAAATGACTTGTCTAAATGAATATATTAATTGTGTTTTCAAAGCTCTTTGGGTAAAACAACTTGATATGGGTGACCCAAAGATAGTGGCTGATGAACTAGAAAAAAATGGGATTGATTACAATGCCATAATTCAGTTAGCTCAAAGCAAACCCATCAAGACGAAACTCATTGACAACACTCAACAATCGGTGGATAGAGGCGTATTCGGTGCGCCAACTTTTTTTATTGGAGAAGAAATGTATTTTGGGCAGGATCGTTTGCAAATGATCGAAACTCTTCTCATAGAAGATAGAGAACAAACAGAATCTCTTGTTAAATGATCAATATGAATATACGCAACGCTAAACCCTGACCCGCCAAGTGAGCNCGAAAAAATCAGACTGCCAAATTCTACATTTAACTGGCTAAGGTATTGACTGCAAAGTGATGGGCGTCAAAAACAAATATTTTTTAATAGCGATTATCGCCATATTCGGATTTAAGATAAATACGGTGGAAACCANATCGCTTGATGGAGATGAACTAGCGCAACCGGGAAATGAATGGTTGAGTTATGGTCGAGATTATACTGAGCAGCGTTTCAGTCCGCTCGAAAAAATCAATCGTGATAATGTCGAAAACCTAGCTTTAGAGTGGAGTTTTACTTTCACGACGGCTCGAGGCATGGAGTCCACACCCTTACTACATGATGGCGTCATATACGTCAGTACCGGTTGGAGCCAAGTCTATGCCCTGGATGCAATAACGGGAGAGAAGATTTGGCATTATGACGCAAAAGTTTCTAAAACCATCCTCGCAAAGACCTGTTGTGGGCCAGTCAATCGTGGCGTGGGTCTTTGGCAGGGAAGTATCACTGAGCCTCTCCAAGTTTTTTTAGCCGCCCTTGATGGGCGATTAATCGCATTGGACGCCAGGACGGGTTTGGAAAATTGGTCAACGCAAACTACGCCAACAGACGGAAATTATAGCATTACCGGAGCCCCACGAATTGCAAAAGGGTTAGTATTTATCGGTAACAGCGGCGGAGAGTTCGGCGTTCGAGGTTTTGTTTCTGCGTATGACGTATCAACAGGAGAAAAACGATGGCGGGTATATACTGTTCCACGGGATCCAAAAAAGCCGCAAGAGAGTCCAGCACTCTCCAGAGCTCTTGAAACGTGGAATGGCAACTACTGGTACAAGCAAGGTGGCGGTGGAGGGACTATCTGGGATTCCATAGTATATGACCCGAAATTTGATCTGCTGTTCGTCGGTACTGGGAACGGCTCTCCGTGGAATCGTAAAATTCGTAGCCCGGGTGGAGGGGATAATCTATACCTCAGTTCAATACTCGCACTGAATCCAGATAATGGTGAGTATGTATGGCACTACCAAGTCACCCCAAAAGACAATTGGGATTACACAGCTACACAACAATTAGTTCTTGCACAACTCGACATTAATGGATCTACCCGGGATGTGATTATGCAGGCGCCAAAAAATGGTTTTTTCTATGTCCTCGATCGCGCCTCAGGCGAGCTACTGTCAGCAAATCCATACACCCATGTAACCTGGGCAAGTCATGTTGATATGAATACAGGGAGACCAGTAGAGACGGAGTACGCAGATTATCAAAATAATGGTGGTAGTTATATATGGCCATCACCGTTCGGAGCTCATAACTGGCAGCCGATGTCCTTCAGCCCAAATACAGGCCTCGTCTACATACCGGTGCAGAATATCCCCGGATATTTCTCCGAGTTAAAAAAAGTGGAATACAAAATAAATCGCTGGAATACAGGCGTTGATCTATACGAGGCACGAGATGCAAAAAGCTGGGTCACAGCAAAAGCATCAAGAGATGCGCTGGTTTATGGAGAACTTGTTGCTTGGGATCCAGTCAAGGGTAGCAGCAGATGGCGAGTCAGGCTCCCCAAACCATCAAATGGAGGAGTGCTTAGCACAGCTGGCGGTATTGTATTTCAAGGCACGCAGGAGGGGAAATTTGCCGCCTACGATGCGGAGGATGGAGAACCGCTTTGGGAGTACAAATCAGATAGTGCAATTTTAGCCGGACCAATCAGCTATGCGATCAACAGCAATCAATACATCGTCGTTACCCAAGGGGGTGGTGGGACGGTAATGCTTACTCTGGGCGACGACCTAAAATATGAGCGAGTAAATCATAACAAGCTTCTAGTATTCAGACTACGTGAGTCCAATCAAAGGCCAAAGCAATCAAATCAAAGCCTTGCGACAATTTTAGCGGTCGAGGATGAATCAAGCATCGATGAGAAGAACATCGGTCGCGGTGAAATGCTATACAGTCGAAATTGTTCGACGTGCCATGGAATTAGTGCAAAGGGAAATGGTATGCTACCAGATTTACGCTATATGGACAAAGAGACCCACCGTGGCTTTATG
>NZEU01000030.1 GCA_002689135.1 Porticoccaceae bacterium
TGCTGCCTCCCGTAGGAGTCTGGGCCGTGTCTCAGTCCCAGTGTGGCTGATCATCCTCTCAGACCAGCTACAGATCGTTGCCTTGGTGGGCCTTTACCCCACCAACAAGCTAATCTGACTTGGGCTCATCCAATAGCGCAAGGTCCGAAGATCCCCTGCTTTCTCTCGTAAGACGTATGCGGTATTAGCGTGCGTTTCCACACGTTATCCCCCACTACTGGGCAGATTCCCAAGCATTACTCACCCGTCCGCCGCTCTAATTACACCGAAGTGTTTTCGCGCTCGACTTGCATGTGTTAGGCCTGCCGCCAGCGTTCAATCTGAGCCATGATCAAACTCTTCAGTTTAATCTTAAACCTCACAATTTTACGGTGAGGGAGTGGTTACGCGAAAGCTTGCTTCACCACTCAAATCTCAGTATCACAAAACTGAACTACCTTTTCTTAATGAATCGATGAGTCACTTGCTTGCGAAAATTTTTGTCCCATTTTCGACGGCAAGTGCCCACACTCATTGCTTGATTAAATTTTTAAAGATCATTAGCTTCCGAGAAGCTAGGCGCGATATTCTATATGTGAGAACGCCTTTGTCAACCTTTGAATTACAAAAACACAAATAACTCGCTTATTTTGATAAAAATTAATTGAACATTATACTTAAACATAGCAATCACTGAATTCGCTATTTTTCCTAAAAGACTGTAGTGGCTGTATGTTTTAGATTACGGGATGCTCTCTCAAAGATTCTCTTAATACTTTGACAAACATAATAACTTTCTAAACATACAAGTCCTAATAATTGGTGATATCTCAACACATATGAAAAATTAGTCACACCGAAACGCTAAACTCCATACTTTTCGGGGGAAGTTATTTGAAGGGGACAGCTGTTCGCTAAAAATAATTCTTAACCAGCCCTTATCCGCAGTCTTGATAACAAAATAGTTGAAATTTTTTCTTGCCTAAACGAAGTAAAAAATATCGTCCAAAATATGCCTTATCTGCTGAAAACGTCTCTGCGCCTCGCATATTATCTTTTGGTGATTTCACAACTCCATTTACGCAAAGCGAGCCTCTGATAAGCGCATCTTTTACTTCTTTACCCGACTTGACAACACCGACTTTTACCAACAATTTTGTGAGTGGCAAATCATCATAATCCCGTGGAACAGTGGTCGCCACCCCATCTTTTTCCAACTGCAAAAAATCATGCTCACTTAAATCTGATGCATTTCCACTAAATAGACACTGGGTAATACGCTTCGCAACGCATAATCCATCTTCGCCATGCACAAGACGAGTAACTTCACTCGCCAACAAGCTCTGAGCAAATGGTTTACCCTCACACAAATTATCAGATGCCTCTATCTCAGCAATTCTGTCAAGAGAGAGAAAAGTAAAAAATTTGAGAAAACGATAAACATCTGCATCAGAAACACCGAGCCAATATTGATAAAAACTGTAAGGAGAAGTTTTAAACGGATCTAACCAAATTGTTCCTTTCTCAGTTTTTCCAAATTTAGTCCCATCAGTTTTTGTAATCAACGGTAGAGTTATACCGAAACATTTTGCATTAGATTGTCGTCGACTTAAGTCAATTCCACCTAGAATGTTACCCCATTGATCGCTTCCACCTACTTGCACAGTACATTCATATCTTCTATACAACTCGGCAAAATCCAACCCTTGAAGTAAAGCATATGAAAATTCAGTGAATGAAATTCCTGATCCTTCTCTTGCGAGACGTTTTTTTACCGACTCGCGAGACAGCATTGTGTTCACAGAGAAATGTTTGCCCACCTCACGTAGAAAAGAAATCACAGGAAGTTCAGACGTCCAAGCGAGGTTGTCCACAATGATTGCAGAACCCTCATTTGCAGTATCAAAATTCAAAAATTTATGAAGCTGTTTTTTTAGCTTTTGAACCCATGCAGAAACCATATCGGGACTATTAAGCTGACGCTCTTCCGTTTTGAAACTTGGGTCACCAATCAAGCCTGTGCAACCGCCAACAAGGATGATAGGGCGGTGGCCCGCAAGCTGAAAACGTCTTAACATCAAAAGGGGTATCAAGCTACCGATATGTAGACTATCCGCTGTAGGATCAAAACCGCAATAAACAACTCTGCACGAATCAAGGTGAATTTCAAGTTCTTCATTCGCTGTCTTTTGCTCGATCAAGCCGCGTGCATTCAGGTGCCCCAAAAATTCTTTGCCTGTCATCTTCATCTATATTCATCATTTCGTATATAATAGTCAAAAGTATAACCTAAACATGAGGTTGACAAATACACCACTTCTAACGATGCCATTTATAAACAAAAAATTCCTTAAAAAATGATTTGAAAAATCTCGCAACAGATTGGCATGCATAGATTTATTCAGATAGAATCGAACAAGTAATGATGAATTCCTACGAAAAATGGCTTTTACCAGTAAATTTAAATTCTCAACCGAAACTTTACAACGCTTACAATTGCTGGTCCGCAATTTTCCTCAACCACATCTCTTTGCCGCTAGCCTCGTTGTATTTTGTACATTGGCACTAACATTCTTATCATTAGGGGAAAAAATTGACAAACGTCAAGTCGTTGAATCAATCGAATTAAAGTTTGCGCCATTAGTTGTCCCTGACATTCAGGTGACAAACAACCAATTACCGCTGTCAATCACTTCTCCAATAAGATGGCACTCGACCAATGTTCGTGAAGGTGATAATTTATCCACATTGTTCGATCGTGCGGGCATTCCAACTAACGAAATATATAACCTGACGGCCTCCCCAGGAGGAGACATATTAGGAAACCTATACCCAGGAGAAAAATTTCGAATCGGTGTAAATAGTAAAAAACAAATTGTTGAACTTGAATATATAAAATCCCCACTAATGCGATACATCTATGCTTATCGCGACGGGAGTTACCAGACCGAAAAACGAGAGCGAAAGGCCGAAGTGCTTCTCGGATTTCGAAAAGGTATAATTATCGACTCTCTCTACAACTCTGCCAAGAGGGCCCAACTACCCGATAACATTATTATGGAAATGGCTAATATTTTTGGCTGGGATATCGACTTCGTTTTTGACATTCGCGAGGGCGATAAATTCTCACTACTTTTTGAAGAACGCTATTTAGATGGGGAAAAACTCGACGCTGGTGACATCATTGCAGCGTCCTTCACTAACCGTGGCAAAACCTACCGAGCAATCCGCTACCAACACAGTGATGGTTCAACATTATATTACTCTCCCGAGGGATTGAGCATGCGAAAAACATTTTTGCGCACCCCTTTGGACATCTTTAGAATTACTTCCGGATTTAATCTGAGAAGAAAACACCCAATTCATAAAAAAATAAAGGCACATCGCGGTGTTGACTACGCAGCGCCTCGAGGAACACCTGTTTATGCTGTCGGGAAAGGCAAAGTCTCCGCATCAGGTTTTAGTAATGCCAACGGTAACTTTGTGTTTTTGCAGCATGGCCAAACGTATATGACAAAATATTTACATCTACATGAGAGAAAAGTAAAAACGGGACAAACGGTTTCACAACGCATGTTAATAGGAACTGTAGGCTCAACTGGCTACTCAACTGGTCCGCATCTCCACTATGAATTTTTAGTAAATGGCGTACACAAAAACCCTCGAACAGTCGAATTACCGAAGGCAGATCCTATCAATTCAGAGGAGAGAGAGAGGTTTGAATTAACAACGAAACCACTTCTTGTGCGATTGGCGATTTACGAACAAGCATCGCAATATTCTGTAGCAGACTCTCTAGACGTACCTGAGGCTAATTAATCGGATCTTTCTATGAATCAATCTGAATATTTCATCGGGCTGATGTCTGGTACCAGTATGGACAGCATAGATGCTGTAGCAATTAAATTCGGAAAGGATAAGTTAGAGTGTTTAGGTAGTCATAAGCATGAAATACCTAAAATCATCAAGAAACAGCTCGCCAAATTATGTCAAAGTAATGATTCAAGCATTGCGCTCTTTGGCTCGACCGATATTCAAATGGGCGTTCTTTTTGCTGAGGCTGCGAAATCTCTAATGTCAGCGCTGAGGTTAACTCCTAAAAATATAATAGCGATCGGTTGTCATGGCCAAACCATAAGACACTCTCCGCCTGGAGGACCAAATATCCCCTTCTCAATTCAGATTGGTGATCCAAATACCATAGCTACTCGCACAAATTGTCCCATCGTTGCAGATTTCCGAAGAGCCGATATGGCTCTAGGAGGGCAAGGAGCCCCCCTCACACCAGCCTTCCATGAGATTTTTTTTTCTCATCCTTCATTGGTCAGAATCATCCTAAATATTGGCGGTATTGCTAACATTACCGTCCTCTCACCGGATAGATTATGTATTGGATTTGACACTGGACCCGGAAATGTCCTACTCGACGGTTGGTGTCTGCGTCACCAAGGGAATCCCTTTGATGAAAATGGGAACTGGGGAGCTGGAGGAACGATTTGTAAGGCTTTATTGCGTCAACTCAAAAAACACCCATACTTAAAGCAAAGCTCTCCCAAGAGCACAGGCCGCGAGTCATTTAATCTAAAATGGCTTGAACAACAGTTAAAAGATAACAGAAACCATAATGCATTATCAGCTCCGCAAGATGTTCAGGCAACGTTATGCAAGTTTACCGCAGATACAATAACCAGCTGTATAGAAAGTCTGAAGTTCCCGATAGATGAAATATATGTCTGCGGAGGCGGCGCGCGCAACCAAGCGCTTATGAAAACATTAAAACAAAATGTTGGAAGTGTGAAACTTTACACCACCGAAAATTTAGGTATCCACCCTGACAACGTCGAGGCAGCAGCGTTTGCTTGGCTTGCAATGCGCCGCATAAATTCTTTTCCTGGAAACTTGCCCAGTGTGACCGGAGCGAGCAATTCAACCGTTTTGGGTGGCGTCTACCTTCCCTAATGATACGAATAAAAGTTGAAGTGTCAGGTAAATAAAGCAAGACCAATTACACTATCTCTAAATTGAAAACGAAGAACCACACCCACAAGTTGTTTGAGCGTTAGGATTTGCCACCATAAACCTTGAGCCCATTAAACCTTGCTCATAATCGACTGTCGACCCAATCAAGTATGGCAAACTCATCGAGTCAATCAATACATCCACTCCATCACGACTTATGAGCGTATCGTCTTCAACAGCCGACCCATCAAAGGAGAAACCATATTGCAGTCCGGAACATCCACCACCGGTGACGAAAATTCGTAATTTCAAACTATCGTCGCGCTCCTCTACCTTAAGAGACTTCAGCTTTTCAATAGCATTTGGAGCAATATCCACCAGGCGTGGCGTGAAAGTCTTTACATCCGACATCTGAAGTTTACATCCCCTTAAAGTAAATGAATTTTAAAAACATTATATTTGTTTTCTAACCATCCCTCACGCTATTGTCTTTTGGGAACGCACTCACATTATTAATCGCCTGCTCCAATACAAAATTCCCCATTACCTCTGCTCCCTTTTCAACCTCAATCAAAGAATAGTGAATGTTTCCCTCTATCACCGCCTTCGACGCCAACTTTACCAAATTGCTAGCATGTATATTCCCTCGGACATGTCCGTTGACGATTACATCTCCTACCCATATCTCACCCTCTAACAATCCACCATTGAGAATGCGTACTCGAGCACCTGTTTCCTCAGAGCGAATATTACCAATCACTGTACCCTCTATTTCGAGACACCCAGAAAAATGAAGATCTCCTTCTACACGCGCTCCGGGCGCAATAAGAGTTGTTGCTCCTTGCGGCGCAGCACTATCTTTGGTGCCAAACATAATTTAATCCTCATATTTCCAGTCATACTCTTGCTTTAAAATTAACTGCTTTTCCCACGTATAGCGCAAGCTAATGGTAACGGTATCAGGCTTGAACCCTTCCGGCAATTCTATTACACCTTGCTGTATCGAAAAATACTTAAACTCAATCTTTATAGGCCATTTTTCAATCTGCTGATCTAGCTCGGAGAGCCTATAAGTTTTCGCACTTCGATCTTGCTTACCCTCCAAATTAATATCGGCAAATAAACTAAGGCGCTTGACTTCGTTTTGTTTTTGACGCACAACCCATCGATATTTTACTCTCTCATCATCTAAAAGAGTAAGACTAAAATCGCCAATAGACACTCCGCTTGGACTATCATTATCCTGTAATAAATCTCGATACAACTTCAGATCCTCATTTCGCGAGTATATTTGTCGTTGCAGAATCACCATTTGCTGCCGAGCACTTTCCAAAGCCACATTGTCAACCTCAGCACTTAATTTCATGAGACTTAGTTGTTCCTCATAGTTCACTAACTCGACCTGTAAAGTCTGTAGCCGTTCATCTAAATCCAATTTCTGAGCATTGAGCTGTGAGGCCTCATAAGCCCCCCAGTGACGCCCTGACAAAAAAGAAAGAATTATCGACAAAGACACTAACAATGCCAGAATAATCTTATGCTTTGGCCTGTATGTAACTACGATTGACTTCCGTTCTTGCATTATGGGACCGAAGCAGTGCTTTTCAAACCACACGTCTCTGGCAAGTCAAACATTAAATTCATACACTGAATCGCTTGTCCTGACGCGCCTTTTACTAAGTTATCTAACACTACAAGGATAATCGCTTTGCTACCTCCGAACGGTCTATGAAGGCCAATTTGGCAGAGATTTGTCCCCCTGACATTTCGGGTCTGCGGATACTCTCCCGATGGTAGTATGGATACGAAAGGTTTATCTACAAAAGCACTCGCGTAGAGATTATCTAAGTTCAAGTGTAAATCTGTTAGATTTATAAAGATCGTCGCATGAATGCCACGATTTATGGGTAGTAAGTGAGGAACAAATGTTACGCCCACTGAACACCCTGAGATGTCATTTAGGCCCTGAACTACCTCTGGATGATGTCTATGTCCATCAACTCCATAAGCCTTGTAATTATCCCCTACTTCCGAATAAATATTAGCGACTTTTGCTGTACGACCTGCTCCACTCACACCAGAAGAGGCATTAACAACAATATCACTTGTATCCGAATATCGACAGCGAAGTAAAGGTAAAAGCCCTAATTGGATACTTGTAGGATAACAACCAGGGCAAGCAATTAAATTAGCCTCCCGAATCCGCTCACTGTTAAATTCGGGCAACCCATACACAGCTAAGGGAATAAGATCTGGCGCCCTATGTTCAAGTCCATACCAATTTTCCCAAACAGCGACATCTCGAATTCGGAAATCTGCAGATAGATCGATTACTTTAATACCCGCATTCAATAGATCCGGAACTAGAGTCTGCGACACTCCATGAGGGGTCGCGAAAAAAACAACATCGCATTGTTTCAGTTGGCTTATGTCAAGAGTCGAGTAACAAATGTCTACTATCCCAGATAAATTTGGAAAGACTCTATCTATCTTTACATCCACATGACTGCGCGAAGTAGCGACCGCTATCTTTACATGAGGATGAGATGCCAACCATCTCAAAAGCTCAACGCCTGTATATCCTGAGGCTCCAACGACACCTACATCGATCAAACTAAATCTCCTCTTTAAATATTAAAATTCGATTGCTAAGGTTATGATATCTCATCAGGAGCGTTGTTGTTTTGACATTGGCTTATTATAGGCAAAAGCAGCAAACTTTTTACTTTTTTAAGAGCTATTAAAATGTACGATTGGGCCAAAGCTTTTCACATAATATCAATGACCACTTGGTTCGCTGCACTCTTTTACCTCCCTCGATTATTTGTTTATCACGCACTCGCGCGCGATGAGATAAGTGTCGAACGTTTTAAAATAATGCAATCGAAACTCTATCATGGCATAGCAAATCCATCCATGGTAGCAACAATGTTGTTTGGTTTATTGTTATTTTCAATGTCGCCAACGTACTACTTGAGTCAAACTTGGTTTGAATTAAAATTGCTGGCAGTTGCTTTAGTAGTGATTTATCATTTGATGTGTCTCAAATACATTCTCGTTTTCAGAGCAGATTCTAACTTTAAATCACATATATATTTTAGAATATTCAACGAAATTCCGGTTCTTTTTTTGGTCTCAATAGTTATTTTGGTAGTGATAAGGCCACTTCAATAGTCCAGTTAACCCATGGTATCTTCACTTTTGGAAAATGATTTTAATAATCCTTATATCGGCAAAATCTAAGGTCCAACGAAAAACGTATTTGGCAAATGAAAAAAAGAGCTTTTTCTTTGATCGATTAAATTCAAGCAACCTTTCAAAACTTTTATTATGAGTAAGAAAATAAGCCGATCGTTGCAACTTTTTGAAGATGCAAAAAAACATATTCCAGGTGGCGTAAACTCCCCAGTGAGAGCATTTAACGCGGTTGGTGGGACGCCCGTTTTCTTTAAAAGCGCAAGAGGCGCATACATGTTTGACGAAGACGGAAGGCGTTACATAGATTTTGTCCTCTCTTGGGGTCCTATGATACTTGGTCATGGTCATCCTGTTGTGCTTGATGCAATCAGGAGGCAGCTTGATCGAGCAACCACATTCGGGGCTCCCACTGCCTTGGAGGTAAACCTAGCAGATCATATTTGTAGTCTTCTACCCGGTATAGATATGATAAGAATGGTTAACTCCGGCACAGAAGCGACCATGAGTGCAGTTCGTTTAGCCCGAGGATTCACCGGTCGGGATAAGATTATTAAGTTTGAAGGTTGTTATCATGGGCATTCGGATTCTTTGCTTGTAAAGGCGGGATCTGGTGCATTGACACTTGGTGTGCCTAGCTCCCCCGGTGTCCCGGAATGCCTAGCTAACCAGACTATTACATTGAATTATAACGATATAAATCAAGTGCAACAAGTAATGGAGCATATTGGTTCCGAAGTTGCAGCTATCATTGTTGAACCTGTGGTAGGTAATATGAATTGCGTACCCCCAATATCTGGTTTTCTGAATGCATTACGAGAATGTTGTAGCGCCACAGGTGCACTTTTGATATTTGATGAAGTGATGACCGGTTTCCGAATAAATCCGATTGGCGCCATTGGGCAGTATGGAATACAACCAGATATTATTTGTCTTGGAAAAGTTATAGGAGGTGGATTGCCCGTAGGAGCGTTTGGAGGTAGCAGAAAAGTTATGGAGCAAATAGCGCCTATCGGCCCAATCTATCAAGCCGGCACACTAGCGGGAAATCCAGTCGCCATGGCCTCAGGCTTGGCAACCCTCAAACTTGTATCTGAACCGAATTTCTTTAAACCAGTGTCTGATCTAACCACAAAACTTGTCAATGGCATAGTTGATCGCGCGCGTGATGCTAATATTCCAATGACTAGTAACCATGTCGGAACAATGTGGGGTATCTTCTTTTCGCACGAGAGAAAAATAACCAACTATAAACAAGTCATGCGCTGTGACACAAACCGCTTCGCGAAATTTTTTCATGGTATGCTTGCGGAAGGTGTATACCTTGCCCCAGCGTCTTTTGAGGCCGGCTTTATGTCTTCTGCTCATAGTGAGCATGACATAAACTATACATTGGATGCTGCGGAAAGAGTATTTACCAAGCTCTAAGTGACTAGCTTTTTCCAACCATAGTCCAAAAAAGTGCCGACAAAGATCTGTATGTTTCTGAAACGTTAGAAAGCGTAATCGGAACGCCGCACCAGAGTTAAAGAGGAAGCAAAATTAATGAGAAAAGCACTCCATCGCGGCTCCTTTCCATATTCAAGGATGAGAAGGTTACGCTCCTCTCCTTCGATACGAAACTTAGTCGCCGAAACTGAAATTAGTGTGCATGATCTTATTTTGCCTCTTTTTGTAATTGACGGCGTGAATCAATGCCAACCCGTAAAATCTATGCCTGGAATTAAGAGATTATCAATTGATCTTTTGCTAAAAGAGGTGGTAGAAGCAGAGTCTCTTGGTATTTCAACCGTTGCCTTGTTCCCTGTGATTCCAAAATCACTGAAAACCGGCACGGCAGAGGAATCATATAATGACAATGGGCTTATTCAGACCGCAATTCGTGAGTTAAAAGTTAACGCACCGATGATTGGAATTATAGCAGATGTCGCTCTGGATCCTTACACCGTCCATGGTCATGACGGTATCATAAACGAGTGTAGCGGCTACGTTTTAAACGACGCTACAAACGAAATTTTAGTTAAACAAGCTCTCTCACTCGCATATGCAGGAGCAGATATTGTTGCCCCGTCAGATATGATGGATGGTCGAATTGGAATCATTCGAGAAAAATTAGAGGAGGCAGGATTTGAAAATACTAAAATCATGGCCTATGCAGCTAAGTATGCTTCTGGTTACTATGGTCCGTTCAGAGATGCAATTGGCTCCGCCACAAGCCGAAGCATTATTGATAAAAGCACCTATCAATTGGATTTTAGAAATGTCAAAGAAGCTCTTCACGAATGCTCTTTAGATCTTTCAGAGGGCGCGGATATGTTACTTATCAAACCAGGAATGCCTTATCTTGACGTTCTAAAAAGTGTTGTTGATGAATTTGCAGTACCTACTTTTGCGTTTCAAGTTAGCGGCGAATATGCCATGCATTGTGCAGCCTTCGACAACAATTGGTTGCCACGAGAACAAATAATTTTAGAATCTTTAACAACATTTAAGCGTGCCGGCGCTACTGGAATACTTACTTATTTTGCGAGAGAAGCTGCACATTTACTTTCTAAATCCACATAAATTAATTTAAGTGAAAAATGTTTAACCGAGTTAAACGAAAAACTAACCCCACATAATTGTGTTTTTCCACACATAAATATGTGGGTAGAATGTTGGTCCGAAAAGCTACTGAGACTTTCTTAAATGGACAAGTGCGTCCAACTCTTGCTCGATAGACTGCCCTCTTTAAGAGGTGAAATAATAATAGTGGCAGATGAAAATTGGCAACAGATCGATTGGCACTCAATCAGAATACCTGAGCAGACCTATCTTCGAGTTTTTAGTAACCGACTCGATATAGCAGATAAAGTAAATAACTCAGGAATTGAATGTTTATTTTGCGACTTTGATTTCGCACAATTACCAGAAAACAGCCTGGATCACTTAATTTTTCGCGTTTCAAAAGAAAAAGCAGTAACAAAACATACGATCAATAACGCAAAACGATTGCTGAAGAAAGGAGCTTCCTTGCTAATTGCCGGACAAAAGAAAGAGGGGATTAAAACCTACGTTAAGTTCTCTCAAGAGCTTCTATGTTATACCCCGCAACTACAAAAATTTGGCATCGATTATGTGGCATCAATCGCTTCCAGGGGCATGGTCAAGAACGAAGTCCAAAGAGACGATTACTCTTATATGAGAAAAATAATCCATACAGACGAAAGTCTATTTTTTAGTAAACCTGGGATTTTTGGCTGGAACAAAATTGATCGAGGAAGTAAATTTTTGTGTGATCATTTAGATTGCTTTTTTGAGACTTATGATTTCTTACCGAATACTCTTCTCGATCTTGGGTGCGGCTATGGTTACTTGGCGTGCGAAGCAAGGCGATTTAATTTTCTAAACATTTTCGCAACGGATAACAACGCCACCGCAATCGTTGCATGTAAACTTAACTTCGACCACTATGGCCTTCAAGTAGCAAATGTATTTGCTACAGACGCGGGACAAAAGATTTCAGAAAAATTCGACACTATTTTATGCAACCCACCGATCCATGCAGGCTTTAAGGTCGATTTNGCATTAATTAAAAAATTTTTAGTTAATACTCGGCATCTTCTGACAAAAACTGGGAAAGCACTCTTTGTGGTTGATGTGTGTATTCCACTTGAGCTTATCGCCAGGAATAATTTTTCGCGGGTTCACACACTAAATAAAAATAAACAATTCAAGCTAATCTCATTGAGTCAATGAATAAAAAGCCAAAGAGTTACCAAAAATGTGTCCGATCAAAAAGCTCTTNCTATGGTTGTTCCCAACCTGAAACACATCTGATTAACGTTCAGAACGCCCTTCCATTTGTCCCGAAATAAAGGAATTTCTCACGCAAAAAAGGTAGTAGATCCAAACTAAGCAACCCAATATTACGACCNAACTTGATAATCAGTTTCTGAGATGAAAATAATGCTGGAAGATTTTCCGTAAACGCAGCGATAAGTTGCTGCTCAAGTAATCGATCTTTGCGGTATTGATCCAGCACAGAGACACTGCCAAAGTCTGTATTGGCGTTGAATGCACGAGCTACCGCGTCAGCAAGTCTTACAGCGTCTCTTAATGACAAATTCAAGCCTTGACCCGCTACAGGGTGCAAATTATGAGCGGCATTCCCCAGCAACACTAACCTCGCGCGAATCATTTCTTCCGCAAAACTAGTTGTTAGCGCAAAGCTGGCCCGTGCGCTGATATCTGTGAATATGCCATTACGATAACCAAACTGCGCTTGCAATTCATCTAAAAACGAGACATTCGTTGCTCGCTCTAATCGTAACGCAGATTCTAATGGTTGCGTCCAGATAAGCGTGGCTTTAGATTGACTCAGACTTGCTGAGAGTGGCAACATAGCAATCACTCCGGATGGTGTAAAACGCTCGTAAGCGATTCCCCTATGTTGCCGATCAAGGGTGACACTCGCAACGATGGCTTTTTGACCAAGGTCTCTTGATTTCATACAAAAACCAAGTTTTGAAGCTATTTTAGAATAAGCACCATTAGCTACCACAAAGAGTTTCGCGGTAATAACTGTGTTTGATTTATTCGTAAAAAGTTTAACTTGATCCTTCTCTATCAACGCATCTGTAATCTCGGTAGAGTAACGAATTTGAATCTCGGTACGAGATACTTCTTTTCTTAAGCTTTCGCTCAGCAATCCACCCTCGACAACATATCCCAACGGATCTTTATCATCAGGAGACCGATTTAAACGCGTTATTCCTAGATGTCCTTTATCGCTCACATGAATGGATTCAATTGGTTCCGCAGACTTCTCCAATGCAGCCCACAGACCCGAGGTATAGAATATGTTTTTACTATCTTTAGATAAAGCAATGCCTCTAGGGTCCGAATCAGTGACAGCTGTTTTGCCAGTTGAGATTAGTTTATTTGACTCTAATACCAAAATACTTAAATTTGGCTCTTTTTTTATCAACATGAGGGCAAAGCTGACCCCAACCAAGCCAGCACCCACAATCACCACATCAAAAGCGTCGTCGCGTCGCATTAAACCGCACCAGACATTATAAGCAATTCATTAATTTCTCTATTTCAACGCGGCACTTAGGAACATTTTCGGTCAATTGCTCGCAACCGTTTCGCGTCAAAACTACATTATCTTCAATACGCACTGCAATACCTCTCCATTTTTCCTCTACTTTCAAGTTATCTGGAGAGATGTATATTCCTGGCTCAACGGTCACTACCATACCCGCCTCATAATCTCGCCAAATCTGGTCTAATCTGTAATCTCCCACATCGTGCACATCCATTCCTAACCAATGACCAGATTGATGCATATAAAAATCTCGATACAAACCACTCTCAACTAAATCATCAATGTCTCCGGAAAGAATTCCCAAATCGACTAAACCTTGCGTAATNGTTTTGATAGTCACGTCATTCGCTGTGTTATATGATTTTCCCGGAGCTATTGATTTAATGGCCTCAGTCTGAGCCTCTAAAACAATGTCATAGATTGATGCTTGCGGTCCGGTAAACTGGCCATTCACCGGAAATGTTCGCGTAATGTCAGCGCAATAATCACTATATTCACATCCAGCATCAACCAGCACCAAATCTCCATCCACCAGTAAATCTTGGTTTTTTATATAATGCAGGACGCAAGAATTCTTTCCACCGCCGACAATTGTAGTATAAGCAGGACACGACGCTCCCTGATAAAGAAATTCATGTTCAATTTCAGCCTGTAATTGATACTCATACATTCCTGGTCGAGTGACCCGCATGGCACGCCTATGAGCACTGGCCGAAATCGCGGCGGCATTCTTCATCAGTCTTAGCTCCGTAGAAGTTTTTATAAGCCGCATCTCGTTGACAAAGTGGTCAATATCAATAAATTCGCCTGGTGGAATTGCTCCTTTTCGCCGTCGGGACCTAATTTCGTTGACCCACCCCATCAACCGATTATCAAATTCAGTATCCTTACCAATTCCATAATAAACTCGATCGCGTCCTTCTAACATTCCAGGCAAAATATCGTCAATGTCGGTAATAGGAAACGCGTCATCCGCCTCAAAATGATCGCAAGCACCCTCAGGTCCATGAAGGGAGCCATCCCAAATTTCACGCATTCGATCCTTTTCCTGACAAAATAAAATGAATTGGCCTTGTTTTCTATCGGGTATGAGCACCAAAACAGATTTCGATTCAGGAAATCCGCTCAAATAACTAAACGTAGTGTCCTGCTTATAGGGAAAAAAGGTATCCTTTGAGCGTATCCGCATCGGGGCACTCGCCACAATCGCGATGCTATTTGGCTCCATCATATTAATGAAACATGACCGTCGACTTGCATATTCTTTTTTCGTAATCACACTATAACCACTACTTCCATAAAAAAATCGTCATGACCGAGTATCTTAATCGCTCTGGTGCAGGTCAGAGTATATAACTTGAACCAAGATTCGAACATGTTCAAGAATGTATTCGAAGTCACTCTCGTATTCAAACTCTGCGTCTAACGAGACATTTGCAACCTCAGTGAGATCCTTCAAAGCTTCAATCGTATCCTCAGTCGTGTCAAATTTTCCGATCCAAACTTCAGCAAGTCCCGATAAAAAATGCCTGCACCACTCCGTTATTGCAATTAATCTAACATCTAGAGATGACTCCTCGCTAGGTAAAAGAGGATAAAAACCATTATTAAAGTCTCTCAAATCACTTTCTATAATATTCTTATATCCATGAAGAGAGTTTTCTAAAATATCTCCTTGCTCTGACGAAAAAAGTAGCCACTCTTCCAATTTTCGAAAAACTTGCGACTCATCAATCCTCCCTCTAATTAATNCCCCACTTACAAAACCATGGAACATGCTAGGCGTAACATTTAAATTTAAATCGAGGAATAAAGTTTCAAGACTATTAAAGGATATCGTATTAAAAGAATAAACCATGACAAGGATGATATCACTCAGAGATTTTCATAGCACGATAGTTTATCGTGAGCAAATAATTGACCATAATGATTGCAATGAATATAGTGAAGANAATTGTAGACAGTTTTTATAATTGGGCAGTGCTATGAACACACCTGAAAATTTTGAGGAAAAATTAGACAGATTAATAGAATTATGCCAAAAACTTAAAGTTGAAAATAAGCTATTGCGAGAACGCGAGGCCGGTCTGGTTGGAGAAAGAGGACAGCTATTAGAGAAAAACGAATTAGCTAGGCAGAAGATACAAACAATGATCAATCGCTTAAAAAATATGAGTACCGAGCAATAATGGAAAATATTTCGTTGAAGGTGAGAATTTTAGACAAAGACTATCAGGTCAACTGTCTTCCAAAGGAACGTGAGGCCTTGGAAGCCTCTGCTAAATTATTGAATGAAAAAATGGAAGAGATCCGAAATCGTTCCAACATAATTGGTCTAGAACGCATAGCTGTAATGGCAGCGCTAAATTTAAGCCACGATTTAATTCGAACTCGGGACTCTGCCGAGCTAAATGCTGAAGCGTCGCAAAGATTAGCATCAGTTGATAGTAAGCTAGAATCGATACTCTTTGATTTTAATACCTCAACGTAGATGTTTTTTTAGTAGCTCTGATACACTAGTAGTCCTGGAGTGCGCGCCAGCCGAGAAGTCCCTGAGCCGATAATTATGCTATGGCTTCTCTTTGTCAAAGCTGTTGAGCAATTCCGTGCGTCGGAAAGCCTGATGCGATGCAAGGGTCGCCGACTTGAACCTTTCGGTTCAAGGCCACGTCGGCAGCGGCACTCTGGGTCTTGAATNNGNGGAANANNNTTTTGACATTAATCAATAGGCGCAAGAATTTACGCGCTAAACGTATGGCTCTGTCCCCCAGTTGCCAGGCCAAAACCGCCTCAAATGTTGCAAAAATTCTTTCGAAACAAACAATTTTCCAAAAGTCTCAACGAATCGCGGCATACTTCGCTCGCGACGGTGAAGTAAACTTACAAAGCGTAATAAACCAAGAAATGAACCATTACAAACAATGGTTTATGCCTGTTTTAAAGATCAATGAAAAGTCCCTTGGATTCAGTCGCTACGATAAAAATAGTTCTTTATGTTTAAATCAATACGGTATTTTAGAGCCTATCAACTCCGCAAACCAAATTTTGAAAGCAGAAGATATGCATCTAATTCTCTTACCGCTCGTTGGATTTGATCGCCTGGGTAATCGACTCGGAATGGGAGGTGGTTTTTACGACAGAGCTCTAGCAAACTGTCCAGCAAAAAGCGATGATGGTCCAGTTTTGCTTGGAATAGCTCACAGTTGTCAAGAATGCAAACATATTGACGCTGAACCTTGGGATATAAGTCTGCACATGGTGATCACCGGATCAGAAGTTATATGCGTAAAACAAAAATAGTATGTACCATCGGGCCAGTCTCTCACTCCAGAGGCATGCTCAAGAAACTAGCCAAAGCAGGAATGAATATTGCGAGGCTTAACATGTCCCATGGCAACCACGAGTCACATGCAAAGGTGATAAAATCAATCCGAGAACTAAACACAACTCTCGAACAGCCAATCGCGGTAATGCTCGATACCCAAGGCCCCGAAATCCGAACAGGAGACCGCAATAATGACCTACATCTCAAAACGGGAGATGTAATATCTATTGTTGTTCGTGGTAGCGAAGACGTTGAGTCGACGTCCATTCTCGTTGACTATGAGGATTTAGTTAAGGATATGAACATAGGGGACGTTATTACTGTTGACAACGGATTGATAAATCTGAAAGTGCTGAGCAAAGAGACAAGATCAATGCGTTGTGAGGTTATTGATGGCGGGCTACTCAAGAGCAAGCGTCATGTAAACCTTCCGGGAATTCGCATAAATCTTCCCGCAATTACTGACAAAGATCGACGCGACATCGAATTTGCAATAAGCCAAAATATCGATTTTATTGCATTATCATTTGTTCGAAGGGCAAGTGACGTTACCGAACTTCGATCACTTTTGGGTGATAAATCGAAGGACATAAAAGTTATAGCAAAACTCGAGGATCAAGAGGGCATCACAAATCTGGTAGAAATCGCCAAGAATGCTGACGGGATAATGGTTGCGAGAGGCGATCTTGGCGCAGAAATAAGGCTTGAAGTGCTTCCTCGAATTCAACGTCGAATTATTCGCACTTGTGCAGAAATGGGCAAGCGTGTGATTGTAGCAACACATATGCTTGAGTCAATGATTGAAAAGCCTATCCCCACACGAGCCGAAGTTACTGATGTAGCCAACGCAGTTTACGAGGAAGCAGATGCCATAATGCTATCTGGAGAAACAACTGTTGGCAAATTTCCTATACGTTGTGTTGAAATTCTGAATAAAATTGCGTGCTCGACAGAAAGTAGTCGGGGGCTATGTTTTACAGATAAACTGATTCTTGAAAACGAAAAACAACATGTAGCGCATGCAGCTGTGCATTTAGCGGAATCGATCCAAGCGGCAGCAATTCTTGTTCCAACTCGTCGGGGACGAATGGTCAATTGGGTCACAAACTGTCATCCACAAAAGCCNATAATTTGTGCGTTCACTAACGATAATAGAATCGCTCGTCAATTAGTGTTAAATCGAAATGTACTGAGTTACTTGATAGAGTTTGACGAAAATCCTGAGACAACACTTGCTAAAGCCGCACAAATAATGCTCTTAAGCGGCATATTTTCTTCAAATCAAAGAATCGTTGTTATTTCTGATACATTAGCTGGCAAAGGCATTGATGCTGTACAAATCAGAGAAGTTGGTAACTTGGTAGGAATTGAGACTAATTGAAGAGTGCTAAAGTTTAGTCAGTCCAGATTACCTAAAAATAGCTTATAACAATTATTCTGTGTTTCAATAACATAACGGTATTTCAAACTATCGAGAAACACTATAATTTCGTCTCTTTGATTATCCAATGCCTGCAAAGCTACCAAAACTCTGCCAAATGCAGCGCCATGATTCCTGTAATGAAACAATGAAATATTCCAACGATCTCCCAGTATTTTCAGGAAGTTAAGTAGTGCTCCGGGACGTTCAGGAAAGTCAAATCGATACACTTGCTCTTCGGATACCTTTGGCGCTCTACCACCAACCATGTGTCTTATATGTAGTTTAGCCATCTCATTATCAGTCATATCTTCAACACAATACTTCTGTGATATTAAATCCTTTATAAGTTCAAGCCGGTCTGCGTCACCTGAGACTTGAACACCGACAAAAATTTGCGCTGCTTCACTGCTACTATATCGATAATTAAACTCAGTAATATTGCGCAGTTTTAATGATTTACAGAAATTTTTGAAACTGCCAGGTTCCTCCCTAATGGTTACCGCAAGAATGGCCTCCCTTTTCTCGCCTGTTTGGGTTCTTTCCGAAATATATCGAAGGCGGTCGAAATCAATATTCGCTCCACACTGCACAGCGAGCAAAGTTTTATCCACAACACCTTTCTCTAAAATATATTTTTTTAGTCCTGCCAGGCCGATGGCTCCTGAGGGCTCGCAAATAGCACGAGTATCATTAAAAGTATCTTTTATTGCGGCGCAGATCTCATCAGTTGTCACAGTAATTGCCTCATGCACAAGGTCTTTGAGGATATTCCATGTGTAGCTACCAATTTCAGCTACGGCAGTACCGTCAGCAAAAATGCCAACTTCTGGCAAGCGCACCGGCCGGCCAGCCTCAATAGCAGCAGCTAGACAGGCTGCATCATCAGACTCAACTGCAATGATTTTGGTTTCCGGTCTAACCGCAGAAAAATATGCCGCTATCCCCGAGCATAATCCGCCACCACCAACAGCGATAAAAATCGCATCTAGAGGTTGAGCTATCTGTCGATGTATCTCCATTCCAATGGTGCCTTGGCCCACAATAACATCGCGATCATCAAAAGGATGAACAAAAATAGATTTTTCTTTTTCTGCAATCTGATCCGCATGCGCTGCCGCAGAATTATAGTCATCTCCATAAAGAACAACGTCCGCTCCATAAGCTTGTACTGCATCTACCTTGATTCGAGGAGTAGTAACTGGCATTACTATGGTGGCATGAATTTTCAATTTTTTAGCCGCAATAGCGACGCCTTGAGCATGATTCCCCGCAGATGCGGCAATTACGCCTCTCGACATTTGCTCTCGAGTGAGGTTCTTTAATTTATTATAGGCGCCTCTCACTTTGAAAGAAAAAACGGGTTGAAGGTCTTCACGCTTGAGTAAAATTTTATTACCCAAACGATGCGATAAAATCTGTGCTGAAGACACAGGCGTCTCCAATGCCAGATCATATATCTCAGCATTATGTATAGCCCTCACATAATCAAACAACATGTTGTTATAACCCTCAGAAATATAATCATGTTAAGTGTAACTCAATTATTACTCCATCCAGCCAAAATAATCGCTACTGTACCCCGTAGAAAGTCATGTAGTATTCTAGTATCAGTGGAATACGAGTAATATTTGCTCATGAGTAGCCAAGATACACTAAAGAAAGCTGCGGCAAAGGCAGCGATAGAGTTAACTTTGAGTCGTGTTTGTAAATCGAGCATTATTGGAATCGGGACGGGTACCACAGCCAATTTTTTTATTGATTTACTCGCCGATTGTCATCACAACTTCCTTGGAACTGTGGCAAGCTCTAAAATATCTGAGGACCGGCTTCGAACTAACGGCATTAAAGTACTCGACCCCAACGATGTATCAGAATTAGGAGTCTATGTTGATGGTGCTGATGAAATTAATAGCGACCTAGAACTTATTAAGGGAGGCGGAGGAGCACTTACATGGGAAAAAATTATTTCTTCTATGGCTCGAGAATTCCTTTGTATCGCAGACGACTCTAAACGGGTTAAGAGCCTTGGTAAATTCCCGCTTCCAATAGAGGTCATTCCAATTGCTAGAAATAAAGTCGCCCGGGAGTTAATTCGTTTAGGCGCTAATCCGAGGTGGCGTCGAGAGTTTGTAACAGACAACGGTAATCACATAATCGATGCTCATGGGTTATGGCCAATTGAAAGTCCAAGCGCTTTAGAAGCTGAAATTAATCAAATTTCAGGAGTTGTTACGAATGGTATTTTCGCTAATAATAGTCCGGACATAGTGTTAATTGCTTCGCCAAATCAAATCACTACTCATATTAAACGAGACAACACCTCAAAGTTGTTGTTGTAATTCAGATTCTTGCTAACCCTGAGATAATAGTTCCCTCAGATCAATTAATGCTGCGTTAGCTCGACTTATGTAAGAGGCCATTACCAAAGAGTGGTTCGCAAAAATTCCATAACCACTTCCATTCAGAATAATTGGGGCGTGGATGATTTGAAGGCTACTTTCTAATTCATAAATAATCTGTTGCAAACTAGCTTTAGCCTGCTTTTTCTCTAAAATATCACCGAAGTCAATATTAATTGCTTTAAGGAAATGGACTAGTGCCCAGGCCGTCCCCCTCGCTTCATAAAAAACGTTATCGATCAATAACCAAGGAGTTCTCACATGGAGGCGCGCATTTTCTGAGGTTGTGTCTTTATCTGGTAACCCCGCAATGCGGTGCTTTCCGACGCTCGACGATAATCTCTGTGATATGCTTCCAAGCCGAGTCTCTACCGTTAACAACCAGTAGCGAAGATTATCTGCTCGGGGAAAAAATTCCGCTGCAGGTGATCTCTTACCATTCAAGCGCTTCATAAAACTCATTAGAAACTCTTGTCCCTCAGCATATTCACTTTCAGGCCATGGTACTGCCCAGCTTAGATGGTCAACATTGAAACGTGGCTCCGCGAATGAAAGATCAGGATCCTCACTAGATTGAGACTGTGACCGACTGAAAGACTCACGCAAAGCCTTAGATAAATCTCTCACTTGAACCAATACACCAAATTCCCAACTAGGGATATTGTCAAGCCAAACGCCAGGAGGAAGAACATCATTGCTCAAATAACCTCCGGGTTTTTTTAGTAATACATCCACCACTTCGGTAAGGGTAGCTAAAATCCTGTTGCCTCTTATACCCTCACTTTCGTCGTAACTCATTTCGATTAAGTTAGGTTCACTACTCCATCGAAATGAGAAAAAAACCAGCATAAAAAACACTAAAACCCCTACAAATCCGGCAGGATTTATGAACGTTGGTATTTCATCTGTGGCCCGTACGCGTTTCAACACACGATGACACCTCGTTAAGGTTTCTCGAAAAAAATTCATTTTCGTTCACCACAATTGAACTGTCGCAGCGAAACAACATTTATCATGCCGTTCTCCTAAGTTATCAATATAAAATCGCACTTTATAATGCGAACACCGCTCTTATTTACCCCGAAAAAAATGAACCCGTCATTTAAAGGCAAGTACGTAACACTCTAAGCCCGAAACAAAAAATTGTCTTCGACCTGCAACATTTCTTCAGTCCATAAAAAAAGCTTGATTGTAAAAGTCTGCTACCATTTTGAACCTCTTTTGAGACAACGGTCAAACTGCCCACTAACCATTCAAAGTACTTTGACCAAAACTTTGGCACTAGTAGCCCTTTACTTTAGTAAAGATATTGGTTTAAGAGCGGCGACAACAGTTAATATCTCAAAGATATTAACTGTTGTCGTCATCGAATATAAAGAAAACGGTAATAAAAACATAATTAGGATTCAAATAAGTATTGTTATTGACAAAGTACCGATACCACAAAGATATTATAAATTGGGTGTTCGTGTTTTAACTTCAGTTGACTACACAAAACAACCCAGCAATACTTTCGTCCCGTAACACAGTGTTATCGTATTCTGCCAATGAAGTGAATTATTCGGAGATCATAGATATCCAACAATAGACTTTTAAAAATCCGGATCTTGGAAAATCATTAATTGGTTTACTGTGAGGAGACACGCCACTATCAATATTCTAGGGCTTTATAATTTATCTTTAAAATCAATCTTGCTAACTTTAAGTGTCCTGATCTTAGCGCCTGATCTCAGTTTGGCACAATTTGATGGGGGCAACCTAAACAAAGGAACTCGAAAGGGTTTAGAAAGTAAGTTTTTACCGGTGGAAAGAGCTTTCATTCTGTCCCATAGGATTGAGGAGAATAAAATTGTTTTCGATTGGTCAATAGCACCCGACTATTATCTTTATCAAAATGGTTTTAAGTTCAATAAAGCAGGTGACTTTGAAGAAGACATACAGTTTCCAATTGGAATAGTGAAATGGGATGACTACTTTGAAAAAGAACTTACAGTTTACTATAACGAAGTATCAATAAGCGTGTCTTTATTAGAGGAAGTAAAAACCCAGGTCGTAGAAGTCCACTGGCAAGGGTGTGCTAATGCCGGACTGTGCTACCCCCCTAAAAGCGCACAATTTGAAGTAAATATCGAGACAGGAACTTCAACTCCACATGTCCCAAAGATTAATGAAGTTGCCACGTCGTCAGCATCAAATTCAGTAGTCTTCACCATACTCATCGCAGTTCTTGGAGGTATACTCCTGAACCTAATGCCATGTGTATTCCCCGTCCTTTCCATAAAAGCATTTGAGTTATTGAAAAATCAAGATTCCTCTAGATTGAGCAAAGCACACGGTTTTGTTTACAGTTTCGGCGTTATCCTAAGTTTTGTTTTTATAGCCAGCATTATGCTCCTGCTTCGAGCTAGCGGGGAGGCCATTGGGTGGGGGTTTCAATTACAATCGCCCATTTTCGTAACTAGCTTAGTTTTTTTGTTTTTCATAATGGCCATTTCCTTTGCAGGCTTCATTGAGATAGGTTCTCGCCTTATGTTTTTAGGTCAAAGTAGCACAGAGGGCACAAGCTATCGATCCTCGTTCATGACCGGAGTTCTTGCAACTACTGTTGCTAGCCCCTGCACAGCGCCTTTTATGGGACCTGCTTTAGGTTTTGCGATTACACAACCAATATCAGTAGCTTTGCTCATTTTTGGATTTTTAGGTTTTGGAATGTCCTTGCCTCTTTTGGTTCTTTCTTGGGTTCCATCAGTTTATAAAATATTTCCCAAACCTGGGGCGTGGATGAACTTCATAAAGCAATTATTGGCAATACCGCTTATTTTAACTGCAATTTGGTTATTATGGATTGTTGGGCGCCAAACTAATATTGATGTAGTAGCCTCAATTCTCGTTGGTATTACATCGCTATCTGTTTGTGTCTGGTTGTTAAAAACAACTTCATACCAAGGTAGTTGGCGTAAACCAATCGCTTATTTTTGTCTAGTCCTAGCTGCTTTAATACCCTTTAATATTCTAACTCACCAGAAAACTGATCCTAAATGGGAAAAGTTCAGCGCCCTAAAGTTGCAAAGTCTGAACTCTGCCAAGAAGCCAGTTTTCATTAATGTTAGCGCTGATTGGTGTATCACTTGCTTGCTAAACGAAAAGTTGGTGTTGAAATCAGAAAGTTTTTATTCAACTCTCAATGACAACAATATAACTTACCTAAAGGCTGATTGGACAAACCAAGACACCGAAATAACAAATTTTCTAAATAGTTATCAACGTACGGGAGTTCCGCTTTATGTATATTTTCCCGGAAATGGTGAAAAAGAACAAATTTTAGATCAAATACTGTCGCCAACGGAAATTACAACAATCCTTACAAAAAGAACCGTTCTTTAGAAAAGAAAAACTTTCAATTGAAATTGAACTAGAGGTCCGCAGTATGACAATCAAGATTTTCTAAAAGTAACGATATATTCCTAGAAAATCTACGATGAGATGCCTATAATTCGCTAAAATGCTCATTACGGCAAAAAGCGTTGGTGCGGAAGGGAGTCTCGTTATGGCTAAAATCTTGCTTTTAAATGGTCCAAACCTCAATCTTTTAGGAACGCGAGAGCCCAACCATTACGGGACTAATTCTCTCAATAATATTGCTAAAAGTCTTGCAACCAAAGCAATCAAGGCGGGTCATAATCTAACCCATTTACAAAGTAATGCTGAACATACATTATTAGATGAAATACAAGCTGCGCCGGGGAAAAAAGTGAGCTTGATCATCATAAATCCGGGCGCATTTACTCATACGAGTATAGCTCTTCGAGATGCAATAATTGCCGTTAACATTCCATTCATTGAGGTCCACTTATCAAATATTGCATCGCGTGAAGTATTTAGACAAAAATCTTACTTTTCTGATATCGCGATTGGCGTTGTAAGTGGGTTCGGCTCACTTAGCTATCATATGGCCATGTATGCGGCTCTTGAGGAATTACGTCGAACTGAAATCTGAGAGAAATATAATGGACATCCGCAAGGTTAAAAAACTTATCGAATTACTTCAAGAATCAAATCTTAGTGAACTCGAGATTACAGAGGGTGAGGACTCTGTGCGCATTAGCCGAAATACCTCCGGAAATTCGCCAATAATCACTCAACAGACCTCGCCCGCGACACCCTCCCTCAATGCTCCCTCGCAGCAAGCGCCACAAATAATTGAAGAAGAAACTAACTACATTCGTTCACCTATGGTAGGAAGCTTTTATTCTGCGCCAGCTCCGGGAGCGCCTCCTTTTGTCTCAATTGGTAAAACTGTCACCAGGGGAAGTGTTGTCTGCATTGTAGAAGCCATGAAAATGATGAATCAGATCGAATGTGACACGGAAGGAACAGTACTTGACATTTTAGTGAAAGACGGTGATCCAGTGGAGTTTGACCAGCCTCTTTTTACAATTGTCTAATTATACAGCTGGAGCACAAGTGTTAGAAAAAGTTTTAATCGCCAACCGTGGGGAAATTGCTCTAAGAGTTCTCCGCGCTTGTAAAGAGCTACGCATTAAAACCGTGGCCGTCCACTCCAAAGTAGATGCCGCGCTCAAGCATGTTAAACTTGCAGACGAGGCAATCTGCATTGGACCAAATCCTTCAGCTCAAAGCTATTTGAATATTCCAGCCATCATCAGCGCGATGGAAATCACCAACGCCAGCGCGGTTCATCCTGGCTATGGTTTCCTTGCGGAGAGTGCCGATTTTGCTGACAGAGTTGAAAACAGTGGCTTCGTTTTCATTGGTCCTCCGGCAAATGTAATCCGCATGATGGGAGACAAAGTGTCCGCCATTCGTGCAATGAAAAAAGCTGGAGTACCAACCGTTCCCGGCTCGGATGGCTCCATCGATCATGATTTTGGAAAAACTAGTGCCATTGCGGCAAAGATCGGCTTTCCGGTAATAATAAAGGCGGCAGCTGGGGGCGGTGGAAAAGGCATGAGAGTCGCACAGAGTGTTGCACAATTAAAAACTGCACTCTCACTGACCAGCAAAGAAGCCAAGCAGGCGTTCGGCAATGACACACTTTACATCGAGAAGTTTTTAACTAATCCGCGACATATTGAAGTTCAAATCCTGTCCGATGGGCAAGGTGGGGTTGTTCATTTAGGCGATCGAGATTGTTCTTTACAACGAAGACATCAAAAAATACTCGAAGAGGCCCCGGCACCCGGAATACCTGAGGAGTTACGTAAACAGCTGCACCAGAACTGCGTGAACGCATGTGTCCAAATTGGTTATCGAGGCGCAGGAACTTTTGAGTTTTTATATCAGGACAATGAGTTCTTTTTTATTGAAATGAACACTCGAATTCAAGTTGAGCATCCCGTTTCAGAAATGATAACGGGCATCGACTTAGTGAAACAGCAACTTCTCATTGCTAGTGGTCATGCCCTCAAGTTGCAACAGAAGGATATAGTATTCCGAGGGCACGCATTTGAATGTCGAATTAATGCAGAGCACCCTAAGACATTTGCTCCGCAACCTGGAGTTATTCGGGCTTACCATGCACCGGGAGGCAATGGAGTCCGAGTTGATTCGCATGTGTATAATGGATATAGCGTGCCGCCATACTACGATTCTTTGATCGGAAAAGTCATTACCTACGGTAGTGATCGACCGTCAGCTCTTGCGAGGATGACAACTGCGTTAGACGAGATGCTCATTGACGGCATAGAAACCAACATACCACTCCATGCTGACTTAGTTCGTGATTTAAATTTCGCATCAGGAGGAGTGAGTATTCACTATTTAGAAAAAAAATTACTGGAAAAATAGATCTCGAAAAATGGCATGGATTCAGGCGAAATTCACTTGTGAAGAAAAAGACGTGGTACTAGTAGAGGACACTCTCAATGCTTTTGAAGTTTTGTCGATATGCATAAGAGATGCGGGTAACCAGCTAATTCTCGATCAGGTTTCGGGGGAGAGGCACCTTTGGAATACCTGCAGTATCGAGGTTTTATTTAACAACAAAGTAAATCAAGCGTTGGTCGCCAGACATCTGATGTCTAAGGTTTCAAAGTTGAATATTTTATGGGAACCTCTTTGGGAAGAAGACTGGAGTAATAGTTGGAAACAGGAAGCGCAGCCATTTTGTTGTGGTGATTCCCTGTGGATTTACCCCAGCTGGTCAAGTAAAAGAGATGTATCACATCCCCATATCACCATTGATCCTGGGTTAGCTTTTGGAACAGGCAGTCACCCAACAACATTAATGTGCCTACAATGGCTGGAAAAGCAGAATTTACGTGGTAAGACAATTATAGATTATGGCTGTGGTTCCGGTATTCTCGGCCTGTCAGCGATTGCATTAGGTGCAACTAAAGTCATAGCGATAGACAATGATCCTTTGGCTATTATAACAACACAACAAAATGCCGCAAAAAACGGAATCAAACAAAAACAACTTATCTGCTACCCGCCAGAAATGCTACCCAAAGATATTGAGGGCGATATTTTAATTGCAAATATATTAGCAAAACCTTTAATCAAGCTGGCTTCTCGTTTTACAAAATTAACAAAGTCTCCCGGTATAATATGTCTTTCCGGCGTGCTAAAACCTCAAATATCTTATGTCCAAAAAGGTTATGAGAGTGAGTTCCAATTTAAAAAACCAACTGTCGCAGAAGACTGGGTCCTACTAGAGGGTAAAAAGAATTATAGTAAATACACTGTATGAACATCCGCAACACAAAACTTGTTTTCAATTAGTGACTGTTTTCAACACTACGATCAGGTTATGATTGAATTCGGAAAGTCATTGATTGCGGTGAAATGATTTGTACCATATCGGGCCATATAAAATAGATAGTCGGACAATACTTGCCCCGATGGCAGGTATTACGGATATGCCGTTTAGGCGGCTATGTCATGAGCTTGGAGCAGGTTTAACTGTATCTGAAATGGTTGCCTCAGATCCGAGCACTTGGAGCACTATCAAATCTATAAATCGCACAAAATTCGATCAGAACCCCAGCAGAAACGCACTAAACATAGTACAAATAGCAGGTGCTGATCCAAAGTTCATGGCAGCCGCAGCTCAGTATAACGTGCACCTCGGAGCTCATATTATAGACATCAATATGGGATGCCCCGCTAAAAAAGTCTGTCGTCGAGCGGCTGGGTCTTCGCTACTCAGGGACATACCTTTGATCAAAAGCATACTCACAGCCGTTAAACAGTCGGTTAGCGTGCCTGTAATGTTAAAAATTCGAACCGGTTGGGATCCTACCTCTCGAAACGCGATACAAGTTGCAAAAATCGCGGAAGATATTGGAATATCTGGGATCGCAATACACGGTCGTACTAGGGCATGTCGCTTTGTTGGAGAAGTTGAATATCTATCAATTGCTGAGGTGGCATCCTCAGTTGATATCCCAGTATTCGCAAATGGAGACATTACAACACCCCACAAGGCTGAAGAAGTTATCCGTTCTACAGGCGCTGCCGCTGTTATGATTGGTAGGGCTGCTCGAGGTAATCCGTGGATATTTAATCAAATCGAGTATTTTTTTAAGTATAAAAAACTGGTGGGACCCCCATCGAGTGCCGAGTTTAGGAGGGTTCTATTGAAACATATGCATTGGGTTCACGAATTCTATGGAGAACTAATTGGGGTCAAAATCTTTCGAAAGCATCTCAATTGTTATCTCCCAAAATCTCGTGATTTCACTCGTTTCTTCAATACTCTGCCTACCATCAAAGAACAGAAACAGGCTCTGGTTAGTCATCTAGATCACAATAATAAAATGGGAGAGAAAGCAGCCTAATGCCTGACTTAGATCAAGAAAAAAAGCATTATTCTCTATTGAGAGAGAGTGCATCTAAATCGATAGAGCGCTATTTTGAGGATTTGGACGGGCAAGGTGCTGTAGACTTGTATGCACTGGTAATGGCGGAAGTGGAGCCACCAATGTTACTCGCTGTGATGAAATATAATCGACAAAATCAAAGTAAATCGGCAAAAATGCTCGGTATAAACCGAGCAACTCTGCGTAAAAAGCTAAAACACTATAACCTGATTTGAGGAAAATAAGGCATGGTCTCGGGTAAAAAAAAAATTAGCCGTGCACTGATAAGTGTATCCGATAAAACAGGGATACTTGAATTTGCAAAATCACTGGCCGATTGCGGTATAGAACTACTTTCAACGGCCGGGACATTTAAACTTATAAAAGATGCGGGTATAAATGTAATTGACGTCTCGGATTATACTGAACTTCCGGAGATGATGGATGGCCGCGTGAAAACTTTGCATCCACGAATTCACGGTGGAATCCTGGGTCGTCGCGGAACTGATGACCAAGTAATGGCAGAATTGGGCATCACTCCTATCGACATGGTAGTGGTCAATCTTTATCAATTTTCTGAGGCAGTAGAAACGAACCATTGTTCAATAGATCAAGCAATTGAGAATATTGATATTGGTGGACCCGCATTGATACGAGCTGCTGCTAAAAATCATAATGATGTCGCTGTGGCAGTGGACGTCAGAGATTATGCGAAACTTTGTGAGGAGTTGACACAAAATGATGGAGGGTTGTCATACCAGACCCGTTATTCATTGATGACGAAAGCTTTCGCGCACACGACTGCTTATGACGGCATGATTTCTAATTACTTCGCTGAGCGTAACTTCAAAAATGAGAAAAGCCCATTTAAAAGTACTTACAGTTTTCAATACAAAATAAGACAGGGACTTCGATATGGGGAAAACCCCCATCAAAAGGCTGCATTTTATGTTGCCGAAGATGCCAACGAATCGAATATATCAACCGCTCAACAAATCCAGGGGAAACAACTGTCATTTAATAACATTGCAGACACCGACGCTGCGCTGGAATGCGTAAAACAATTCACTGAACCCGCATGTGTTATTGTAAAACATGCTAATCCGTGCGGGGTCGCTATCGCTGATTGTTTGTATAATGCCTATAAGGCGGCTCACTCGACAGATCCTGAGTCTGCCTATGGGGGAATAATAGCTTTGAACGAAGAGTTAGACGAAATTACAGCGCAATCGATAATAGGAAATCAATTTCTAGAGGTTCTTATTGCACCATCAATAACGCCTGAAGCGCTCAAAGTACTAAAAAACAGAGGAAATATAAGGTGTCTACAATTTTCCGAATACAATCAAGCTTCTAAAATAGCTCACGACTACAAAAAAGTTGGCGGAGGATTACTTGTTCAGGATTATGACTCTCACATACTGTCGACAAATGATATATCAATAGTCACCGAGCGCGCCCCTACTGTAACACAGGTTGAAGACATGATTTTTACTTGGAAGGTCGCAAAAATGGTTAAATCGAATGCGATAGTATACGCAAAGAATGGGAGGACAATCGGTATTGGAGCGGGTCAAATGAGCCGAGTTAATTCAGCTCGAATTGCACTTATCAAAGCTGAACAAGCTGGGCTTGACGTTTCTGGAGCAGTTATGGCGTCGGACGCCTTTTTTCCCTTTCGAGACGGTATAGACGACGCTGCCAAAGCGGGAGTTTCCTGTATAATCCAACCGGGAGGATCCAAACGTGACGACGAGGTGATCTCCGCAGCAAATGAGCACAACATAGCCATGGTCTTCACTGCCATACGACATTTCAGGCATTAAAAAACTGCCATAAACGGCCCTTACTACACTGCCTTAATACTCTCAAATGCCGCAAGAGCGAGTGCTCTGGAACTTTTCACGTCTACAATCGGCTTGGGGTAATTGTCTCCCAATTTGATCCCAGCCGCACCAAGTGCCTCAAGAGAGGCCAACCAAGGCGCGTGAATATCTTTGTTCGAGAGCTTTGAAAGTTGCGGAACAAATCGGCGAATATATTTTCCTTCAGCATCGAATTTCTCACTTTGAGTAATGGGATTAAAAATTCTGAAGAATGGTGCGGCATCGGTTCCGCAACCCGCGACCCACTGCCAGCCAGCGCTATTGCTTGCAAGATCAGCGTCGACTAAACAATCCCAAAACCACTTTTGGCCATGATACCAATGGATCAATAAATTTTTAACTAAGAAAGATCCAACCACCATCCGCACACGATTATGCATATACCCGGTTTCCCAAAGTTCTCTCATTCCAGCATCAACCAGTGGAAACCCCGTATTACCCTCTTCCCATGCTTTGAGATGCGAGGCCTCCGAACGCCAGGGAAATTTGTCAAATCGAGTCTGCAAGTTCTTCACAGGCAACTCCGGAAAATGATACATCGTATAGTAAGAAAACTCTCGCCATCCCAATTCACTCAAAAACGTGTCCAGACTTTCTGCACTCTGAATCTTTTCAGAGCTATTTGTTGCCAAGAACCAAACCTTATTAGGCGAAATTTGTCCGAAGCGTAGGTAAGGAGAAAGTCGAGAAACCTTCGAATCATGGGGGAAATTACGTCCTTGACGATAGTCATTTAATCGATTCGAAACAAAATCAGTAGCGCACCTTTGAGCACTTTTTTCACCAATATCCCAGTACGGCGATAATTTGAGATGCCAATTAATATTAGGCAACAAATTCAGGTCCCGTAAATTACAAGCACTATGTTTTCGATCTGGAGCAGCGTATCGTATCTTTTTTGGAATAGGAATAGGTGCGCGGGGCGGCGGCATTGACAAACAACCTCGTCGATAGTATGGAGTGTATACTCGGTAAGGCTCCCCATTATTTTTTAGAACCTGCCAGGGCTCCCAAAGTAAGCTGCCATTAGCAGTTACAACTTCAACTCCGTTATCTAATAATCGTTGTTTTAATTTTGTGTCTCTATTAATTCGCCAAGGCTCATAACAGCGATTCCAGAATACACTTTGAGAGTTATATGCTTTAGCAAGTTTTGGTAAAAGCGTGAGGGCGTCACCCGAGTAAAATCTGAGTAATCCTCCCAATGACTCATCTAAGTCCTGTAGTGCAGAATTTAGCCACCAGCGACTTGCACCACCCAGCTTATGTATTCCAGGATTGACATCATCAAGGATATAAATTGGTACAATGAAGCCTCGCTGACAGGCTTCAGCAAATGCAGGGTTATCTGAAATACGTAAGTCCTGACGAAACCAAAAAATTACGTTCTTGTCTGATGAGTTTCCCATAGTTGCTCCTTCTTCTATATCAAAGATAACTACTTTAAAAACTCTATATACGTTACTGATTCCTCATTATTTCAAAATCTTTTGTGTAAATTAATAGCTTACTTAATCCGATGATTTTATTGGCGCTTGTCACACTAAAATAATCAACTCTGATACACTGTAACGTATATCGGTTGAGAAATAATTCATGAAAGTTTTAATAGTTGGTGCTGGTGGCAGAGAGCATGCACTGGCGTGGAAGGTCGGTAAAAGCTCATTGGTCGACCACGTATACGTCGCACCCGGAAATGCCGGAACGGCACAAGAAAATTGCGTGGAGAATATCGATATAAGATCAGATGACCTCACTGCATTAGCCGATTTCGCTCAGCTCCAAAATATTGGACTTACAATCGTCGGGCCTGAAAAACCGCTTGTTGACGGGATAGTTGATTTATTTCTAAGCCGTAATCTGAAGATTTTTGGACCCACGCAAGCGGCCTCACGGCTCGAGGGGTCTAAAGAATTTTCGAAAGCATTCTTAGTGAGAAATCAAATTCCTACAGCAAAGTACGAAAGCTTCTCAAACGCAAAAAAAGCAAGGCAGTATGTTAGAGAAAACGGTACCCCCATCGTGATAAAAGCGGACGGACTAGCGGCAGGCAAGGGCGTAATAATAGCTAACAATATTTTTGAAGCGGAAAAGGCGATCAGCGACATGTTGGAAAGAAAAAGATTCGGAAAAGCCGCTCGTAAAATTGTAATAGAGGAGTTTTTAGAAGGTGATGAGGCAAGTTTTATTGTAATGGTAGACGGTAAAAATGTTCTACCAATGGCTACCAGCCAAGACTACAAACGCGCTGGTGACGGTGACGTAGGGCCTAATACCGGAGGTATGGGAGCCTGCTCACCCGCGCCTGTAATAACTCCCGAATTACATCAACGAATCATTCAGGAGATCATCTCACCGACCGTAAAGAAGATGGCCGAGGAAGGGAATCCCTATTCTGGCTTTTTGTATGCAGGTTTAATGATCTCCAAAACTGGAGATCCTAAGGTGGTTGAATTCAACTGTCGTTTTGGTGATCCCGAGGCTCAACCAGTGCTCGTTCGAATGAAATCGGATCTAGTGGCTCACTGTTTAGCCGCCATTAATGGTCAACTACACAGGGAATCGGCAGAATGGGAAGCAAAAAATTCTGTCGGAGTTGTATTGGCGTCGATAGGCTATCCGGATAAATACAAGACAGGGTCACAAGTGACGGTCATAAAAGAAACTCGTAAAAAAACGCATAATGGATTAATTTTTCATGCGGGAACTACTTTAATTGACAATATCATACGCACAAGTGGAGGCCGTGTCTTCTGCGCAACTGCCTTGGGGGATAGCCAGGATGACGCTCGTTTGAATGCTTACGATCTTCTAAAACAAATTGAATGTGATAATCTCTTCTGTCGTAAAGATATTGGGTTTCGGGTATCCAAGGTGGATCACAACTTTTCATAAGTTTGAGCCTAGTGCTTTCAAAAATTCGGCTAACCCAGATCTTGCTCCTCCTTATTCATGATAACTTGAGTTATCTGGTTTACTAGCCAACGATGTATAGGAGATTCAAACGTCCTCTTATGCTGGAGCAGTACAAGTGTTATCGTCTGTTCATGTGGAAGATCATCTGGAAAACCCTTTCGTACAATTGGATAAATATTTTCCTCAATCGTATGTCCATATCGGGCCGCAACCATAAGACAATTACTCCTGCTTATTGTCTCCAAAGCTGTCATAAATTGTTTCGTGACTAACGCTTTAGTGCGCTTTCTACCAAGCCTACGGAGGGTTTTGTCAAAACGCGCGTCTGTGCGGGCACTAACCCGCTTTGCGATTAAAAGATAATATTGAACGAAAGGATACTCCAATATTTCGTCTAGACTGATGGAATTTTGGTCTGCCAAGGGATGACCTTCTCTCATCCAAATGGAAGGACTATAATTGACCAAATGAGTGGCCTCAATATCTGTTCCCAGAGGTTTATCGATGTCAATGGCAAAATCAAGAATCCCTTCCGCAAGCTCTCGCTCCACTGAATCAGTATCGCTTGAGATAGACAAAACCACTCCTGGAGCAACACCGCTAAGGAGTTCTATTAAGCGAGACACAACAGAAATCGCAAAAAATTCTGGAACCGCTATTGTAATCTCACCCACATAGGACGCTGGATCGAACTCTCCAACACTAATCATCGCTAGAATGCTATCAAGCATTGCGGGTAAACGAAGCTGTAAATCTTGTGCCTTAGGTGTTGCCACTAATTCATTCCCAGATCGTGTAAAAAGGGGATCATCGAGTTGTTGCCTCAATCTCTGCAGAACTCTGCTCATGGCCGGCTGAGTGATAAACAACCTTTTTGCAGCACGAGTAACACTTCGCTCTTCGAGCAAGGCTTGAAGAGCGACGAACAAATTTAGATCCAAACGAGACAACTTTTGTAAATTCATTAGTTAAAAACCATATATAACAAAATAGCATAAATACAATAAGTAATAATAACAAATATATATGTTATTTTGTCATAAAAAATAACATATTTTTGATTGTATTTTTTTACCCTTACTAATTCATGGTGGGAGTTATTATTACTTTTGGATTACTAATGTTATATTGTTAGACATTAGATTTTGAGGCGAAAGCTAAGTTCGAAATAGCTCTATGATTCTTGAACCCGGATCAAAACAACTCATAAAGGTCTCGCCAACCAAAAAAGCATGTACATTATGTTCGCGCATCGAATCTACATCCTCCCGTGAATGAATACCGCTCTCAGTAACCACCAAATAATTTTTGGGGATGTAAGGTATCAAGTCAAAAGTAGTTTGCAGTGTTGTTTCGAATGTATGCAGGTTGCGATTATTTATACCTATCAATGAATTTTTTAGCGTCATTGCTATCTCAAGTTCCGCTTTATCATGAACCTCAACCAGAACGTCCATTTTTAAATCGGTCGCCAGTGCATAAAGATCCTTCAACATCGGAGTCGACAAAATGGCCACAATCAATAAAATACAGTCCGCTCCCAGAATTCTTGCCTCATAAACTTGATAAGGATCTATAATAAAGTCTTTTCGCAACAAAGGGAGGCTACAATGTGTTCGAATAGACTTTAAATATTGATTACATCCTTTAAAAAAATTCTCATCGGTGAGTATAGACAAACATGTCGCGCCGCCATCCGAATAACTCTGTGCTATTTCTATTGGATCGAAATCCTGTCTTATCATACCAACACTCGGTGATGCGCGTTTAACCTCAGCAATGACAGCATCTCGGCCTGTTTGGATGCAATCTTTCAAGGCAAAGTAAAATCCTCTTACAGGGGGCGCTTCATCAAGTTGATGGACCAGTCTGTGCTGAGGAAATTTGGACTTTCGCACCGCTACTTCAATTAATTTTTGATTAACGATCTTATTTAAAATTGTGCTCACAGGAGCCATCAAAAATTACCCATCCTTTTTGTTAAGCGCATAAGATCAGATCAATTTTAACGTTGTTTACTTTTAAATCCTTGAGTAAAGTCAACGAGTTGTGTAATTTTTGCACGTGCCAAACCACTTGCAATGGTTTCCTTCGCTAAGTGAAAACCATCGGCAATATTTTTTACCGCTCCAGATACATATAATGCAGCGCCAGCATTAATGGCTATTATGTCTCTGGCGGCCTTCGAATACTTATGCTCTTGCGCTCCAAAAGAGTCCATAATGATTTTCACGGACTCTCTCGGACATTTGACGGAAAGTCCTTCCAAGCTTTGATGCTTCATACCAAAGGCTTGTGGTTTTAAGGTGTATTTATAAGTTTCACCACAATCAAACTCCACAATTTCAGTATCCTTAACTATGCTAATTTCATCAAGACCATCTCCAGAATGCAACACCATCACTCGTTTTGAACCCAACTGCCCCAGTACTTTAGCTACTGGCACGCAGAGGTCTCGGGAATAGACACCAATTAATTGTCTCTGGCTCTCCGCAGGATTAGTCATCGGACCTAGGATATTAAAGATCGTCCTTAAGCCCAGCGCCTTTCTCGCTACGACCACATGACGCATCGCAGGATGGTGGACAGGTGCAAACATAAAGCCGATTCCTACCTCTTCGACACATAAACCTATTTGTTTTGGAGACAAGTTTATATTGACTCCAGCCGATTCCAGAACATCAGCTGCACCACTGCTGCTGGTCACAGAGCGATTGCCATGCTTAGCAACCTTTACACCTGCCGCAGCTACTACAAAGCTACTAGCCGTAGAGATATTGAATAAATTGGCTCTATCCCCTCCTGTACCAACTATGTCCACTACATCTAAACCACTTATACGCACTGGAATAACGAGTTCACGCATTGCCTGAACGGCACCCTTTATTTCCTCCACTGTCTCATTTTTTAAGCGCAATGCCACTAGAAAAGCACCGATCTGCGCATCTTCGGCATTGCCATTCATAATATGCCGCATCACCGCTTTCATTTCATCTGAGGTTAAATCTTGGCCATCCACAATGCGCGCGATTGCCGTTTTAAAATCCATCAAGAATTCTCCAAAAAATTTTTTAAAAGAGCATGTCCGTGCTCGGTAAGAATTGACTCTGGATGAAACTGAACTCCCTGTAACGAGTAATCCCGATGCCTAAACGCCATAATCTCATCGTTCTCTCCTGTTGAACGTCTGCTCCAAGCGGTGACCTCCAAACAACTGGGAAGACTAAGCCAATCTACCACTAAAGAATGGTAACGCGTGGCCAAAATAGGCGTATCAAGTCCAGAGAAAACTCCCACTCCAGTATGGTAGATCAAAGAGGTTTTTCCATGCATCACCCTTCTTGCTCTGACGACAGTACCTCCCAGCGCCTGTGCGATACTTTGGTGACCCAAACATATACCGAGAATAGGAAAAACACCCGCAAACTCTCGAACCACTTTCATAGAAATCCCCGCTTCGTCAGGAGTACAGGGGCCGGGGGATATAACAATTTTCCCCGGATTCATATGTTTAATTTCATTAATGGTAATCTCATCATTGCGAAAAACACGCACTGTGGCACCTAACTCACTGAGATATTGAACGACGTTATATGTAAATGAATCGTAATTATCCAACATCAGAATCATGAACTTTCCTTTCATTCGCCATACCTGCGGCTTTTATAATAGCTTTTGCTTTATTCATAGTTTCTTGCCACTCCATCTCAGGATCAGAATCTGCAACCACTCCACCTCCCGCTTGAACATAAAGAGTATTGTCCTTTATCACTGCAGTTCTAATCGCGATCGCAGTATCAACATTGCCATTCCAACCAATGTAACCGATAGCTCCTCCATATATATTCCTTTTAACAGGCTCGAGTTCGTCGATGATTTGCATCGCCCTAACCTTTGGAGCGCCGCTCAACGTCCCAGCGGGTAATGTTGCACGTATGATATCCAGCGGTCCAACCCCAGGCTTTAGCTGCCCGACAACATTTGACGTAATATGCATGACATGTGAATATCTCTCAACAACCATCTTCTCAGTGACCTCGACGGTACCGGACAAACTTACTCTTCCCACATCATTACGACCCAGATCAATAAGCATTAAATGCTCTGCTAGCTCCTTTGGATCTGAAAGCATTTCCTGTTCTAATTTTTCGTCCTCGAAACTGTTTTTGCCACGAGGTCTCGTGCCGGCAATTGGTCTGACAGTCAACAAGCCGTCCTCTACTCGGGCTAAAACTTCCGGTGACGAACCAACTATTTGACACATGTCTAATTGAAGATAGTACAAATATGGAGATGGATTAAACAGTCTCAGTGCTCGGTAAAGATTAATGGCCGGAGCAGAAAAAGGTGCAGATAAACGTTGTGATGGCACAACTTGCATAATATCTCCCGCGAGAATGTAATCCTTTACTCTCTCAACCGCTGCTTTGTAGTCAGCTTTCTCAAAACTAGAAATAAATTTTACTGATGGATCACCGCTCAAATTAAGTTCTGGAAGCCTAGGAACGGGAAGTTTGAGTTGCGCCTCTAATTCGTCCAGACGAGTAGTTGCCTTAGACAGAGCATCGCACTCGGCTGGATCTGCATGCACAATAATCGAGAGCTTTCCCTTAAGACTATCAAAAACTACAATCTCATTAGACACCATTAAAAAAATATCGGGAATTCCAAGAGCATCGTGTGGGGCAGAGTTTGATAATACAGGTTCCTCATAGCGAACCGTGTCATAGCCAAAGTAACCCACTAGACCACCACAAAAACGAGGCAAATAAGATAGTTCTGGCACCCTAAAAGACTTTCGAAAATCGTCGACCTCACGTAAAGGGTCTTTTGTTTGGTACCTATCAATGCAATTCCCATTGCGGCTTATTTTAACGTTATAATCTGAAACCTGCAGAGTGATGTCTGATCGCAACCCTATAAGGGAGTACCTTCCCCATTTTTCCCCACCTTGCACCGACTCAAATAGATAGGAGTTCTTACTATTAGCTAATTTCAAGTAGACAGTCAGCGGTGTTTCAAAATCTGCAACCACCTCACGTGTAATAGGAACCAGGTTATATTTCAATTTTGCGTAGTTCGCGAACTCTTTGGGATTCAACTGATCCACCTCATCGGAGGTATACAAATATACACTGTAAAAAAAGATATCTTTACTTTAAACTTTCCCTAAATGATCGGGCACACAGTTTAACTATGGTAAACTCAGCGGACGAGTCTCAGAAAAATCCTTCTATTACAGGCTGACGACCTCCTCAAGCTCAGCTCGCATTTGTGAGATAACCGAAGCGTAGTCCTGTGACCCAAAAATTGCGGAACCAGCGACAAAAGTATCCGCCCCGGCAGAAGCTACCTCCGCAATATTTTCTACACCAATTCCACCATCAACTTCTAAAAGAATTTCCCTGCTACCTGTGTCAATAAGGTCCCTTACCAAATGTATCTTTTTCAGTGTTTGGGTAATAAACTTTTGGCCGCTAAACCCGGGATTGACGGACATAAGCACGATCATATCTAAACGATCTAGCAACCACTTAAGTATTTCGATAGTTGAACCTGGATTAAAAACCAGTCCTCCCTTGCAACCTAATTCATTAATTAACTGAAGAGATCGGTCAACATGATCCGAAGCCTCTGGATGAAAAGAAATATACGTTGCACCAACATCTGCGAACATGCGAATCATTTCATCAACGGGCTGAACCATGAGGTGAACATCAATTGGAGCAGTTACTCCTGATTTTCTGAGTGCCTCACACACCATTGGGCCTATACTCAGATTTGGCACGTAATGGTTATCCATGACGTCGAAATGTATAAAATCCGCCCCCGCTGACAACACTGCTTCAACTTCAGCACCGAGACAAGAAAAATCCGAAGCCAGAATTGACGGTGCAATTATGTAACGACCCATATATTCCTCACATACACAAAAATGCTCTCATTAAAGACTGAATTTTACTGAACACTCTGCTTAAATTATGGTGGACGGGGTTTTGATAACCGCAACCATCCCCAACAGCACCGCCACACAGGATCTTCGATAGCTAATGATACCATCACAAAACTCCATCACTTTAGCAGTTATAACCAGAACCTCAATGCTAATTTACTCATAATGCAAAGACTTGATCGAAATGTAAGCAGTGTAATAGTAACGATAGTTTCCAAGTTACTATTAAACTGTGACGTTTTTCATGGCTTACCGCGTCCTAATGCTAAACAAATCACGCATCCTCTCCCAAAGTTGATTGATAATAACTTTTAAATTGACTTTAAGGTGGCCGTTGATAACTGACCTTGCAATCGAATTGCGGCGCGATATTATTGTGATCTACCGTTTTTATGGCCCAACTTGGAGTTTGACAAGAAGTGAAAAGTCTTTGTGTTGTTATGGATCCCATTGAAACGATTAATTTTGCCAAGGATACCACCCTTGGTCTACTAATGGCTGCCCAACGGGCAAATTTTCAATTATTTTACACTCTTCAACATCAGTTATTTCTCAGAGATAGTGAGCCTTATGCAGAGATGCGGCCGCTCAAAGTATTCGACGATTGCAATCGTTGGTATTCTTTGGGGTCGCCTCAATCGAGGCCACTATCGGAACTTAATGTTGTACTCATGCGGAAGGACCCTCCTTTTAATAATGAGTACCTCTACTCAACTTACATTCTAGAAGCCGCTGAGAGGCGTGGTTGCTTGGTGACGAATAGACCTGACTCTCTGCGAGACTGTAATGAAAAAGTATTCGCAACTCATTACCCTAATTGCACCCCGCCACTCTTGGTAAGTGGCGATCAAAAGCGTCTAAAAGAATTTGTAGTGGAGCACAATGATATCGTTTTAAAACCTTTGGATGGAATGGGAGGCACGTCAATATTTAGAGTAAAACTGAACGATCCTAATTTAAATGTAATTTTAGAAACTCTAACTAAAAGGGGTCATCAAACGATCATGGCCCAGAGTTATATCCCTCAAATATCCGCTGGTGACAAACGAATTCTAATAGTGGGGGGTGAAATTGTTCCTCACTGCTTAGCCCGAGTACCAGAAAAAAATGATTTTCGAGGCAATCTGGCGGCTGGCGGCAAGGGAATTGTGCAACCTCTTACTTCAAGAGACCATTGGATAGCAAGTCAAATTGCCCCGAGTCTAGTGTCTCGGGGTCTTCTTTTCGTAGGCCTAGATATTATTGGCGACTTCTTAACGGAAATTAATGTTACTAGCCCGACGTGTGCAAGAGAAATCGAACGAGAAACAAATTTTGAAATTTGTAACCAGTTTATCGAGGCGTTAGAAAAACAACTTTTGAAAAGGGCAAAGGAAAACTAAATCACCAATTAATGTGCAAAAAAGATAGTATCTCTGCACTTGAGTTTTGTGAAACAAACCCTCATATTGAAACTATGGAATCGACAAGTAGCAATTTCCCCAGCCTCAAGAATCATTTTCTTCTGGCCATGCCGGGACTCAGAGATCCTCATTTTTCTCAGGCGGTGGTATACATCTGCGAGCATAGTGAAGAGGGGGCAATGGGTTTAGTTGTCAATAATCAGATGGATATCCCGGTCAAGGCTATTTTTGACCAACTTCAACTTGAGTATTCGGATATAACGAGCACTCCTCTTATTTTTTCTGGCGGTCCCGTACAAAGGGATCGTGGTTTTATTTTGCACCAAAATTGTGCCCAAAAATGGGAATCCACTGTAGAAATATCAGAAGACATTAGCCTAACGGCCTCAAAAGACATTCTTAGCGACATCGCTCTCGGCAATGGACCGGAACACTCGTTAATTACACTTGGCTATTCTAGCTGGGCGCCAGGTCAGCTAGAAGAAGAACTAGTCCAAAATAGTTGGCTTACAGTTCCAGCCGACTCAGCAATTATTTTCAATACTGAGTGTAAAAACAGAGCTCGCGCTGCTGCCTCTTCTATCGGCATAGATATAAACAAGCTCTCTTTTATCTCTGGTCATGCTTAGACATGCTAGTTATCAGGCATTGATTGGTTTTGACTTTGGACTCAAGCGAATCGGGGTTGCCACTGCAAACACTACCACAAGGATTGCAACGCCTTTAACCATATTACATGCACAAAATGGAGTTCCCAACTGGACTGATATTTCTCTCATAATCGACGAGTGGTCCCCCGATTTGTTTGTAATCGGCCTCCCTCTGAACATGGATGATTCGGATGGAAGATTATGTAGTAGAGCGAAAAAATTTGCTCGACGCGTTTCAGCAAGATTCAATAAACGCGCTGTAATGGTAGATGAAAGGTTATCTAGTCATGAAGCAACAAAAATCCGTCCGAGCGGGAAAATTGACGATTTGGCGGCAACTTTTATCCTTGAAACGTGGCTCAATGCACCCTCTTCTGCCTCTAACCCCTAACCGAAGTCTGTGCTAAAGTTTTGTATTAACTTAGCAAATCAATACACTTTGCCACAACGATGTTCAACAGCTGAGGTCTCAATTTTCGTTTCAGAGCGTTTAAAATACTATGACATCAATAACAAAATGTATCGAGAGAGTGAGAAAACGAATCGCAGATGCGGCTAGACGCGCTGGGCGAGAGGTTGATGAAATTCAACTAATAGCCGTCAGTAAAACAAGGAATTTAGATGATATCAGGTTCGCTGTTGCCTCTGACATCATGGATTTTGGGGAAAACTACTTACAAGAGGCGCGGGGGAAAATAAGCGAGATTGGTCTCGATGGTCTAAAATGGCATTTTATTGGTACATTGCAGAAAAATAAAACTCAACAGGTAGCAAATCTATTTGATTGGGTACACAGCGTAGACCGAATCGAAATCGCAAAGCGTTTGAGTATGCATCGGGATATGCAATTGCCACCTTTAAATATCTGCCTTCAAATTAATATTGATAATGAGTCGACCAAATCTGGATTCAAGATCGAACAACTTTCAAAGACAGTTGAACAAGTTATTGAACTGCCGCAATTAGTCTTACGAGGTCTTATGGCAATTCCTGCGTCAAAAACGGCTGAAGTAGATCAACGTAGGGCTTTTGCAAAACTGCGACATACACAAGCTGCGATCAATAACGGATTGGATAGCAGTGATAAATTAGATACCCTATCCATGGGGATGTCACAAGATTTAGAGGCCGCTATCCTCGAAGGAGCAACTATAGTGCGTGTTGGCAGTGACATTTTTGGTCCTCGACTGAAAGACGCAACAAATTAGGGATATATATTGACGGATCAAATCTACAAAATCGCGTTCATTGGCGGAGGAAATATGGCTTCCGCTTTAATAAACGGTCTAATAAGTAATGGGTATCCAAGCACAGAGATACTTGTCAGCGATCCGAACGAAGACGCGAAGAACAGCCTTAGCGAACAGCATCATATTCAATGTATGAGTGATAACAAATCTGCTGTCCGTATTGCAGATCTAATAATACTTGCGGTTAAACCACAAATATTGAAGGAAGTAGCCTCAGAATTATCTAAAGTAATACAAATTCAAAAAGTTGTAGTCTCCATTGCTGCGGGAGTGTCTATAAGCGCATTACAAAATTGGTTTGGTAAAAATATTCCAATTGTTCGTTCAATGCCAAACACACCTACGATGCTTGGACTAGGCGCAACCGGAATGTATGCCAACCGTCATGTAACTGCTGAAAAATGTTCACTGGTAGAACGAATTTTCAACACTGTTGGTTATTCCTGCTGGCTCGATTCTGAAAAAGATATAGATTCGGTAACGGCAGTCTCTGGGAGCTCTCCTGCGTACTTTTTTTTCATCTTTGAGATAATGCAACGAGTTGCAGAAGATTTCGGTCTAAGCCCCCGCGCCGCAAAAAATCTAATATTACGAACTGCAAAGGGCTCAGTTGAAATGGCGCTCAATTCTGACTCAGAGGTAAGTGAGCTTCGGCGTCAGGTAACTTCACCTAAGGGAACGACGGAGCAAGCCATAGCTTCACTGCAGTCGGGTAATCTAGACCAGCTAATTCACCAAGCAATGAAGGCGGCTTTGAAGAGAGCGCAAGAACTTTCCGAGGAATATGGACAATAATCTAATCATTTAAAAGGTGTAGGTTTTCATGAGCGCGTTTAACGAATTGGCCCAGAACCTGATACATATTGCTTTGCAATTATGCAGTTTTTTAATGCTATTACGTCTTCTTCTGCAGTGGGTACAAGCAGACTTTTTTAATCCGCTATCCCAATCGATTTTCAAAATTACGGCACCTCTGGTCGAACCCCTCCATCGGTTCTTTCCCACCCTCGGCACCTTTAACACAGCCGCATTGATAGGCGCATTTGTGTTCAAGTGGATCTACGTGTGTATTTTGATATTAACCGGTCAGAGACTTTTCAACGAACTTCCAAGTTATCTCCTAATTTCAATTTATGAAGTTATTGTCAGCTTAGTGGATATTTATTTTTGGGGGATAATCATTATAGCCGTCGCTAGCTGGCTCGATGCGTTACAACATCCACACATAAGCCTGATAAGCCAGATAGTAGATCCTTATCTGCGCCCATTTAGACGCCTAATTCCTCCAATAGGAATACTTGACATTTCATCGATGGTTGCTCTAATTGGCTTAATAATAATCAGGGATCGAATCTTGCCAACATTTAAATATACGATAGAGTCCATTCTATTTTGACCTAAACTTTTGTTTAAACTGCGGGGTCAGGGTAACAAGAATGCACCTCCTCTATATCTTTCAAAACGGCCGCTGAAAGATTAACTGTGTGAGCATCAATGTTTTCTTGGAGTTGCCGAATAGTTGTAGCCCCAACTAAGCAACTGGCCAAAAATGGTTGTTGAAGAACGAAAGCCAATGACATCTGAGCCAAAGATAAGCCATGTTTTTTTGCAATCTCTGCATACGCTTCTGTTACGGAAAACACTAATTTGCTACTGTACCTAGTGAAGCGTTTGAACAGCGCCAAGCGAGAATTTTCTGGCATCTTATTCTGCAAATACTTTCCACTCAGAACTCCGAAGGCCATCGGCGAATACGCTAGCAACCCAACCGACTCCCTAAGACCCATCTCAGCTAAACCAATTTCGTATTGCCGCGTGAGTAAATTATAAGGGTTCTGTAAACTAACGATTTTCGGTAAGCCATGTTTTTCTGAACAGCGGAGGTATTCCATCAAACCCCATGACGTTTCATTGGAAATACCAACATACTTGATTAACCCTTCATTCACTAATTCACCCAACGCCTCCAAACTCTCCAAAATCGACACGCCATCATGTTTAGGATTATGAAGGTAACCTCGCTTCCCAAAAACGTTACAGTCTCTTTCAGGCCAATGGACTTGGTAAAGATCAAGATAATCGGTACGAAGGCGCACCAACGAGTCCTCTACTGCTCTCCTAATATTATCGCGATTTAAATTCGAGCCACCTCTAATATATTCGGCGTTAGGGGTATTTAATCCAGTTGATCTACCAATTACTTTCGTAGCCAAAACAATCTCATTCCTACAATCTCTATCAGCCAACCAATTCCCTATGTAGCGCTCAGTCAATCCGTAAGTCTCAGGACGGGGCGGCACTGGATACAACTCAGCCGCATCAAATAAATTAATACCGCGCGACTTTGCAAAATCCATTTGTTCGAATGCCTCACGCTCGTTATTTTGTTGTCCCCATGTCATTGTTCCTAGACCAACGACCGAAACGCGGGGGCCATTTCCCCCCAAACAGTTGTAACGCATATCCCCTCCGAAGAATAATATAAATAAAAAATAATCTTTTCATAATAACAAAAACTTCCGAATTTTCGTTGTACAATATAAGCTCGTCAGTAAATTAGTAAGCTATAAATTTGGTTACCAAGATAGTTTCCAATCCTCCCGATACATCCAATTTAGGAGAGATCCAAGCGGAAGTGGTCCATATTACCGAACCACTTGAGCTATTATCTGGTCAAAGATTGTTAGATCACGTTCTGTGCGTGGAAACCTATGGCCAACTTAACAAAAATAAATCTAATGCGGTGCTAATTTGTCATGCACTGACCGGTAGCCACCATGCGGCTGGATGGCACGCTGGTGACAAAAAACCAGGCTGGTGGGACAGCATAATTGGTCCGGGCAAGTCAATAGATACTGAGCAATTTTTTGTGGTAAGCCCAAGTAATATAGGCACGTGTCACGGTAGCACGGGGCCACTTTCAATTAATCCTAAGACGAATTCAGCCTGGGGACCAAATTTCCCAAAACTACACATCAGCGATTGGACGGCCTCGCAAAGAATGCTTATGGACCATTACAAAATAAAATGTTGGGCAGCAGTTGTTGGAGGAAGTCTTGGGGGTATGCAAGCAATGCACTGGTCTGTAGCTTATCCTAGCAGATTATTAAGCGCAATCGTGATTGCCTCCGCAATGAAGTTATCCGCACAGAACATTGCTTTCAATGAAATTGCGCGGCGAGCGATAAAGGAAGATCCTGATTTTCTTAAAGGGTATTATCATGAAAACAAAAAAAAACCTCTCAAAGGCCTCGCACTAGCTCGAATGATCGGACACGTGACCTATTTATCCGATTTATCTATGGCTGAAAAATTTGGTCGAGAGTTGCGTAATGGTGATTTTCTTGACGAAAAATCAGAATCTGTTGAGTTTAAAATTGAGAGCTATCTCAACTATCAAGGCGACAAATTCGCATATGAATTTGATGCGAACTCTTACATACTTTTGACGAAAATGTTGGACTATTTTGATCTCGCTCTTGAATATAATAACGAACCTAGTACCGCTTTTGAGCTCGCAAGCTGTAAATTTTTAGTTCTTACTTTCAGTAGCGACTGGAGATTTCCTCCTGAGCGATCGAGAGAAATAACAAAAGCTCTGATTACCGCGGGACGCGATGTCACACACGCAGAAATTTCTTCATCTCAGGGACATGACGCATTTTTACTTCCTAACTCGAGATATCAAAAAATTTTTAGTACCTTCTTACAGCGAATAGCATCAAACGTTAATTACTAAACTATGGAAAAAATACTAGATTCAATACTTCCTTGGATACAATCTAATAGTCGAGTGCTTGATCTGGCTTGCGGAGACGGTAGCCTTTTAGAAAAAATACAAAAAGTCCGTCAAATAAATGGCTATGGGTTAGAGATTGATGAGAAATCTATTATAGAGTGTATTGGAAAGGGTATAAACGTTATAGAACAAGATCTCGATACCGGATTAAGCAACTTTGCCGACAATTGCTTTGACAGTATAATTATTTGTGAGGCGCTTCAAGAAATGCGTCACCCAAATCTTCTTCTCAGTGAAATGTTGCGTGTTGGTCGCGAGTGCATTATAACTTTTCCTAATTTTGGTCACTGGTCAGCACGTTGCCAGTTATTTTTTCTGGGCAAAATGCCTGTTACGCGTCAACTATCTTACCAATGGTATGAAACACCAAACATACATTTTTTTACTTATCGCGATTTTAAAATGCTATGTGAAGCTCAAAACATCCGTATCTTACATTATTATTGCATCGCTGAGGCATACCCCGATGTTTACCTGAAAAAAATTTTCCCGAACTTATTCACACAAACAGCAGTTTTCCATTTAAGTCTGTAAACAACTACCATCAGGAATTCCAACAGCCATGCTTTATCGTATCCTGCTCGTTACTTTGGTTACAATGTCTTTAGGACATGCGGAATCATTTAGACAATATGGCAAGCTAAAAATCTTTTATAGCGCTTTCCCAAGCGCATTTATCACTGCAGATATTGCACAAAAAAATAATATCGTGCGCGGAATAAATCGTGGAATTGTCAACATCTCGGCTATGAGGCACCTAAGCAACGGTCTCCCCGCTACCGTCACAGGTAGAGTGTCAAATATAATGCAACAAAACCAGACGCTAAGTTTTAAAACGATCCGCGAGGGGACATCAATATATTACATCGCACCTTTCAAGTTCGAAAATGAAGACTATTTAACCTTTAGGGTGAAACTAGAAATGGGTACCAGCGAACAATATGACATTAAGTTTCAAAAGCTCATGTATATTGACAAGTAAATTTTGGAGCGCGTATCTAGCATGAAAGTGGTCTTAGCAAGTAACAATCAAGGAAAAATTAAAGAGTTTCAAAAAATCCTCAGCAAGGTCGGAATAAACATCACGCCCCAAAAAGAATTTTACGTTGATTCCGCTGATGAAACAGGCTTGACCTTCGTGGAAAATGCCATTTTAAAAGCTCGACATGCATCTAGACAGACCACATTACCTGCAATAGCAGACGATTCAGGGCTTCAGGTAGACTTTCTCAAAGGGGCGCCAGGTATTTATTCTGCGCGATTTGCAGGGGAAAAAGCATCTGATGAGGAAAACAATGACTATCTTCTACAGCGTTTAGCGACAGTACCCAAACCACTCCGCACAGCACGATATCAGGCTGTGATTGTTTTTCTTAAACATTATGCAGATCCCAAACCAATTATTTGTGAAGCACACTGGGAAGGTCTTATCGCTACCGATCATCAAGGTAATGGCGGCTTTGGATACGATCCCCTCTTCATTCCATCTGGTCAAACACTGAGCGCCGCAGAAATGAAAGCGGATGCAAAAAACAAAGTCAGTCATCGAGGCCGTGCACTATCAAAACTTATAGACTATTTTGCTGATTCTCAACATATATTGTGTCAAACATAAATAACCCAGGGAATGTGACGTTGCGTCCGCCACCGTTAGCCATGTACATCCATATTCCGTGGTGCTCTAAAAAATGTCCTTATTGCGACTTCAATTCGCACGAAAGTCCCAGAAAAATTCCAGAAAAAGAATATGTCGATGCCTTGATCGCTGATATTAAGAACGATTTACACCTCGCACAAGGCAGAAAATTAAGCTCCTTATTTTTTGGTGGCGGCACTCCAAGCCTTTTTACAGGGTCTTCCATAAGCACAGTGATAAAATGTGCAGAGAAATTGATTGGATTCACCGACGACGTAGAGATTACGCTAGAAGCAAATCCAGAAAGTGTGAATCTGCAAAAGTTCCAAGATTTTTGCAAGGCCGGTGTCAATCGAATTTCGATAGGAATACAAACGTTCAATGATCAACAATTAAATCTACTTGGTCGCCTGCACTCAAGTTACTCTGCCACAAAAGCAATAGAAATTGCGAGATCTGCCGGCTTTAATAGGATAAACATAGATTTAATGCACGGATTAAAAGAACAAAACGTCTCTAATGCTCTGAAGGATTTGCAATTCGCCATCTCATCAGAAGTCGAACACATATCTTGGTACCAACTTACTATCGAAAAAAACACCAAGTTTTTTAATGATCCTCCAAAACTGCCAGATTGTCGACTTATATCAGAAATTCAGGATCATGGTTGTCAATTGTTGGCAAGATATGGTTACGAGCAGTATGAGATTTCGAGTTTTGCGAAGCAAAGAAAGCGGTGTACTCACAACCAGAATTATTGGGAATTTGGCGATTACATTGGCATCGGAGCCGGTGCACATGGAAAAATAACGCTAAATCATGAACAAACCTTATTACGCACTTTTCGAACGAGGCAACCAAACGACTATCTCAAGCATAAAAACAGGGGAGAAAAAAAAAGTATAGTTGTCGAGGTACCACAGCGTCCTTTAGAATTTATGATGAATGTCCTCAGATTGAAGAATGGAGTTCCATTAAAATATTTTCCGGAACGAACGGGACTGCAAGAAAGTTATATATCGAAAATCGTCACTAATCTAAAGAAAGAAGGTTTGCTGGTTGATACAGAAACACAATTGTTGACCACATCACTTGGTTTTCGTTTTTTAGATACCATACTGGACAGATTTGTGCGGTCACATGGTGAATCGTGATCGTTGGAGAGTTAGCGCTCGCGTGGAAGAAGCTCTAACAAAGACCAAATAGCTGTAGCTGAGCAAATACAATAGAGGCCCTTGTCGTATTAAGATTTCAAGTGGTATTATACACTTCAATCCGGGGATGGTGCGACAGTTAAATGGAGAGTATTGAATGAATGAGAGCCCAATCAATGTTACTGATACAAGTTTCGAGACAGATGTTTTAGAGTCCGATGTGCCCGCGCTGATTGATTTTTGGGCGCCTTGGTGTGGACCATGCAAGATGGTCGCTCCGCTCCTAAATGAAATCTCGGTAGAATACGCGGGAAAACTAAAAGTATGTAAAATTGACGTTGATAGCAACACTGAAACTGCGGCGAAATACAACGTCAGGGGAATTCCTACATTACTTGCATTTAAAAATGGAAATATCGAGGGAACCAAAGTAGGTGCGTTGTCAAAAAATCAACTAGTTGAATTCGTAGAGAGCTTCGTTTAACAAAGGAGTTGTGTCGATCCGTAGGTTGATGAGAAAAAGTAGTTGTTATTCTTGCTAGTTCAGTTATACTTATTAGGATCAACTCTTATATAATCCCGAGAATTTTGTGATGCGCCCTTCCTTTCACGTGAAGGACAGTGTCAAGTTTACTGTTAAAAAGATTCGACAGCTCTTAATTATCCTGTTTCGCAAGTAAAAAGTCTCTTTATGAACCTATCCGAATTAAAAGAAAAGCCAATTGCAGATATCATAGGGTTAGCAGAGTCGCTAGGCCTTGATAATGTCGCACGATCACGCAAACAAGATATTATTTTTTCCCTCCTAAAACGCCATGCCAAAGGCGGTGAAGACATCTATGGCAACGGGCTTCTGGAAATTCTTCCAGACGGCTTCGGTTTTCTGAGGTCGGCTGGATCCTCATACCTAGCGGGGCCAGACGATATCTATGTTTCTCCTAGCCAGATAAGACGCTTCAACCTTCGTACGGGAGACGCCATATCAGGTAAAATCCGGCCGCCAAAAGATGGTGAACGTTACTTCGCCATGCTCAAAGTAGATAAGATTAACTTCGACACTCCAGAAAATGTTCGCAACAAGATATTGTTCGAAAACCTTACTCCGTTGTTCCCGGATAATCGACTTACATTAGAATCAGGAAATGGATCAACCGAAGACTTAACTGGTCGTATAATAGATTTGATATCCCCAATCGGACGTGGTCAGCGGGGCCTCATTGTTGCACCGCCAAAAGCGGGAAAAACTATAATGATGCAACATATCGCCCAGTCAATAGTCAGAAATAATGCAGACTGTTACATAATCGTATTGCTCATAGATGAGAGACCGGAAGAAGTAACAGAAATGCAACGAACGGTCCGCGGAGAGGTCATTGCATCAACTTTTGACGAGCCGCCGACCAGGCATGTTCAAGTTGCCGAAATGGTTATTGAAAAAGCGAAAAGGCTTGTTGAACATAAGAGAGATGTGGTTATTCTTCTTGACTCCATTACCCGCCTTGCGCGAGCTTATAACACTGTAATTCCATCGTCTGGTAAAGTTTTGACCGGCGGTGTAGACGCACATGCACTAGAAAAACCAAAACGTTTCTTTGGAGCTGCACGAAACATAGAACATGGAGGAAGTCTTACGATAATTGCAACGTCTCTAGTTGATACCGGTTCAAAAATGGATGAGGTTATCTATGAAGAGTTTAAGGGAACTGGGAATATGGAGCTCCACCTCGACAGAAAAATAGCAGAAAAACGGGTTTATCCGGCCATAAATATTAGACGCTCAGGCACGCGTCGCGAAGAACTATTGATTGAAGAATCCGAATTGCAACGAATATGGATTCTTCGAAAACTCTTACACGATATGGAGGATTTAACTGCTGCCGAGTTTATGGTAGAAAAGTTAAAAGGATACAAGAACAACAACGAATTCTTCGGCGCCATGAAACGAAAGTGACTTCCTCTAAAATTGTCGAAAACGTCCTCCAAATATAATGATCTCCGAGAATTCATACAATTTCTTGAGGAACGTGGTGAGTTATTAAGAGTCGGTGAGCCGATCGATCCCAACCTTGAGATGACTGAAGTCAGCAACCGTATTTTGCGCGCTGGAGGCCCCGCTGTCCTTTTCGAAAATCCTCTTGGCTTTGCTACCCCGGTGTTGTGCAATTTATTCGGTACACCTGAGAGAATAGCTTTGGCGATGGGAGAAACAGGGCTTGAGGGACTGCGTAATATAGGAGTTCTCTTAGCTTTCTTAAAAGAGCCAGATCCCCCAAAAGGATTAATGGATCTCTGGAACAAGCGTCATAACTTCAAGCAAGTATTAAATATGCCTGTCAGGTTGCTGAAAAAAGGGCCATGTCAACAGGTAGTTTTAGAAAAAAATCAAGTAAATCTGGACAATCTTCCTATACAAACATGTTGGCCCGGTGACGTTGCACCACTGATCACTTGGGCCCTGACAATCACGCGGGGTGTTGAAAAAGAGCGGCAAAATCTCGGGATCTACCGAATGCAAAAGATCGCCAAAAACAAACTTATAATGAGATGGCTAGCCCATCGAGGCGGCGCATTAGACTTTCAAGAATGGCAGCACAAATTCCCAGAACGTCCATTCCCCGTTGCAGTTGCGTTGGGTGCAGATCCTGCAACTACACTAGCAGCCGTTACCCCAGTGCCAGACACGCTCTCGGAGTACGCATTTGCCGGCTTACTTCGTGGTAGCAAGACTGCAGTAGTAAAGTGTTTTGACAGCAATCTTGAGGTCCCAGCAACGGCAGAATATATTCTTGAGGGACACATCTATCCCAGCGAAACTGCCATAGAAGGACCATTCGGTGACCATACCGGTTACTATAACGAAGTAGAAAAGTTCCCAGTGTTTACTGTCGAGCGAATCACCCATCGAGAGAATCCAATATACCACAGCACGTACACCGGAAAACCGCCAGACGAGCCGGCAATACTCGGAGTAGCACTGAATGAGGTATTTGTTCCGATACTTCAAAAACAGTTCCCTGAGATAGTCGATTTTTATCTTCCACCGGAGGGTTGCTCATATAGACTCGCGGTAATAAGTATAAAAAAACAATATCCTGGTCACGCCAAACGCGTAATGATGGGATTATGGTCTTTCTTAAGGCAATTTATGTATACAAAGTTTGTTATCGTAACTGATTATGATGTGGATATAAGAAATTGGCGAGATGTGGTGTGGGCAATTACAACCAGAACAGATCCCTCTAGAGATACTCTTCTCATAGAAAATACGCCTATTGATTACCTCGATTTTGCTTCCCCAGTCTCAGGCCTGGGATCTAAAATGGGCTTAGACGCGACAAATAAGATATGCGGTGAAACGCAACGAGAATGGGGGAAATCTATCAGTATGGAGGAGTCAGTAGTTCAAAGAATCGACAAAATCTGGGATTCTTTGGGAGTTAAAATAAAATCTTAGTTGCATAGTGACTTTTCGTAATCAACAAATATTCCTATAGCGTGAATTAAGATTCAACGTCTTAATCTACACACCGAAACAGAAAATGAAAAATATTTCCTCAAGCACTACCACCAAAATTAAGTAGCATGCTCTAAAATCGTAATCAACAATGAAAAATTGGGGGGGTTATCGGGATCGTAAATATAAGCCTTTGTAATAATGAATAAACTTTAAATTGAAAAAACAGTACACTCAGATCGAGTAATGGCAAAAATTTTTATCCGAAATTTTTCAAAAAAGATAAAATGAAGTAATCATTCTTAGGACGCATAAAAAATGTTAGGTCAAGGAACATCTCAAGCAAATGTATATCGAATATGCCGGCAATTTGACAGCTGTTTTACGCGCTTATCTGCACCTTGAGTAAGTTAACAATGGCCAAATCTTCTCAGAAAATTATTGTTACAGTGAGCGTAGTTTTTGCTGGAGCACTATTAATATCAGCAACCTATTTCTTTAAACCAACTCAGGAACGTGTTTCACAACAGTCACCACAAGCTATTGAGGTCACTGTTGTCAAAGTTCAACCGAAAACTCATCAGCTTAATGTGGTCTCTCAAGGCACCATCAGTCCGAAATATGAAATTGATCTAATTGCAGAAGTTGCAGGACGTATTGAATTTGTGGCGCCAAATTTCGCTAATGGTGATTTCTTCAACGCAGGGGAAAAACTGGTTCAAATAGAACCTATTGACTATCAGCTTAGCTTGATCACCGCTAAAAGTGCTGTGGCTAGGGCAGAAGAGCAATTAGCAATCGAACGCGGTCGCGTTAGACAAGCTAGGCGTGAGTGGCGGGAGCTGGGCGACGAGGAAGCAAACGAATTATTTTTACGCAAACCCCAATTGAAAGCCTCGGAGGCAGCACTTGCCTCTGCTTCGGCCGAGTGTAATCGGGCACAGATTCAACTTGATAGAACTACTATAACTGCCCCATTTAATGGAAGAATTCGTAATACGTTCGTACATTCAGGCCAATTTGTGTCGCGCGGAACCCGTTTAGCGACTATATTTAGTTCTGAGGTTGCAGAAATACGACTCCCTCTCAGGGATCAACAGTTGCAATGGCTTGACTTACCATCTGCGTCCTCCTCCCTCAATAGACAGAAGTTCCCAGTTGTATCCATTAAAAGTACAATTGGTGCAGTTCAGCACACCCGAGAAGGGCGCATTGTAAGGACTGAGTCATCAATCGACCCACAAAGCCGCATGACATTCGCAGTAGCGGAAATAACGGAACCATTTTCAGAAACGAATGTTACTCCGCTCGATATAGGTCGATTCGTAGAGGCTAAAATTGCAGGCGTAATTTTAGATGACGTTACTGTCTTACCACGCCATGCAATCTATAAAAATGATTTAGTGCTTACCGTCACCGATGAAAACTCAATCGAATTTACAAGAGTAGATGTGATTAAAACAAGTCCCGAACAGGCTATCGTTCGAGGCATATCAGAGGGAACCGTAGTGGTTTTTTCTCGGGTCGCAAATCCTTATGCCGGAATGAGTGTCAGTACCTCACCGCCGAAGCCAACCGGAAAAGTCCAGTCTGAGAGTACTGCAGGCGAATTATTATGAGACCAATTGTCTCCTGGTTTGTCCGTGATCCTGTTGCAAGTAATCTACTAACGATACTCGTATTCATTGGTGGTATTTTTGGCGCCATGTCGATGGGAAAAGAGGTATTCCCCTCGGTTCAGGTTGATTACATACGCATTATGATGCCATATCTTGGCGCAGGACCTGAGGAAGTTGAAGACCAAATCCTCATCCCAATCGAAGAAGCAATTTATAACATTGACGGAGTTGCAGGATTAGACTCTGTCGCCTGGCAAGGTGGAGGCCAGGTTATAGTAGAGGTCGAAGTTGGGTATGATAAGACCAAGCTGACAAACCACATCCAAACCAATATTGACACGATTACGACGTTTCCCAGAGAAACTGAACGTCCCGAAGTTGCAGAAGTAGTATTTAGGGAGAATGTTATGACCGTGGCCATCTCTGGTGATGTTGCGACGGATATCCTAATAGATTTTGCTGAGAAAGTCCGAGACGACCTTTCCAGGTTACCCGAGATAGAATCGGTCGAGCTTCAAGGCATAAGAGCACCTGTTATATCAATTGAATTAGAAGAGTATCAAATGAGGCGTTTTGATATCTCTTTCGGGCAGGTTGTTGAAGCAGTACAACGATCTTCGATCACTATGCCAGCCGGTTCAATTCGTGGCGATAACGGTACATTACAGCTACAGACAAGTGGTCAGGCTTTTAATGAATCCCAATTCAATGAGATTTTAGTCTCAGGTCGTCCTGACGGCACCAAGATATCTATTGGCGATGTTGCAAATGTTAAGGAAACTTTTGAGGAAACCTTCTTTGAAGCTCGCTTAAATGGCGAGAAAATGGTTTTTATTCAGGTATATACTGAGGATAAACCCGATGTAGTCGCGTCCACGGACGCTGTGAAAAATTATGTTCTCAACGAAACATCATTTCTCCCTGGCAATCTAAAAATACAAACGGTTCAAGATCACTCAGTAATGTATCAAGACCGTCTTAACCTGATTACAAAAAATGCGATTGGGGGACTAATTTTAGTATTTGTTATCTTGATGCTATTTCTCCGTCCCATCTTGGCTATGTGGGTTTCCTTTGGGATTGGTATAGCATACGCTGGCGCGCTTTGGTTGCTTCCAGCAGCAGGAGTTACCATAAGCATGGCGTCAATGTTTGCATTCCTGCTGATACTTGGAATTATTGTGGACGATGCAATTATTGTCGGAGAGAGCATATATCGACACCACGAAGAAGGATATGAAGCCTACCAAGCAGCAGACATGGGTGCTCAAAGGGTCTTAGTTCCAGTAGTTCTTGCCGTAACTACAACAATCATATTATTCGCGGTGATGTTTTTTTTACCGGGCTCGTTTATTAGGGCAATCTGGGCAATTCCCATCGTTGCGGTTATTGCTTTAAGCTTCTCACTAGTTGAGTGTTTGTGTATTTTACCCTCCCATCTGGCACATATGGGCCCTGAAAAAACCCCCAAGACTAACTTTACACGGCAACTCCAATCTCTACGTCAGAAATGCTCCAATGCGTTACTTAATGTTTGTGATAACCGATACCAGCCTCTCCTCGCCAAGGCACTTGAGTGGAGATATCTCACCATTTTATGCTTTTTAATGGCCCTTATTTTTGCAAATAGTCTCTTAGATGCAGGGCACATAAAGAGACAATTCATGCCAAATGTACCATGGGACTACGTAGGGCTGGAGATATCAATGCCAGATAACTATTCAAAAACACAAATGATGTCATTGCTTGAAAAAGCTGAGGCGGCAGCTGGGACATTAAATAGGGACACCGTGCTTAAAGAACAAGGGCTTGACGGCACGGTAATTATAAATACCCTCGCTTTCCTCTTTGGCTACGATATTACTGTTTGGATTGAGTTGAGTCCTGGCGTTACAGATGCTATCGACACCGCTATTATTGGCGAGCGCTGGATCCACCACCTCGGGAGAATTCCAGAAGCCTCCAATTATCAGGCCTTGACAGGATTCGGGGCAAAAGAAGATCAGGGTTTTTCTGTCCTACTTAATTCTAACGACAGTACGCAGCTCAATGCTGCTAAAACCTATATGCTAGAATCTTTAATGGAAATCCAAGGCGTCTCAAGAGTCCTAGACACAAGCGAAAGTTCTGGAATGGACCTGAATATCAGTCTCAAACCTGACGGCAACAACCTCGGTGTCGGACTTGCTGATGTCGCAAATCAGGTCCGACAGGGCTTCTATGGAGCGGAGGCACAGCGGATAGCAAGGGATCGAAATGAATTGAGGGTCCTCGTTCGTTATCCGGAATCAGCCCGTAAGAATGTCGACACACTCTCTGATATGCGGATCCGAACATCAGACGGCAAAGAGATACCGTTCTACTCAGTCGCAGATGTCAAATATGTTGAAGGAGTTACAAGGATCCGTAGGGTAAATCGTGAGCGCACGAGTCGGATAAGAGCTTACGAACAAAAGAGTCTCATCACAACAGATGAAATTAGTAAAATTGTGTTCGATGAAGTCAGCCCAGAACTGGCGGAAAAATATCCTAGTGTGCACCTGTCCAAAGATGGCTTCAGCTCTGATGAAGCCGAATTCTTCCAGGCCGGTACAAAATTACTTATCACAGCAATAGTGATAATTTATGGGCTCATGGTTCTCACTTTTAAATCTTACCTCAAGCCATTAGGTGTTTTAACTGCTATTCCATTTGGGCTGATGGGCGCTATCTTCGGTCACATTCTATTTGGGCTTGAGTTTAGCATGATGTCGTGGATGGGGGTTTTCGCAGCTACTGGGGTAGTGGTTAACGATAATCTTGTTTTAATCGAAAGAATTAATCAGTTAAGACAAGGAGGGCTTGCAGTAAGCCAAGCACTTATGAAGGCTGGAAAAGACCGATTTAGGCCGATAGTCCTAACCTCACTCACTACCTTCATCGGTCTTATGCCGATAATTTTTGAGTCGAGCGAACAGGCTCAATTTCTGGTCCCGATGGTGATATCACTCGTCTTTGGGGTACTCTTCGCCACGACTGTTACTTTAATCTTTGTGCCCTCTATTTACTTCACTGCCGCTGGCTTCAGAGATTACCTGAGAGGAACAAAGGTGCCTATATCTCAATGAGAATTTATGCCTTGCTCAAACCGGATAATATTTTATCTCAGTTAAAAATAGGTTAAAATCTGCCTTATGCCAATTCAGTGACAGCTCCCCTGTAGACGCACTTGATTCTTTTCAAAGGATTGCAACTTTTTCGGTGCCTAGCGCGCCATCAAACGGAAACACCCATGTGTCACTAAATCAAATTTTACAACGGCTGGCTGACCCGGCACAAAATCATCAACTCCTCAAAATCAAAAGAGGTGTTGAAAAAGAAAGTCTCCGGACTACCAATAATGGATTTATATCCATCAACCCTCATCCTGAAGCTTTGGGCTCTGCACTGACGCATCCCTCAATCACTACGGATTTTTCAGAGGCCCTGCTTGAATTTATAACTGCTCCATATAAAAACATTTCTGAACTTTTAAACGAACTAGACGATATTCATCGCTTTGTACACGCCCAGATTGGGGAGGAATTACTTTGGGTCAATAGTATGCCTTGTCAAATAAAGGCAGATACCGATATTCCTATCGCAAATTTTGGTGAATCGAATGTTGGTAAGATGAAGCATATTTATCGAATTGGTTTGGGGCATCGATATGGGCGTTCGATGCAAACTATAGCCGGGATTCACTATAATTTTTCAGTTCCTGACCCAATTTGGCACCTTATTGCAACATTTCGAAAACCAGGACTTTCATTTAAGGATATCAAGACAGACGGTTACTTCGGTCTAATAAGAAACTTTCGTCGCTCAGCCTGGCTCCTAAACTACCTGCTTGGTGCCACACCAAGTGTTTGTGGCAGTTTTGTCGACGGAAAAACACATAAACTTGCTTTACTAAATGATAAAAAAAGTTTCTTCAGTCCTTATGCCACTTCTCTCCGAATGGGAGATCTCGGTTATCAAAGTGAGGCGCAGGCCTCTCTAAACATCACTTACAATGATTTGCAAAGCTACACTAGAAGCCTGAAAGCAGCCCTTAGAAAAAGCCACCCAAAATACTCAGTTGTCGGATTAAAAGATGATAGCGGTCACCTTAAACAACTCAACACAAATTTACTCCAAATAGAAAACGAGTTTTATAGTGAGATCCGGCCAAAGCAACCAACAAAATCCGGTGAGTCACCAATGCAAGCACTTCTAGGTAGAGGTGTAGAGTATGTCGAGATTCGTTGTCTTGACCTTGATCCGTTCACCTTACTAGGAATAGATTCAACGACCATACGCTTTCTAGATACGTTTTTACTGTCTTGCCTTCTCTCAGAGAGCCCGCTTTCAAACGAACATGAACAATGTGAAATCGTTCATAATAAAAACCTGTCAGTCTATCAGGGACGTAATCCCCTGCTCCATTTACACTATCGAGGACAGTCCATTTCGCTAAAAGAATGGGGGCGGAAAATTCTTACAGATCTTCAGCCGATAGCCTCACTTCTTGATAGCGCTCATGGAGGTAATGCTTACGAGAGTGCGCTTGCTAAAATGTTCACGAGACTTGAGCAACCAGCGCTCACGCCTTCAGCCAGAGTGATAGATGAAATGAATACTCATAACGAGAGCTATATTCAGTTCGGAATACGTTGGGCCAAGCAACATGCCGAAAATTTTAAAGCAAGAGGCCCCGATGAAGCTCTGTTTGCCAAACAGAGAGACATCGCAAAGGCGTCATCAATCAAACAAAAAAAAATTGAATTATCAGATCATCTGTCTTTTGAACAATATTTAGAGCAATATTATCTTCAATGAGAGATTTGGATGGGTGGGATGCAAATACGATTTTTAAATATGCAAATCCCCAGTTACCGCGCTTTAAATGCCTTAAGTGCTGGGGTCTGTGCATGGCTGTTTATTTTTGCCTTATTTTACCTACAAAGTTATCTATCTCTGCAGCCCTGCTACCTTTGCTTCGTTCAAAGATTCTTTATAGTCGCTTGCGGCCTGTCATTCGCTATTGCCACGATTCATAACCCTCAGGGAATAGCACGCAAGGCCTATGCTGGCTGCGGATCTATATGTGCGATGGCCGCGGCATTCTTTGCGATGAAACAACTTTGGCTGCAAAATTTACCGGAAGACTTAGTGCCAACATGCGGACCACCTGTCGAGTACTTGCTTAAAGAATTTTCAGTTTTAGAAACAATACCAATGTTGTTAAGCGGGGACGGAAGTTGCGCAGATATTCAATGGCAGCTTTTCGGTTTGAGTATCCCTGCTTGGGTGTTAATTAGTTCTGTTGGTCTCCTCACGGCCTCCCTCTATCAACTGCTTCGAGAGCAGTAACCATTTCAATATAAGATAACTTAGCATGTATTAACACGTCCAGAAATGTATGGCATTTTGCCTTATAAGCATTGTATCCAACCCTTGAATTTCCTATAGTTTCAGCCCTGGTGTAAATTTTAATGCTTTGGGATTAAGGTTAACACTATCTTGCAAGCCGGACAGCAATATAATATTCTGCAGTAAATCTTCGAAGGAAGGGCTACGCGATGGGCGAAAGAGCAGATAACAAGTCCATGTGGAAACGCTTAGAAGGTATCCTGGGCCACTGGATAAACCAACGTAAAGTTCTTTTATCGCAGTATGGTGAGTTAGCGATTATAAAGACCTTTAATTCAGATAACACACTTCATGGTGCTTCTGTGCAAGAATTTTGCCAATCGATGGTGGATTACCTATCACTTGTCCACTTCGAGGTGTTCGAACAAGTTTCCCAAGAAAATATATTTTCTCGAGCGGAATACAAGCAAGAGGCCATGGACCTCATGCGCGGCATCCAAACAACAACGGATAATCTTCTTGATTTTAACGACAAGTACCTCGCCCTTGATGACCTTGAGACGCTTACATCCGACCTCTCATTGCTGGGGGAAGAATTAGCCCAACGTTTTGAGCTAGAGGATGAGGTTATTGGATTGATTCGTAAGTCAAAAGTTGGTGAACCACAGCTCATAAGTTAGGCCACAACCACCTGCACTTGTCTCACCAGCACCCCTACTCTAGCACCCATGGCTTATAACTCCAAGTTGCCCCTGCCTATATATTTGCTTTCAACAGCTCCACCTCAAAAACCAGCGTCTCATTGGGGCCTATGGGTCCCTGACCTGCAGGACCATAGGCTAAATCTGCGGGAATGAATAATTCCCATTTGGCCCCCTCCCGCATTAACTGAAGGGCTTCTGTCCACCCTGGTATGACTTGGGTTACCCCAAACTGAGCTGGCACTCCACGTTTTAACGAACTATCAAATTCTGTGCCATCCAGGAGCCTTCCAACGTAATGTACTTCTACTGTACTCTCTCCATTTGGTCTGATTCCTGCACCAGATCTGATAACTCGGTACTGCAAACCGCTAACCGTAGTCACCACATCAGGCTTCTTTTTATTAGAACTTAAAAAATCTTTGCCTTGTTTTTTATTACTATCTGACTGCAAGGCAGTTGACTCATCCGCCAATTTTTGTCGAGCTTCACGCTTTACAGACATCTCTGCTTGAAAAATCTTCATTACCTCAGAAATTTGCGCCTCACTTAACCTTGGCTTGACTCCATTAATGCCGTCACTGAACCCACTTTGGAACGCATTAGCGTCAAACTCTATACCCATTGATTCGATATTTCTAGCACTGTCCATACCATACAAATAGCTAATTTTTTGTGTTTGATTGACAAGATCCTGAGCAACAGAGTCTTGCGTGGTCTGCGTATTAACTTGATCACATGCGCCAAGCAGAAGGAGCACCCCCAACGAAACAAGACTAAATTTATACATTTGCAGCTCCTATGCTCTAAAAAGTGTTAACACGAGTGATTTTGGGCTGTAGACATTTCTCTAACGCAAAACTATCGAGTCTCAAGTGTATGTCATTTACGTTCCAGTTTCGACTCACAAAAATAATTGATTTATTCATACAGAAAAAGAGGTTTGGGATGATGCCTAGATCTGTCGCGAAAATAACAAATCCCACGTACGATGACCAAGGCTCTGCCCCCGTTGTTCGAACTTTGTAAGCGGACGGTTCTTTGGTTTCAACGAATATCCTCCGATGCCGTTAGCGCAATTCGCAAATCCCTCAGAGAGATTCATAACATCCAGCATATGCTCGGCATAAGGCTTCCAATCAGTGGCCATATGAAAAATTCCACCTAACCGAAGCCGACTCCGAACAAGCTCTACAAACTCCACCTGTACTAAGCGTCTTTTATGATGCTTTTTCTTATGCCACGGATCAGGGAAAAATAGTTGTAAACGATCTATGCTTTCCATGCCAATACAATTCTCAAGAACATCGTTCGCATCAGAAAAATATATCCGTAAATTAGTTAACCCTACAGAATAGGCACGATTCATTAACCTGCCTATACCCGGGGCATAGACTTCAATACCAATAAAGTGACTTTCAGGGTTCTTTTGCGCCATTTCAAACAACGCATCACCCATACCAAATCCAATTTCGACAATGAGTGGAGCCAATTTACCGAATTCGAGCTCCATATTTAGAAGTCCGGAGCCTACATCCAAACCAAATTTCTCCCATACCTGCTCAAACGCGCGGCGTTGAGCCTTTGTAAACCGTCCACTTCGTATCACATAACTACGAATAGCCCTCGATCTGCATCCCTGGTGAGAAATAAAATCAATCATCTTTTTTTTAAAAGTCGAAGGATGTTAAGAAGGTTTTGGCCACCGCTCCAATACTAAAGCCAAAATATAATCTGGAGATAGGGTACCATGAATAGAGGCGCGCTCGATTTAAAGAAAATGAAAGTTCAGGACACTCTTTTGGCGTTTATGAGCAACTAGTTAATGCATCAAAATTTTGAACATATTTAGACGCACTAACACACCTTATCTATTTCTCCATCAACGCCTTCACACGTTGCATAGCATTTTTTTCTAGCTGTCTAATTCGCTCCGCTGAGACGCTATAATGTGTAGCGAGATCTTGTAATGTGGTTTTTACATCATTTAACCACCGACGTTGTAGTATATCTCTGCTTCGTTCGTCAAGGCTGGAAACTGCACTTGCGAGACGTTCATTGTTGTTAGATTGGCGCTCATGATTTTCAACTATTTTCTCAGGGTCAGCCGAGGGATCTGATAAATAATATGCAGGCGTAATCACTGCCGCATCATCGTCGTCGTCTGACGCAATATCAAAGGCTGAATCACGAGCGCCGAGACGCATCTCCATTTCCAGCACATCTTTCACCTCAACCCCCAGGTCCTTGGCTACTGCGTCCGCTTCGCCCTGATTTAACCAATGGAGACTTTTCTTTGCACCACGCAAATTGAAAAACAACTTCCTTTGCGCCTTGGTGGTTGCTACTTTAACTATTCTCCAATTGCGTAAAATATACTCATGGATCTCCGCCTTGATCCAGTGCACAGCAAAGGACACCATCCTAACTCCCTTTTCAGGGTTGAAGCGCCGAACTGCTTTCATCAAACCGACATTTCCCTCCTGGACAAGGTCTGCAAGAGGTAATCCATAACCACTATATGAACGAGCAATATGTACGACGAACCGCAGGTGGGCCAGAACGAGCCGGCGAGCAGCGTCAAGATCGTCTTCATAGTAAAGCCGTTCTCCCAAAAGACGCTCCTCGTCTGCTGTAAGAATCGGCACAGAAGATGCGCCTTGGATATATGCATTAAGGTTTGCGCCAGGAGTCATCCACTCCATTGACATAACCGAATTACTCATCAAAACTCCCCCAACTGCACTACGTTTAAAAAAAGGGACTACATTATAATCGTAAAATATAAGACATTCAAACCTGTTACGGACGGAAGTTGTTTAAGGTTCAATGCCCTTAAGATGACGTCGAACGGCTAACCATGCACCCAGCAACCCCAATAACGCGCCACCCCCCAGAATACCCAAAAGACTCCAGATACTCAATCCATGGAGCACAAATCGGCTTTCGTAGAGGCTGGCCAATACCTCGATCGAGCTATTTAACCAGTTAACCGAAAACCAGAGGAGCACAACTGATACTGCACCCCCCGATAGGCCAAAGATAAGTCCCGTGTACAAAAACGGACGACGAACATAACCATCTGTTCCACCGACAAGACGAATTACTATGATTTCATCCGTTCGGCTTTGAATGGCCATGCGTATCGTGTTTGCTACCGCCAGCAAAACTCCTAGGCCAAGGGTGATACTTAGAGCAGTGATTAATTTTTCTCCGATCTCCAGCATGGATCTCAACCGTTGGAGCCATTGCATATCAATTTGCACTTGATCAACGCCCGAGAACTTTGAAATTTGATCAGCTATTTCCCCAGCACGCTCCAGTTTAACGCTATCAGGTTGCACTACAAAGACCGCCGGCAGCGGACTTTCTGCTAAATAATCCAGAGCACTCCCAAATCCGGACAGCGCCTGGAATTCTATTAGCGCCTGTTCCGGCGAAATGTAAGCGATACTTGATACACCAACCAGAGTCTGTAACTGGATCTCCAGTCTCTCTAAAGTTTTTTCTTGTAAACCAACTTCCAAAAAAACAGTCAACTGCGTGGATGCCTTAACGTTCCCGCTCAATCGCTCAAGATTTTCTATGGCAAGAAAAAGGGCTCCAGGAAGTGCAAATGCAATCGCTATTACAAGGACTGTCATGGACGTTTGGAGAGGATCCAACACCATATCTCGTAGCGACTGAACCAAGGTTAATCTGTGATTAGTGATCTCTCCTCTCACCCGGTCGACAGAAGTTAATGTGGCATTACCAGATGCCAAACGATTTTTTTTTGATTCTTTATCCTTATTCTTGATCACGCTTACCGCTGTCCTCAGCTAAACTGCCTCCATCAAGTCTCAGAATCCTGAGACGCATGCGATTAATCAAAGAAACATCATGAGTTGCGATAAGAACAGTCACTCCAACCGTTTGAAATCTGCGAAAAAGCGCCATTATTTCAGCCGACAACTGTGGGTCTAAATTTCCAGTTGGTTCATCTGCCAAAAGAATCTTTGGCTTGTGAACAATTGCTCTCGCAATCCCTACCCGTTGTTGCTCTCCACCAGAAAGTTCTGCAGGCTTAAATTGTTCTCGGTCCAGCAAACCAACACTATCAAGAGCAGCGCGCACTCTGCGAGCCATTTCGTCCCTCGGGTAACCGGAGACCTGGAGCGGAAGAGAGACATTTTCATATAGGGACCGATCCATCAGAAGTCGGTGGTTCTGAAACACTACACCGAGCTGGCGTCGGTAAGTAGGAATCTGCCGCCTACGAAGAAGATTGAGGTTCGTCCCATTAATCAAGATATTTCCTGAGGTGGGCCTCTCCATCAACATAAGGAGCTTAAGCAAAGTACTCTTTCCCGCACCGGAACGTCCTGTCAAGAAAGCCATTTCACCGGCATCCATGTGAAAGGTTATCTTCCGAAGGGCCTCGTATCCAGTATCGTAACGCTTTCCTAAGTCACGGAATTCAATCATCGGCTTTTCTCTCTATCACCAATGTCTAGCAGGGCATTGACAAACTCTAAAATAGAAAATTTGTGTAAGTCCTCTACTCCCTCTCCAACACCAATAAATCTTATCGGGATCCTGAATTGGTCTGCCAAAGCAAAGATAATCCCGCCCTTTGCTGTACCATCAAGTTTGGTCAAGACAATTCCGGTGACGCCTACTGCAGCTGAAAACTCCCTTACTTGAGCGAGGGCGTTTTGCCCAGTGGAGGCATCTAAAACCAACAACACCTCATGGGGAGCCTGAGAATTTAATTTTTTAACAACTCGGGTTATTTTTGCGAGCTCATCCATCAAACTGGTTTTATTATGAAGACGACCAGATGTATCAGCAATCACAAGATCAGTGCCCTTAGCTTGAGCCGAGTGTACGGCATCAAAAATAACTGATGCGCTATCGGATCCTTTTTGTTGAGCCAATACTGGAATGGAATATCGGTCTCCCCATACCTGTAACTGCTCGATTGCCGCAGCCCTAAAGGTGTCTCCGGCAGCGAGAAGTACAGATAGACCTTCACTTTTGAGACGGAAAGCGAGCTTACCAATAGTTGTTGTTTTACCAACACCATTCACTCCGACAACCAAAATGACAACCGGATTACCTGAACCAGTCGTCGGTATCGGTTGGTCGCACCCAGCTAACAGGTCAACCAATATTTTACGCAAACCCTCCTTGAGTTTAGACTCCTCCCGAAAGTCGCCAACCGAAAGACCTACACTCAGCTTTTTGAGGATTTTTTGCGTGGTAACGATACCCACATCAGCCTGAAGTAATGACGTTTCGATATCATCCAATACTTCCTGATGGTTGACGTCTGTGCCCGCTAAGATAGCTCTAAAATTTTGCCCTGCCTTAGAAAGCAGATTCCGTAACGTACCACCACCCATAATTTCTGTCTCCGCACGATCGTGAGGTAGCCTTTTGAGGCCAAAACGATCAGCGAAAGAGCGCCGGGAAGTCTTCGGTTGATTTGACGATGTATCAATCACAGCTATATTCTTTATCACTCATCATTAAACGTATCCTATCATCATCCTGTGGTAATAGGCTAAGGACTGTTAACGGTGCTTTAAAAAAATGAAGAAAGGCGGCAATAAGAGGAGAGTTAGAAATGAAGTCAGGATCATTGGGGGTCGATTGCGCGGACGTGTGATCGAATTTGAAAATAGTAACAATATAAGGCCAACTGGAAATCGATCACGGGAGCAGTTGTTTGACTGGCTTGGCCCGGTTATACAGGGAGCAGACTGTGCAGACCTTTTTGCTGGCAGTGGTGCACTATCGTTTGAAGCCCTGTCCCGAGGGGCTACGCGCTGTCTTTCGATAGACATAAATTCTCGAGCAGTGAGGAGTTTAAGACATAATGCTCAGAAGATGGACGGAAGTAAAATAAAAGTAATAAACTCAGATAGCTGGCGGCTAGCAAAAAAGTTCGCGCGGTTGCCCTTTGATCTTATATTTATTGACCCTCCTTTTTCTGACAATTATGTATGCGATTTATGCCTTGATCTAGAGGCTAATTGCTGGCTTAAAGCCGTGGCGTATATCTACATTGAGGCTCCTGTAAAGCGAGATTTACTTCAAGTTCCGACTAACTGGGAATTATGGCGCCAAGACGTCACCGGAAAAGTTAAGAGCCTATTGTATAAGCGCGTTGAGACCGATAGATAAATTCAGTACTATTCAACAGCCGCACAAACAAAGGGGGGTGTCTCATCAAAAAAATTGTATACCCGGGCACTTTCGATCCGATCACAGACGGGCATGTTGACCTCGTTGAAAGGGCATCTAGCCTCTTTGACCATATAATAGTAGCGATTGCCTCAAGTGAAAGGAAAAATCCTCTCTTTAGCTTAAAAGAGCGAGAGGAACTAACCAAAGGCGCGCTTTCTCATATAAAAAATATTGAAGTTCAGGGTTTTAATTACCTGTTGGTAAATTTTGTAAAGGATATGCAAGCTGATGGTATCTTGAGAGGACTTCGAGCGGTCTCTGACTTCGAGTACGAATTCCAGTTAGCGAATATGAATCGGGCCCTTGCCCCTGAAGTTGAGAGTGTCTTTCTAACGCCTGCAGAATCATTCTCGTATATCTCGTCTTCACTTGTTCGTGAGATAGCCTCTTTGAATGGGGATGTATCTAAGTTTGTGCCGAAAAATGTGATGGACGCGCTCACTGAGAAATTTAGGGGAAACTGAGTATTAAGTCTGGCACCGACTACAAAAAACTGTGGAGCGCTGTCCTAGACGTTGAATTTTAAGGGTTGCTTTGCAGGCAAAGCACCGTTGTCCATGCCTGCCATATACCTGCAGCTGTTGCTTGAAATAGCCTGGCTCACCATCACTGTCAACAAAATCCCTCAAAGTAGTACCGCCCTGCTCTATGGCTTTCGCAAGTACGGCCTTTATCTGATGTGCCAAGGCTTGATAACGCTGTAAGCTTATTCTACCAGCACTCCGGTCGGGACGGATCCCAGCTCTAAAAAGAGACTCCGATGCATATATATTTCCGACGCCCACAACGATCGTGGACAACATAATGAAGTTTTTTACCGGTACCTTACGACCCCGAGCAAGCCTGTAAAGGTGATCGCCGTTAAACTGAGTCGATAACGGCTCGGGACCCAGGTTAGCCAGCTGATGATGGTCATTGGCAGTCCAACTCCAACTTCCGAAACGTCTCGGGTCGTGATAGCGGATCCGCTTACCAGTGTGCAACACCATCTCAATATGATCATGCTTCCGCCAACCCTCATTTGCACTCAACAGCCGAAGGCTGCCACTCATTCCCAGGTGGATCAGCAAAGACCCCCGTTGTAAGTCCATCAACAGGTATTTTGCACGTCGGCTTATGCTCATGATAACCTCACCATCAAGAAGATCAGAGAGGTTGCCAACGACAGGCCACCGCAACGCTGGCTGGCGCACTTCAACTTTGGTTATGGTCGTCCCTAACAGCCATGGCTTAAGGCCGCGAAGGGTCGTTTCTACCTCTGGTAACTCGGGCATACATAACTCGGTAATTAAACATCAAATGGATTGGTGTCGCCCCAGTATACTTACTTCTTGTTCATGATAGTGTCTCACATCATGGGCTCCAATTGCAGCGCCAGGGTGGTAATTTATCAAAATACCGGTAAACTGACACGCTGATATTGGATAAGACAAGCGAGTCAACATGGCACTTGGGAGAAGACGCAAGACTGAGGACGAGTCACAAATCGACATGACTCCGATGCTTGATGTGGTATTTATTATGCTCATCTTCTTTATTGTGACTGCATCGTTCGTTAACGAAATAGGACTGCAAGTTGATCGTCCACCGACATCAGACCAGCCACCACCAGACTCTGAAAATACAAACATCGTTTTCCGTATCTCAGAAAGTAACGAGATCCGCTTCGAGGGTCGGAGAATCGATATTAGAGCTGTTCGAGCTAATGTTGAACGCATGCACGCTGAGAGGCCCGAAGCGAAAGTAGTAGTGAGTGCTCACCCCAAAAGCAAGACAGAGCTCTTTATCAAGATATCTGATCAGTCGAGAGAGGCAGGAGTTTATGACGTCTCTCTCTCTACGGACGAATAAAAACATATAGATTAAGGCCTTAAATCGAAAACAAAGGATTTAAGACCTTTCTTTAACTAATTGTGAACGCTCACTAACTTAGCAGCGCCAGTACGGTCGCAGCCTGAACATTTGCATGGGAAAGCATGGAAGCAGCGGCATGTTGTATTATCGATGTCCTTGCTAGTTCGGCAGTTTCACGGGCATAGTCTGCATCTAATACTCGACTTCGGGCGGCAGCAGTATTTTGAGAAATGTTCAACAGATTGTCTGCTGCGAAATCCAGCCTATTCATATAGGCTCCATAAGTTGCCCTCTGTGAAGCTACAGCGGTAATCGCCGCATCGATTGCGGTGATTGTAGCGGACTGGGTAGTCTTCATACCCGGTGTGCTACTGGTACCTGACGTGTCAGTTGACAGTGCTGTAGCCAGAGTAGTCGTGTAGATTCCGCTTGTACCGCCACTAATTTGAAAGTTTCCAAAGTTAACTGCCCCGATAGTCTGGTTTGCGTTAGCACCAATCTGGAAGGTCACACTATTTGACGTGTTATCAAGTAGGTTTGTGGAATTCCATTGCGTATTATCAGCTATGCGCTCGATTTCATCTGCAAGTGCATGGAACTCTAAGTCAAGGTTTGCTGTATCTGCAGTCGTGTAAGACCCTGAGGTTCCCTGGACCGTGAGCTCTCGCATCCGTTGTAATATATTCTCGATCTCGATCACTGCTCCGTCCGCGGTCTGCAACATCGCAATAGCATCGTTTGCATTCCTAACTGCCTGAGCCGTCCCCCGAATCTGTGATGTCATCTTTGATGAGATAGCGAGTCCCGCTGCATCATCCTTGGCCGAGTTAATTCGCTTTCCGGTAGAAAGGCGCTCCATCGACCGACCCATATCCCTTTCGTTCGACGTTAGTGCATTCGCTGCTATCATTGAAGCCATATTGGTATTGATTACTGCCATAACTTACCTCCCATTAGTCCACGCCATGTCTTTCGACAGATTCATCTACTATGCTCTGACCACTAAATTTGCAGAGCAAGCCGATAAAGCCCAAAGGCATTACCGACAAATACTAGCCACTGCCGTCGCATGATGAAACCGCAGCGGACAATTTTTTGAGTTCGCTTGAGACCGGCCAAATTACGACAGGCCACCGAGCGATCTCTTCGACTCAGGGGCTTCTCAGTTGAGGGCCGTAATCACCGTCGATAACTGCACATTTCCCTGAGTCTCTACCGCCAAAACAGGGTCCTTAACTATCATCCGACTCACCGAGCGTGCCACCCCCTCCGGGGATCCCCAAAGGTGCCCAGTCCGGATCTTACGAAAGTCCCGACGTTTTAACGTAATGCCTTCTCCTAAAATTACTCCAAAATCATTTCCAGTGTTCTTTTTCATCCTGTCTAAAAACTTATTACTACTCTCGATTACCGTCATACTGGTCTCCTCTTAGTGACCACTGCGCCTCGCTATCTCCCAAGCGCACTCTCCAACGCCCTCTAACGGCGCTGATTTTAGGGCAATAAACCACTGCCCAAAACTCGCTGACATAGACGCCTCGCCATTAACAAGCACACACAAAAAAGTGTGAACGGCAGACGAAGCACATGATAGCTTCCTTAAACCATGTCAATGTCCCGATAAAGCCTCCAAATTTCTATACCCCCACACTACGCACAACACGGTGCAAAACATACGCATCCATAACAATACAATTCAAGCATCCGACATCATCGCACCAAACGTCCTTTTCAATAGACACCTGCCGACGCCATACTCATGACAGGACCTTAAATCCATACACATAGTCCTCATGCAACACGTCGCAACCATATGCCACGCCACTCCGTAGCGGCTCCAACCGGTTACCCTGTAAATCACGGTATCTCGTACTCAAATTAAACCCCCAGTCAAATACACTTAATCCCCTTGCAGCCTCAGACCAACCTTTGAGCAATTCAAAGGGTGGCTCGGTGGCCTTTTGGAAAGGCACTCATTTCAGGTGAACCTTATTTGTTTGCAAAAAATTGTGGTCATGGCACCTCGCGGCACCGTTACCTCACTACCCAAAAAACATTGGTAATGTTTCTTTTTTAGCCCACTACTCACCTCGCCTCTCCCTCTAGCAGTCTTTTCGCGCATCGCTTAGCTCCGAATATCTCAAGTCAAAGTCTCATCTCTTTCTCAATCACGGATGTGTTACCTCGCGCAAGGGCACGCGAGCGCGAAATGAATTCACATACAACTGACTCAAGTAATAAGAACTCTCAAATATATGTGAGTAATCACTTTTTAACCACGAAGACAAGTGCTTATGGACTAACAAGTTAGACCAATTAATCAGGTAAGAAATCACCATAATCTATCTCTCCACTTATACCACTAAGCGTCTAATATCTTGACACCATGAGTCCGAATCAGAGAATTTGCCCTCTGATTTGCCTCTTGCAAGCCCGTAAAGTGTGAATCCCTCTTAAAAGGTCCCGCCCAACGGAATTACAGGCACAAAACGTACACCATAGATGACGAACACCGCAGGTGTCGGCTCCCATAAAAAAACCCTACATCCGGCCTTTTAAAAACACTGACCGCCTCTCGACGGCCAGTGCCACCGGCCACGATGTAAAACTTATCTCAGGAGCGCTAACACCTGTTGCTGCGACTGATTTGCCTGCGCCAACATCGCTGTAGCTGCCTGCTGAATGATCTGCGTTCGAGCCAATTCGGTTGTCTCCGCTGCATAATCCGCATCCAAAATTCGACTGCGTGCTGCAGATGAATTCTGAGCAACATTCTGAAGATTGTCTGCCGCATACTCGAGCCGGCTCATCGAAGCTCCCAACGAAGCCCGTTCGCTGTTAACGTTATCGATACCGTCGCTAAGTGCATACAATGCAATTGCAGCATTAGCAGCACTGTTTATCTGGATACCGGTATTGGTAGTTCCGTCCCAAGTTCCTAAGAATGTCTCATCATCCCCAGTAGCTGTGAAANTNNNTACCGTTCCCGCGTCGGTAGCGTCACCGTCGTCCGACAACGAACCCAAAGGAGTTCCGGATTCGCCAGTCACCTTCCCATCAGCACCGCGCATGTCAGCAAACGTTACCGCTATAGTTTGCGAAGCATTCGCCCCAATCTGAAATGTGACGACTCCATCCTGGNAAGAACCCATGGCGCCAGTCAGCATAGTGGTTCCGTTCCATTCGGTATTATTTGCGATCCGATTAATCTCGCCCTTCAACTCCTTAAACTCGTCGTTAAGCGCTGTCCTGTCAGTTGCAGTGTTAGAATCTGAGATCGCCTGAACTGCTAGTTCTCTCATACGTTGCATCATATCAGTCATTCCCTTCATCGCTCCTTCAGCAACCTGAATCATAGAAATGGCATCATTTGCATTTCGTACTGCTTGGTTCAGGCCGTTAATCTGAGAGGTCATCTTGGAGGAAATTGCCAAACCAGCAGCGTCGTCCTTCGCAGAATTAATCCTAATTCCCGTAGAGAGCCTTTCCATAGTCTGACCCATGGTACGCTCGTTTCGCGTCATTGCATTTGTCGCAATATTTGCCGACATGTTTGTATTAATTGTGGCCATAAGATTGTTCCTTCTGTTGTATACATACACCCACCCCAGACACGTTACACGGCAATTAACGTCGCATAAAGTGGCAACTTACTGCCAAAAGCGGCAATTAAGGTGGCATACAAGTGGCAAAACATTGCCACTTAAATTGGGTATCGACAGTTCCCTAAATACCTTTAATAAAAAAAGTGGTTTTTTTTGGAAAAAATTTGTTATAAAACAGACATTGCTTACAAAAAGGAGAGAGATAGATCTTCCTCGATTGGAAAAATAACGAAATATCAACGAGTTAAAAATATTAGAAGCTATTTTAGGAGAGGTTTTTAGAGATAAAAAAAGCCCCCTTGAATGGGGGCTCTTCTGTTTTCTTTGGATCAGGCTTGAACCGCAACTGATCTATATGTCTTACTGAAGCAATGC
>NZEU01000031.1 GCA_002689135.1 Porticoccaceae bacterium
ACCGCGACACGCTCCATCGGTAAAAATTTCTACCTGCGGAAAATTTTTATCCATCACTTGCAGTGCTGGTCATTACTGAATCATGCGATATAGAATTAATGTTTTGACTCGCTTTTCCATATCGCTTGGGCGAGCTGGCCCAAGATGTTCGTTTCCATCCGATTCCTTGCACTTCCCGTTTGATTGCATGAATTATGTACACATTTCCGAAAGGTATATTCAGTGCCTCACACCAGCTTTCAAAGGAGCTCTGTGCTCTATAGTTACCAAATCCAAATGGCTTATGAGCAATATGGGTCACCTCTAAAACATGAAAACTTAACAACGATAACCAGTCAATAAGACGATTTTTACGTAGATTATGGAACCTGTACTGTGGCCGTCGTGTCAGTAGCTGCATCAGAAATTTGATGCTTCCGTGGAAACCAAAAGGATTAAAAACGCACAACACCAAATGCCCTCCGGGCATGACCACTCTGCAGACCTCAGCCAAAACTAATTTTGGTGAGGAAGAAAACTCCAACCCATGCTGTAAGAGAACCACATCGAGAACGCCCGTCGGCATCGGTAATTGACTATAATCACAGACAGCCGCATGCTGATCTTCAATATCCGAGGCATAGAAACTGAAGCGATGCAATTGACCAAAACAATCTAGACTTTTACGATCACCAATTGCTCCCAAGCTCAGCAAGCGATAACCGGGCAGTTGTGAAAACTTTGAAGTGAAAACACGCTTTTCGCAATCAATTATGTAACTCCAAAAATCTGAGGATGACCAGCATCTGAGACGTTCAGCCGTAATGGCTAAATTGCTGACTTTGAACCGACGAAAGAAAGGTCCTAAGATTTTTTTATAAATACAAAGTGACATATTAAGTGACTAAGAATTTTGTAGATCGTATTATGTTTGCTACGGACTACAAAAACCAGATAAAAAGGTTGATCGATGAGAGAGATTGTATTAGACGTCGAGGTAATCGAATCACTGACAGATAATTACATTTGGTTATTCGTAAACTATACTGAATCTTCAGCGTTTGTGGTTGATCCAGGAGAAGCGTCGGCTGTTCTTAACTGGCTCAAAAAAAGAAAAATCAATTTACTCGGGATATTGATTACCCATCACCACCCAGACCACACTATGGGTGTTGAAGATCTTGTCGTCTATTACGATGTTCCCGTGTACGGACCTCACAACTCTCCTGCAAATTGTATAACGAAAAAACTCCGGGAAAATGACGATCTACTACTCCATGGAAATAGATTTAGTGTAATTGAAGTTCCCGGTCACACGAGTGACCATATAGCTTATTTTTCGTCCAGTTCCTTTGGCGGCAACCATATATTATTTGCTGGAGATACGCTGTTTGGTGGGGGGTGCGGGAGGCTATTTGAGGGCACAGCTCACCAAATGCATAGCTCTTTAGGAAAAATCAAAAGATTACCCCAAAATACTCTCATCTACAGTGGGCATGAATATACGATCGCTAATTTAAATTTCGCAAGCTCAGTAGAACCCAATAATGATAAGCTGACAAAACGTTATCAAGATGATTGTCAAAAGCGAAATATGAACAAACCAACTTTGCCAAGTCTCCTTTCATTAGAGCGTGATACCAATCCTTTTTTGCGAGTAAGTAAAGAATCAGTCATTAGCGCAGTACACAAAAAATTTAATATTAATGACTGTAGCGAGCAAGCAGTATTTGAGGCCCTTCGAAAGTGGAAAGACATTTTTTAATCTGATAAAAATCGTGTTCAAAAAAACCTTTTTATCCCTGATTGGATGAATTAACAACATTGTTCAGACTGCAACACAGAGTGATGTTTCACTTACCGCTAATGGTGGCGATGGTAACTTCCATTTGTCTTTCAAGTTGCTCCTGGTTAGATACCTCGGAAAGCGAGTTAAAGCTCCGTCAAAGCGAAACACTCTCTCCAAACCCGCAATTAAATAATTTCAGGTCATTACCAATCTCTAATCAAAAAGCCAACACTCCCCCAGATATTAATAAATCTTTGGCAACAAAAAACAGTTGTGACAAAGACTTATGGCAACGATTACGCAAGGGATACAGGCTCTTGCCGAAAAGCTTGCCCAGTCGAGTGCATTCTTACAGGAAAGAATACCTCCAGAGAAGAGAGTATCTGCAGACAGTATTTGTTCGCTCGAGGCCATTTCTCTTTTTTATCGTCGAGGAGCTGGAAAAGTCTAACATGCCTTTTGAACTAGCATTACTGCCAATCGTCGAGAGCGCGTTCAATCCGTTCGCCTACTCTCGGAGCCATGCCTCAGGGCTTTGGCAATTTATACCTTCCACTGGTGCCTACTTTGGGCTAAAGAAAAATAACTGGTACGACGGACGCCGTGATGTTGTAGCATCAACAACCGCTGCAATTGAATACTTAGCATACCTGCATCAGCTCTTTGATGACGATTGGCTTTTAGCGTTGGCTGCCTACAATACAGGACAGGGATCTCTAGCAAAAAAAATCTCACAAAGTCGCGCCAAAGGACAAAATGGGGATTTTTGGACTCTTGAGTTGTCGCAGGAAACAGCACAATATGTCCCTCGGCTTCTCGCACTGGCGGACCTGATAAAAAATTCTCAGCATTACGCCATCGATTTGCCGCATATACCCAATTGCCCATACTTTGAAATAATAACAATAGACAATCCAATTAATATTTCAACGCTCCAAGAAAAAACTGAGCTATCAATAGAAGAATTCCTTAATTTAAATCCAGCATTCAATCGATCAATGACACCACCCAACGGGTCATATGACTTACTTATCCCCGTTAAATCTAGTGAACAACTGAGAAACTTCATCGTGGAAGGTACAGAGAATATATGGACCTCAATGCGTGAACATATGATCGTCACTGGAGACACTTTGAGTGAAATAGCTTTGTCAAACAAAGTTCAGCTAGACTGGTTAAAAAGTTTCAATAATTTAGAGTCTGATCACATTGAGGTCGGAGAGATCATTGTGATACCCACAGCCGATCAGTCGCATTGGCAGAGTACTCAAGTTCACAATCACTGTCACGACTACCGAGTGGTGCAAGGAGATTCACTCTTAAAAATTGCTTATCGATTTAACCTAGCATTGACCGAGCTTAAAGAAGGGAACCAACTCTCAAGTGATACCATTAAAACTGGTCAAATACTGCGAATACCTTGTTATGGGAGAAATGAAAGCATACGAACCAAAACAACTATTGTCTACAGGGTAAAGGTGGGCGACTCTCTCAGTCGAATAGCAAATGAATTTAGAGTTTCTGTCGCCGATATCACTCATTGGAATAAGATAAAGAGGGATATGATCCTCAGACCAAACCAAGCGCTTAAGATATTTGTGGATACAACACGCCTTTGAATCATTGATTTTGAATTTTTTTCAGATAATAGTTATAGGCCTTGAGAAAAAATTCACTGTCTAACCTTCGCAGCTTCAATCAACCCAGAATGGTATGACTCAAGCTCCCTATTTGTAAATGAGGAGGCGATTGAATCCTTAAAAGAACTCTGCTCGTCAATACTCAACGCCATGTAGTCACCAGCTTTCCTATCATAAACCGTGATAACTAACAAATCCTTGGAGCGCGACAAAAAGCTTGCATGTGCTTTTACACCACCAAAAACAACTGAGAAGGCTAAAGCATTCACCTCAGAGTCTAGTGAGGGAGTTGTTCGATCAGCGTCTAGGACAACTTGCCATTGGAACCCGCCAGATTGTGCAAGTTGTTCGACTGTTTCTCCCGATTCCAGTTTTGAGATAAAATCTTGTCCTAGCCTATTTAGTTTTATGTCAGCACGATCCGAAGCCATTGATCTTTTTATTTCCATACTGACGTCGCTATACTCTTTCTGCTGAGTCTTAATGTGGCGATTCAATTTAACCACGGTAAATCTATCAGGTTCGATCTCGAGAACTTCACTTGCATATCCATTAAAAAGCACATCATCACTGAAAGCGGCATCTCTCACACTCTTGAATGATCCAATTCCGTCGCCCGCGGCTCTCGTCATTAGAGAGGACTCGGAAACAACGGCATCCATCTGTTCGGCCAGCTCTGTCATTGATTCAGCATTGAAACTAAGTTCCCGTAAAGTGGCGAGCTTTTCGTTCAGAAGGCTATCAATACGCTCATTGACGATCTCTCTCTCTATGCGAGGCAACTGCTCGTCTTCTTGAAAGCGAGACTGTTGAACTTCAAGTAATTTTATTATGTGCACGCCACTCTCCGTGGGCACCGGATCTGAAATATCTCCGACCGATAATTTTTCCAATGCCCGCTCAAAACTCTCCGGAAAGGTTGATCCATCGGTAAATCCTAGATCACCCCCTATCGCTGCTGATCCAGCATCGGTCGAAAACTTTTCTGCAAGATCTTCAAAAGACTCACCAATGGAGATTGCCTGCATTATTTCCGATATCAAATCACTGTCTAAATCAGGTAACAAAATGTGGGCGGCACGACGAGAAATAGCAGGGATGAAATTCTCGGCCTCGTCCCTAAATCTAGCAACCAGCTCGCTTTTCTCTACTAGTATGTCTCTTTTAAGAAGTTGAGCTGAAATTTCTATGAAATCTACTGAGACCTGTTCCTCTGACTGAAATAAATTTCCGTTCTGAGCATAAAAGTCTTTAATTTCAGTCTCTGGAATCTCTATATTTTCAAGAACCAATTGTCTCGGAACCGTAAGATAGTAATAACTTCGAGTTTGAAAAACTAATTCCGCAATTGACGATAGCATTTGATCGGTAATAAACCCCGATAACCGATAGCCGTCAAAAAGCTGTCCGGAAACCATCTCATTGGTAAGCTGTAACTTGAACTCCGAATTAGTTTGCCCTCGATTCCGGATGAAATAACGATACCGATCCTCGTCGAATTTTTCATCCGTCTGAAATGCTTCAACAGACATAAGTACTTTATTTAACATGTTGGTTGAGACTGCCATTCCCTGATTTAATGCGTTTTGAGATGCAACAGCACTTCCAATAAGTTGCTTAAGAACAATTGGTCGAAGAGTATTATCATCGAGCTCCTCCGATGTTATGCTCGAATTTTCAGCCCGAATCCTATTTCTTAGACGCTGCAATTCCAGCAATAGCTCCTGTTCTGTTATAGCCTCTCCATTCACAGTTGCTACTTCACCCGAACCGGCACCGCCAAGAGAAATAGATCCAATACCCGTAAATGTGAATATCACTCCAATAACGATGACAATGAAAATCGATACACCGCGCATCTTGCCACGAAAGCTGTCTAGCATAAAAAACACCAATTGAAAAAAAGGCGCCTTATCAAGCGCCCTATTATATAGAATCTTGCTCTTTTAAAAACTCCCTAATTAACGGCATCCTTTAGGGCCTTACCAGCCTTGAAGCTTGGAACATTCGCTGCAGAAATTTCAATCTCCGCACCCGTTTGCGGATTGCGCCCTGCGCGAGCGGCTCTGTGCTTGACAGAGTATGTGCCAAAACCAATTAGCGAAACCTGCTCTCCGTTTTGTAACGCTGTAGTTATGGCATCCAACGCAGAATCTAGTGCTCTACCCGCTGACGCTTTTGATATATCTGCTCCATCTGCAATCGCATCTACTAATTCAGATTTATTCACCTTTTTGTTCCCCTTTTTTTTGGATTTTGAAGACTTCCCACACATCATGAGTGCAAATGCAGAAAGCAAAAGCGACCGCACCCGTTCAACACACGTTATACCAACAGCAATTTCTTCGGTCAAGTCCAGTATTAAAATTAAACTCTTTTCACCATTAGTGTGTGTTGGCTATTCCGCTTGAAAGCTCACTTTTGGCTGATGTGCTACTCTTATTAAATTCTTCGTCTGTCAGAGGTGTTGGACTTGTTTCAAAGGCTATATCTAAAACCTCATCAATCCATTTGACTCTGCAAATAGTCAGATCTGATTTAATGTTATCCGGAATCTCTTTGAGATCGCTACCATTCTCATCTGGGATAATGACAGTAGAGATACCTCCCCGCCGGGCAGCCAATAATTTTTCTTTTAAACCACCAATCTTTAAGACTTGACCCCTTAATGTTATTTCGCCCGTCATCGCTATTTCGGCTCGAACCGGGGTTCCTGTTAGCACGGAAACCATCGCAGTACACATCCCGACCCCCGCAGATGGTCCATCTTTGGGTGTAGCACCCTCTGGAACATGAATGTGGATATCATTTTCTTGATGGAAGTCTTTTCGAATACCCAAAGTCTTGGCTCGGCTTCTAACCACCGTCAGTGCTGCCTGTATGGATTCTTGCATCACGTCACCAAGCGAACCTGTTTTTACAACATTACCCTTCCCCGGAATAGCGGACGCTTCAATCGAGAGCAACTCTCCCCCTACAGACGTCCATGCTAGCCCCGTAACTTGTCCAATCTGATTTTCTTGCTCCGCCCGACCATAATTAAATTTTCTAACTCCGAGGAGTTCCTCCAGTCTCGAGACATCTACTTCGTCTTTAACTCGCTTCTTTTCTCGAACATGTTGAGTGACAATTTTTCGACAAATCTTTGCAATGTCACGTTCCAATCCACGCACACCTGCCTCACGAGTGTAGTATCGAATTGTGTCCTTCAGGGCATCTTCCGAAACGGTTAGTTCTGACTCACGTAAGCCATTTGACTTTCTTTGCTTGGGTACAAGGTACTTATCTGCAATCGCAACCTTCTCATCTTCGGTATAGCCTGGGATACGAATTACTTCCATTCTGTCCAGTAACGGACCGGGTATGTTCATCGAATTAGAGGTGCATATGAACATTATCTCAGATAGGTCATAATCAACTTCGAGGTAATGATCATTGAAGGTATGGTTTTGCTCAGGATCCAGCACCTCAAGGAGGGCTGAGGCTGGATCACCACGATGATCCATCCCCATTTTATCTATTTCATCCAACAAAAACAGCGGGTTTTTCGCACCAGCCTTTGATAGTTTTTGAATGAGTTTACCAGGCAGACTACCAATATACGTGCGTCTGTGACCGCGTATTTCCGCTTCATCCCGGACCCCTCCCAAACTCATTCTCACGAATTTGCGTCCGGTAGCCCGTGCAATTGATTCTCCGAGAGAAGTCTTTCCCACTCCTGGTGGGCCAACCAGACAAAGGACGGGACCCTTCAATTTTTTCACACGCTTCTGTACAGCCAAGAATTCGAGGATTCTTTCCTTAACCTCTTTCAGCCCGTAGTGATCATTATCTAATGTGGTCTCTGCTTCTTTAAGATTGTGTTTTACTCGAGTTCTATGCTTCCACGGTACGCCAATCATCCAGTCGATGTAATTACGAATTACCGAGGCCTCGGCAGACATTGGGGACATCATCTTGAGCTTATTCATTTCTGAGCGAACCTTCTCTAAGGCGGCAACAGGCATACCAGCCTCAGCAACACGTTTTTCTAATTGATCTAACTCGGATACTCCTTCATCCATGTCTCCAAGTTCTTTTTGAATCGCTTTCATCTGTTCATTCAAGTAGTATTCTCGCTGACTTTTCTCCATCTGTTTCTTGACTCGTCCACGGATTTTTTGCTCAATCTGAAAAAGATCTATTTCAGCCTCCATAAGACCCATTAAATGCTCTAACCGACCATTCAAATTTGGAACCTCTAGGATTTCCTGTTTTTGCTCCAAACTCAGTGTCATATGAGAAGCAATAGTATCAGCTAGCCGATGAGGATCCTCAATTCCGCTGACGGTAGCAATTACTTCTGAGGGGATCTTTTTACTCAAGTTCACATATTGTTCAAACATCGTTGTCGTCGATCTTATCGTGGCTTCGATCTCACCCGATGCCACTTCCGCATTTTTAAGTTCCTCCACTTGGGCGATAATAAAATTCTCACTTCCAACTTCAGCCACCAACTCGACTCTGTTCATTCCCTCAACTAAAACCTTCAACGTGCCATCCGGGAGCTTCAGCATCTGCAATATAGTCGCGAGTGTTCCCACGTCATATAACTCATCCATTCCAGGATTTTCATTCGCAGAATCTCGCTGAGCCACCAAGACCACCTGCTTGCTGTCTTCCATTGCATCCTCTAGAGCGCTTATTGATTTTTCTCTGCCCACGAAAAGAGGAACAACCATATGCGGATAGACAACCACATCCCGAAGCGGCAGAACTGGGTACGATTTTCGCTCAGATTTTTCCCTAAATTTGGACATGCACACCCCTTCTAGTGATACTTTTTTGTTCGTGAACATCAAGTTTGAGACGAGACCCAAATTGATTTCAATTACTGCTCCGTCCTATTTCAATCACCCTTCGTCACTAGCAACTAATTTTCTATCTTGCTTCTCGTAAACTAAAAGCGGTTCATTTTCGCCATTAATCACTGCCGCATCAACAACAACCTTAACCAAATCACTCTCAGAGGGAGCCCGATACATTGTGTCAAGAAGCACAGTTTCAAGGATAGATCTTAGTCCTCTAGCTCCAGTTTTTCTTGATATCGCCTTATCCGCAATTGCCTCGAGAGCGTCCGCCCTCAAATCTAGGTCCAAGCCTTCCATCGAGAACAACATTTGGTATTGCTTGTACAAAGCATTTTTTGGTTGCTTCAAAATCGCCACTAACGCATCACGATCGAGTTCTTGAAGAGTCGCTACAACAGGCAAGCGACCAATAAATTCAGGTATTAGTCCGTATCCAATTAGATCACCAGGCTCCACTTCCAGCAACGTCTCACCAATTGTTTTTTGACCATCTTTACTGTTGACCTCTGCACTAAACCCAATCCCACCTTTCTCAGACCTCTCGCGTATTACTTTTTCCAGGCCAGCAAAGGCTCCACCACACACAAACAATATGTTAGACGTATCAACCTGTAAAAATTCTTGTTGAGGATGCTTTCTTCCTCCTTGCGGAGGGACAGATGCTATCGTACCCTCTATTAGTTTGAGCAACGCTTGCTGTACTCCCTCTCCGGAAACATCGCGAGTAATAGAGGGATTGTCGGATTTTCGGGAAATTTTGTCTATCTCATCTATGTACACTATCCCTCTTTGCGCCTTATCTACATCGTAGTCACACTTCTGCAAAAGCTTCTGTATAATATTTTCCACGTCTTCACCCACATAACCCGCTTCAGTGAGCGTTGTAGCATCAGCAATAGTAAACGGCACTTCCAATAATCTGGCTAATGTCTCTGCAAGTAAAGTTTTTCCGCTCCCAGTGGGTCCTATGAGCAATATATTACTTTTACCTAGTTCAACTGTTTTTCCTTCTGTCCCCTTATCTTCGCTAACCTGAAGGCGTTTATAATGATTATAAACTGCAACTGACAGGATGCGTTTAGCTCTCTCTTGACCGATAACATAATCGTCCAAGATCGTCTTTATTTCGATTGGGACCGGTAGCTTTGATGATGAGTCTTCTGAGCTCACAACCTGTGCTTCTTCCGATATTATGTCGTTACAGAGATCCACACACTCGTCACAAATATAAACGGAGGGTCCTGCTATCAGACGGCGAACTTCGTTTTGATTCTTACCACAAAATGAACAAAACAGCAACTTTCCGGACTCGCCACCAATGTCTTTTCCACTCATCCTTACCTCCTTTGGCGAAAGGTTGTGTCGTTAGATTTCGAGGAGTATTTCGTTATGTCACACCTTAAAAAAGGTTAGCGTCTTTAAACTCTTTTGTCTAGCACGGCATCCACTAAACCATAATCTTTAGCTTCTTCGGCACTCATAAAAGTGTCCCTCTCTGTATCCTCAGCAATTCTATCGATCGAGCGTCCAGTGTGAAGAGCAAATAAGCGATTCAGCCTGTCTTTGGTCTTTAGGATTTCTTGTGCCTGGATGTGTATATCGGTTGCCTGGCCTCTCGCTCCTCCGCTAGGTTGATGAATCATTATTCTTGAATTTGGAAGGCAAAACCGCTTTTTTTCAGCACCTGCCGCTAAAAGAAAAGCGCCCATAGAGGCTGACTGTCCAATACACATTGTGCTTACATCGGGTTTTATAAATTGCATGGTGTCATACACCGACATGCCTGCGGTGACGGATCCACCAGGGGAATTAATATATAAGTGAATGTCTTTGTCTGGGTTCTCGGACTCAAGAAAAAGCATTTGAGCCACTAGAAGGTTTGCCACTTGATCTTCAACCGGACCAACCAAAAAAATCACGCGCTCTTTCAACAGGCGCGAATATATGTCGTAAGATCTCTCACCTCGGGAAGTCTGCTCGACCACCATCGGTATGAGCCCGCTCGCTTTGATGTCACTCATAGTAAAAATTTCTCTTTTTGTAATCTTGAACCATATCTACGTACGTGGATGCCTGAGGGTTTCCCACCTGTCGGAAAATTAGTCACCGCTTTGCTGTTCTAATCCACGCACACCGTCCACTCGCTCTTTGAGGAGGTCGCCATAATCGAGCTCCGGATCAGGTTTGACAGCGTCTTTATACCGCAAAACTTCCTCCTCCACCTCTGCCTTTGAAAGCACAACCTCCATGAGCTGATCTTCCATTGTCGACGCTTCTATCGCCGAGAGTAACTCGGGTTTTGAGTAATAATAATTAATCACTTCCTGCGGCTGATCATAAGTTTGTGCGATCTCCGTAACCCTATTTTTGACAGTACCGGGGTCAGGACTTAAGCTTTCAGCTTTAAGTGCTTCCGAAACAATTACTGCGAGAGCCGCGCGATACTGTGCTTTTCCACGAAACATCTCATTTGGAAGAGCGTCCAAGTCTATTTCCTTTCCACCACCGAATTGGCGGAGCATTTGTTCCTTTAAATTCTTTATCTCACCCAATATTTGGGCTTCAGGGATTTCAATTGGATGTAGCTTAAACAACTGGTGCATGATCCGACTTTTTATGTTGGATCTGAGAGCCGCATCTAACTCTCTGCGCATATTGGACTCGACCTCTTCTCTGAAACTAGCAAGACCCCCACTTGTGACACCGAATTGCTGGAAAAATTCGTTAGTAAGCTCAGGTGTTTTTTTCTCTGATACACTTTTGACGGTCACCGTAAACTCAACTGGAAGACCAGCCAAATCTTCAGAATGGTAGTCCTTCGGGAAAGTTAGTTTCAGAATTATCTTTTCGTTAGCACTTTTTCCCTTGAGGCCATCTTCAAATCCTGGAATCATGCTCTTAGAGCCCAAGATAAGCTTTTGATCGTTGGCTTTTCCACCCGCAAATTCAACACCTTCCCTGACACCGATATAATCTATTATGAGCTGATCTCCTTCTTCGGAAACCCTATCAACTAGCTCAAAGTTCGCCTTTTGGTCACGCAGATTACAAATCATGTCGTCAATGTCAGAATCCTCGATCTCAGCGGATGAACGACGAATTTTGATTTTAGAAAAATCTGCCAGAACAACTTCAGGATAGACCTCGAAAACAGCTCTATATTCCAACTGAGCTCCCTCAACATCTTGTAAATCTGATATCTGAGGTTGACCTGCAATTTTGAAGCTATGATTTTCAATCGCCTCCCGAAAACTGGTATTAATTAATTCACCAACAACTTCTCCCCGAATACCCTTTCCGAGTTGCTGTTTAACCACTTTTAAGGGAACTTTCCCCTTCCGAAAGCCTTTTAACGCAACAGTTTTTGTGGCCTTTTGGAGGCGTTGCAAGACCTCTCCATCCACCCTATCAGCGGGAAGCTGGATTCTTAAATGTCGCACAAGACCGTCGCTCCGCTCTACAGCAACCTCCATTCAGCATTCTCCAATATCTAGTCTAGGTGGTGCGAAAGGAGAGACTCGAACTCTCACGGGTTACCCCACTGGAACCTAAATCCAGCGCGTCTACCAATTCCGCCACTCTCGCAAACTCTCACGTTCGTCCTCAATATAAGGAAAGCAAATGTAACGAGGACTGACCCAACAACAAACGGGAATAAAGTTTGACATAGCACTGCACCAAGAGCAAATGATCTAACCATTGATGCAAAATAAATTTAAAATATTCTATTTTGTTATTTTCCTGATTTTATTTACAGCCATCTCGATAAATATTTCAATCAAAAGAACTTTTTAAATGCGGGTAAACTTGACACCATGACAAGGTTAGTGACAACAGAACAGCAGAAAAAATGCCGCCAAATACTATAAAATTATCACGCTTGGTTTCGACAGCAACACTATTGCTTGGAAAATAATTGAGAATTTCGACCAATGCTAACGTTTTATGTCAACGATTCTAAAACACTAAAAAACCAGGAGCACAAATCAGTGATCAAGGTGGTGCAGAAATCAAGCTATGTCGTCCAGTTCCATTACACACAACGAATGTGCAAATTTGGGAACAGTTTGCCTCCGTCAGCCATTCAATTGACCGATATACCGGTGTTTAAGTAATTGTTATTTCGCCTACTAATCCGAATTTTAGTTATGTAATAGACATGTAGAGTAACATATACTGAGAACGTTTTAAGATGAACCTGATAGAAGGGCTGATCAACTAAGGTCAGGAATTCCTCAACTAGAAAACGTCTTAACTGTCCTTGAGCAGATCAGAAAGCCCGTTATCTCACTTACTCTAAAGGATCGCATAGGAGGGGAAATAGATTTTGTGTGTACAATCGAGACATGCTTTTGTACTACAGATACGTTTTCGTCATAAACGAAGCAGAACTTGGAATACCTGCAAATGTAGGAACTTTGTAACGGATTCAGAATTTAATTCCCGTCGTTCTCGCCCCAGAGAACGCCAGTACTCGCCAATACATGCAGTGACTTGAGGCGGAGTCATGCGGCTTTGTAATAAAGCTCTCAATAGATCAATCAACCGCCTCAAGCGCCGCAAAGAAACTTGCACTTAAGATCTCCAAAAATTTACCTAGCGCGGCGTGGGGCACAAGAGAAACATTAAATTACTGGTGCGATCGTACTCTCTCTGACAGATTATACTATAACGCCACATGGCAGGCGGGCATAGTTCAAGAGGCCGACATGAGAGAAGCACTGAAAACCGCGACAGAGAAACGTGACGCTACTTTTGTAGACCTTTTTCCGAGCCGCGGCATGATAAAGTGATACACTTGAGAATTCATCAAAACAATCGAAAACAGGTTAAGCGCTTCACTTTTTGGCAAAACTAACAGTTGCACTCGATACAGAAAAAAACCATCATATAGCGTCGGGAACTCGCGTCGCATAATCAATTTCACTAAGCAACCTCTCCCTATGAAATCATCAGAAAAAACCTCTTTTATACGATATCCATTCTCAGATAGTGATCTTAAAGGAGCACTCGGCGGTTTTGCTACTGGGATAACAATAGTGACTGCTAAAAATAACAAGAATCAAAACATCGGGATTACCGTAAACAGCTTCTCCTCGGTCTCGTTAGATCCTCCCCTCGTGCTTTGGTCTATTGCAAAAAGTGCTAAGTGCTTCCACGATTTCTTTTGTGCAGAATATTATGCAATCCACATCCTAGGAGAAGATCAGAAATTCCTTTCAGATCAATTTGCTTCCAAGGATGCGGACAAATTTTATGGGTTGGCATGTGCTGAAGGAATTGCAGGGATACCCTTATTACCCAGTTATAATGTCTGTTTTCAATGCAAATTTGAACACAGATATGAGGGTGGAGACCATATTATCATCGTAGGTCGAATTCACGCTCTTTCAAATCGATCGGAAACTCCGTTACTCTATTTGCGTGGAACATACGGGAGCTTTGTATCTGATGCATAACACGCTAAACTTAAATAAAGTTACTAACTTTTAGATAAAAATGGCTGGCCATTTAAGAGAGCTCTGATATATTCATAGATCTAACTCAGGGTATATAGGGAGACATAATTGACTTGTTTTAGACCCTGTATCGATCTACATGAAGGCAAAGTCAGGCAGATTGTCGGTTCTAGTTTATTGGAGGGCACCACGCAAATTAATCATACCAGTGATTTTAATGCTGCCTATTTTGCTTCGCTATATCGTGAAAAAGGCCTATCCGGTGGACATGTAATATCGCTCGGCAACAATAATCAAGAACAAGTAATGGCTGCACTAGGCGCGTATCGTGGTGGTTTACAATACGGTGGAGGCGTCACAGCTGAGAATGCTCAGCAATATTTGGAGGCCGGTGCATCACATGTAATTGCGACGTCTTATCTAATCGATAATAATCTCTTTTGTTGGGATCGCTTAGAGCGACTCAAAAAAGAGGTTGGCCAAGAATGTTTGGTTATCGACTTAAGTTGCCGGAAAACAAGTGCCGGTTGGGTCGTGGCATCAAACCGGTGGCAGACACTAACGCAACTGATGATAACTGAGGAAACAATACTGCAGTTGCAAGAGAACTGTCATGAATTCCTCATACATGCTACAGATGTCGAGGGAAAGCAATCCGGAATGGACGAGCAATTAATCAAGTTTCTAGGTGATCATTGCGATATCCCAACAACCTACGCTGGGGGAGCAAATAGTCTCAGTGATTTAGATAAGCTGGCAAAATTGTCAAATCATAGACTCGATCTTACTATTGGTACTGCACTGGATATTTTTGGAGGATACGGCGTAACACTCGAGGAGTGCATTTCATGGAATCGTTTAAACAAAACCTCTAAAATCTAATCCAATATCTAAATCTCTGTAATTCATAAATAAGGCTTGTTAGCTCATCACATTTTCAAAGAAATGGATCATTAAGAAAATGTCATTTTTCACGGTAAACTTAGATCACCAACTGGCCGCAAACCCCAAGGAAATTTGGCGTGGAATACCAGGGAAGTAGCGCAACCCGGAGAATGAGGTATAGTCAGCTCGTGAAGCATATTTTTGATTTGTTAAATTTGTGACTTTCACAAAAAGTTGCAGAGTTGGCAGGATCTTATATCTTCCTCTAATGTTTACCAGCGTGTGACCGTCGTAGCTGTACAAATTCTCAGGATCCAGATAGTATTTTCCCGTTGTCGTCCACTCAATCTCCACATTACTCTTCGCAGTCGGCAAATATAGCAGGCTAGCTACTCCAAACCAGCGTGGTGCGGTATCAATGTCGTTATCTCTTATATTCGCCATATTGACGCTATCACTACCTTGACTAGACGGATCATTTGTATATCGATGGATTGCGTATGTTCCAGAAAGCGAAAAATTCAACTTATTAGATAATGAATGTGCTAAATCGATTTCGGCACCTCGGTGTGAAGAGGAACCTCCNCTAACATTGNAGNANTTTGAATCCCGNAANATNATGTTTTTCTTATCCATGGNGTACATNGCAAGNTTNTAAGTAGTGGATGAAAGACGNCCTTTTATTCCNANNTCNAAGCTATTACTCTCCTCCGANNCNANNTCAGCANTCTNTTGNTCTCTCTGNAGGCGATAGATTTCAGNCCCNTGAGGNGCNCGNAAGCTATCAGCNACCCGANCATANAGCAANANACTATCNTCNANNGANTAGCTNAGATTCAAGTCAACAGAATTGTTGTNATAACTNTTAACNCCACTCTCTGGTCGGCTGTACCGACAACCNCCAAAACCGCAGAGNGTCCCATCNTCNCGTGATCGCCCACTAAGCATANGGTTCTGATAGNCATANTTCATNTCCTCATANCGAGCCCCCAAGGNGANGGNAATANTATCTGTNAAATCTGTNCTTATCTGAAAAAAAGGNGCTATTTGCNTTGCATCTACCGTGTAATCATAATGCNTNCCAANGGGGACAGTAGCTTGNAANAAAGCNGATCCANNTGTNTCCNNGAATTGTGTTTGCTTCAAATATGCCNTCGTAAATTCAGCATCGACTCCTNCAGAAAAANNNACNATATTNGATAAATTANCAGANGTGTANATCTGTANTCCAANGCTCTTNTGGCCGTTTTNNTCCAGNGGTGNGCCNGGTAAAAAATGTTGNAANAACTCCATCTCNGTNTATCTCANATANGGCTTCACGNTNAATTCNCTTNTNTCNGAGCCGAANATGAAGNGNCTCCAGACNCGCNCCGCTNTTGCATCTCTNAATGCTTCAGGATTGGGATTNGANANAGCNACAGANTCATCTTNAAAAACCTCCANNCCAGTTATGTANCCNGCAGTCTCTTGNTTTAAATTGNNNAGGGTTGCCCCGGTTTCAAAAGAATANGTNGATCGCTCNTAAAAATGACGAACCGACACNTTTTGCTGATCATAACCAGAATCGGCCCGNTGTCCTTTGTAGCCTNCAAACGTTCCGCTAANGACNACAGGACTCGCTCCACCGGANTTTAATGTAAATTTTANACGACCTGACCCACNCTTCATTCGCTCCAGCGTCGCANAATTCATNGAGGTCCTGTCAGGAGTTATTACATTTATGACGCCATGAAGTGCATTTGAACCATATACCGAAGTACCCGCACCTTTAAGCACTTCAATCTGGGATGCGGCCTCTGTGTGTGCCTCAAACAGCTCATTTAGATTACAAAATCCGGCAGCGCGAAGCGGTATTCCATCCTCAGTTACAAGGAGCCCACCACAGCCCCCTGGGCCCGTAAATACGGGAGATCTAATTGCAGGAAGATACTCCTGTCCACTTCCCCGTTGAAGGTTAATACCAGACAACCTGTTCAACGACTGCTGCACATGCTCATGCCCAACTGTATTTAAAGTCTCGGAATCGAGCGTAGCCACACTCGCCTCAATGTTAATAATCTCAGTTGGCAATCTATTTGCCACTGTAACGACATGTTCAATGATTGGAGGGTCGGTTTCTACTTCAAAACTATCAACGACCTCGGCAACAGCAAATTGTCCGTTTGAAACAATGTACGCTAACAAAAAAATTAAACCAGAATATCGATTACAAGTCACTGGCGGGTCCATCCGTTAAGATCTCTACGTTTATTTTGTTAGCCAACGAGACATCAGTAAGACCAAAGAGACTTTTGCCCCAAAAACAGAGATTTAATCCCTTACTGTTACTGCATCTAAATAGGGCCAATTTCTTTATCAATAAAATCCTGCCTGACTCACCATAATATCTGCGTGGTGGTCGCGGCCGTAAGCAACGATTCCCAAACTGCGAATCAATGATGGGTAGAACAATTTATCGAGCCAGTCGCTTGAACCAGAAAATTCACTAAATGGAATTCGAATTGTTCTCCATTCCTGAGATGCTTCAAAGCTNGCTTGGTAGTACTGCCAAGGAAGGANAGTCCCTGAGGTACGCAGATGNATGAAATATTTCTCTCCGTTGCCTCGTACCCTGATTTTAATGCCACTCGAACTCTGAGGGGCGTTAATCTTTCTTCGGAATTGGATAAAACCTCCATTGTTAGCCGTGCTGACATCACCTATCATGTGGGCGATCGGCTGTTCCCGAAAAATGTCGAATCGTAACCGCCCCGTCGACACGCCGCCCATCACCTGATCGGTCACAAAGCGCCACCTATCCTCTGGCTTATGGTCAAAGTTATCATGCTCACTCATGTTTTCTGCCTGTGTCGCATAACATCCGCTAAGGGAAACAAGCACACACAGTCTCATTGTATAAACAAAGCGATTAAGCGGGTTGAATACCCAACATTTGATCATCACAGGACTCTCCTTTAATGTTTTGTTTTCGACCGAACTTTATACTGTGTAGGGCAGTGTCCACGCAAAACTGAAGCCGGGCGGAGCATTAGATGTTTTGTTTTCCTTCCGCTTACTCGCTTTCTCCACAGCCTAAAGGCCCCCTGCTTCAGTTCGCTTCGCATCAACAAGATGATATCTCGTTCACTTAGACTGAAGGCCTTGTTAATCGCCTCGAACGGGGTTCGATCCTCCCATGCCATTTCAATCACTCTAGACATTTCGTCGTCACGAACTTTTATCTTACAACCCTTTCCCATTAAAAATTTAACATAAAGTTCATGACCACATATTTAATCAGCAATTAAAATTCGGGTTGATCGTGTGGTGTAAAAGATGTAATCGCGCCCTAAACACCTACGTTGTCAAGGGCCGTCACGATCACCAGATATCGCAACCTTGACGAGATTTGTAGAGATCGTACGGAATAATGCAAACTGCAGGCAAAAACCACGCCACATGCAACCAATTGCATTGTTATCGTAAAAAGCGACCAAAAGGCCGCCTTTTACGATATTAGTTACGGATCAAAAGCTGTTCGATAAAGTTACGCCATATGTCCTAGGTATGTTACGGTAACCAAAAAATGCGCCAGGTGTTGCGGGGGTGGGCGCTGCAGATAACAAATACGAATTGTCTGTCAAATTTCTACCCCAAATTCGGACAGATGCGGTGCCCATATTAAATCCTACACTAGCGTTTATATCATTCTGTTTTCGGGAAGCAGCAGCCTTTGTGAGGNCGTCNGTTAGCGCGTACTCGCTCTCATAATAAAATTCAATCCGAGCATAGCCACCGCGATCTCCAGTACCCCAGCGATAATTCAAATTTAGGTTTGCCGCAAGCTCGGGAACACCAGCGGGAGTGAATCCAGTGAAGTCACCGTTTGTGGCTAAACAACTAGTTTCATAAGTTAACGCTTGGAGACTAGGTACCGCAGTAGAGTAATATTCNTCCAAACAAGGTGCGTCGGTGTAAGACTCATACTCCGCTTCAATCTTAGCTGCAGAAAAACCTAAAATCAGATTTTCATCGAGGGCGTAAACACTGTCGATCTCAATACCTGTATGGCGTTCCTCTTCTGCGTTTGCAAGATGAAATCCACCACCACCAAACTGAAGAATGTGGTAATCCTGAATTGACTGATCGAATAAAGCGATATTCAGAAACCCGCCCTCGAATGATGTCTTAAAACCTAACTCTACCGACGTCGAGTCTTCACCATCTGCCTCTGTAACGCTGCGAGTTGCACTATCGTAGACCATACTGAGGACCTTTGGTTTAAATCCAGTTGAGTGACTCGCATAAACCATCATGTTATCTGTGAGATCATAGGAAAGTTTGACGGTATGAGTGAACGCATTATCCTCTGCTGTGCCATCATGATCCGCATTAGGCCACGAAGTATAAGATGGAAAATATTGAAAAGCAGTGAGNTCGCCAAGAAGCGGGTCATCAGCTATAGGAAGATCACCAAATGGATCATTAGTTTCAACCGCTCCTGTTGCCTCTATCGAGTTATCGGTATAGTTAAATCCTACACCTAAATGAAGTNGCTTAGTAAGATCAACATCAAAATTGGCATATATGCTAAAAGTCTCATTCTTCTGGTGAAAGTTCTCCCCCAAGTTTCCACCACCATCAGCAAAATAGCTTGCACGCTGACTAGCAATCAGTGCCCCTAGAGGAAGGTCCACTGTACCGCCAAGAGGACTAGGGACTGTAACAAGATATCCTTGGGCAATTAGCGCAGNAGCTCCAGCGATACCAAGTAAAGTTGGACTAGTAGTAGGTGGAAGTCCAGCTGCAATTGCAGCTCCGGCTGCCGCCATCCCCACAGATGGATCCACACCTGCCAAAGTGACCCCAGTTGCCAGTNCATCTAAGCCCAGCTCATTACCGAGACGAGCTGCCGACAAAAAGCGCATATTTCCATCCATGAAAGCCGCCATATCAGGTCCATAAACAACAGTTCTATAAACCTTCATATCCTCGCTTGAGTAAAACATTCCTGTAGTCCATGAAACTCTCCCACCGTCGTTCGATGACAGCCGAACTTCCAAAGTATTAACATCGAAGTCGTATTCGAGGGCTTGTGACTTGAGCTGATCGGCAGAGGTCTGATCTGCGTCCTGTTGAGCTTCCATCGAGCCGGATCGTGTACTTAAAACCGCATTGAGATCTGCAAAACTCAACTCGCTGTCAAAAACGATGGTCGCGCCAACATTATCAATTTTATTTTCGGGATCCACATTATTTGCGACTTTATTGTCCAAATCATATCTATCTGTAATTGCAGAAACAACGTTCTCAGCTAAGCTGTCTGTAATAAGTGATATAGGTGATTTCGCAATCTGTAGTGTTGAACAGCACAGTTCATCCAAGCTATCGGCCTCGATAATGAGTCGGATCTCAGTCGTGTCGCTCAATTCACTGAGCAACTGACCACGCAACGCCCATCGATCGCGTTCGTTGAGAGTTGTGTCGTTATACACATTTTCAATGTAGCCGTCCCTCTTGTTCCTGCTGAATGCAAATCGGTAAGAGTTAGTGTCATTAATGGCTCCACCCAACATGCCCTTGAGGAGAGTTGCATCATAATTTCCGAGGGTTATCTCTAATAAACCCTCAGATTCTCCGCTCGGCGCCTTGGTAGTCATATTCACAACACCTGCAGAAGCATTTTTACCAAATAACGTCGATTGGGGGCCTTTGAGTATCTCTACACGCTCGATATCTGGGAGGTCTGAAATCACGTTTATAGAGCGCATCCTTGGAGCCCCATCTACATAAGTAGCAACCGATGGTGCGATACCCGGATCGTTTCCCCCATTGGCAAATCCACGTATCCAAAAATTTGTTTGGCCTGATTGTTGAAGCTGGGTAAACTTAAATGATGGAATGGAATTTCCAAGATCTAAAAGATCAATTATTGCCGCTTGCTCAATTGTTTCCGCACCAACCACTGTAACAGCCAATGGAGTGTCTTGGAGAGTAGTTTCCCGTTTGAGAGCCGTTACTATAATTTCCTCAATATCAGCAATCGCACTGCTAGAAAATAGAAGGGCAAGTGCAATTAGCGACGATAGCAGTTTTTCTTTTAAAGACATAATTTTCCCCTAATATCCATTTAAAGATTTCCAAAGATTCTTGCACTTAAACCTACTCTCTGAAACAGGTCATGTTCAAAGAGAAGTTTTTATAATTAAATTTAAGTCAGAAGTTTTTTTAATATTTTTATTATGTTATCACAACTCTTTCAAAAATTAATCCATTTAAAATCAAATATTTTTAAATTTTACATCTATTCAAAAAATTATGGTTAGTTCAAATGATAATACTCATTGTAAATAAAAATATATATAAAACAGATTGTAAAGACTTTGATAATTTCATTTTTAATATTTTTTTGCATATTTGTTATTGATTCACATATAAAAAAAATAAAGTATATTATCTATTTAGTTATGAATATATTGTAAGTTAAAGATTTGTATAGAAAAATTTTTTGTTGATATCGCATCGTCAGCACCATAAAGTGATTGGCAAAGCTATTTTGTTTGTTACAAATATAAGCTTGCGGCCTAGCGTGAGCCCGTCAAAATCTCAAAGCGATAACGATTTTGGACCGCCACAGAAGAATTAAATTACAAAATCAAATGGGGATAAGGTATGTACAACTCAACGAAGACAAGACTTCTTTTTTTTGGAACATTAATAGTTGGTTTTCTGTCGAGTCCAAGCTTTGCGGACATCGAAGAAATTATAGTGACGGCTCTCAAGCGAGAGACTACTCTTCAGGACACACCGCTGTCTGTTTCAGTAGTCAGTGCTGACACGGTAGAAAAATCAGCAATCGTGGATCTTTTAGATTTGGCAAATTCGGTACCCTCATTTAAATACACTCAGCTTCAGCAATCAGCGCAAACCAATTTCTGGGTGAGAGGCTTTACAAACGGTGCCAATGATCCGGGAATTTCTCCGTCTGTTGCTTTTTATGTAGATGGTGCTCCCCGTATGCGGTCGATAAATGTACTTTCCGACCTCCCAGATATCGAACGGGTTGAAATTCTCAAAGGCCCCCAATCAACGCTTTTTGGAAAGAACGCATCTGTCGGGGTAATCAATATGACCACAAAGGCTCCCACCGGTGAGTCGGAAGGAATGCTGGAGATGTCTCTTGGCAACTATAGTTCAACCACCATAAAAGGTATGTTGGGAGGACAAATCAGTGATGGTAACTCCTATCGGCTTGCGTTCAGCAGGAACAAGCGGGATGGATTCATAGATAATATTTTTAACGATACCAAACTAAACGAAAAAGATCGCTGGGCGGTCCGAGGACAACTGCTATCTGAGTTGAGTGATGAAACGTCCCTGAGGCTTATTTTGGAAGCTGATGGCCTAGACGAATTGTGCTGTGCACAAACCCAAATCACCAAGTCTGGGGTGTCACTAATCACTGACAGCCTAGCCACTGATGTTGTTCCTGCTATCACTGACAAATATGACCTTGACAGAAGAGTAGCTTTCAATATCGATCCAACAAACGAAATTGACAACGTTGGCGCTACAGTGATAGTTCAAAGCGACCTTGGATATGCAACCTTCGACGGGGTTCTAAGCGTGCGATCCGGAAAGATGAAGGCTAACACCGATGTCGACCAGTCTACTGCGGATTGGATTAAGCAACAGAATTTAGAATATAACTTTGACGTTAGCAGCTTAGAATTAAGGCTGTCCTCTGATTCAAATGAGCGCGTAACTTGGACAACCGGTCTATTTTACTCCAGTGAGGATATGGAAGTTTACAGAGATCTTATCTACGGTCCTGATATGGCTCCATTTATGGATGGCAATATTCGCGGACTAACCGGGTCAATCGCACCCGGTGGACTAGGCCTCAATGCTCTGGCTACTGCTGTCACTTTGGGAGGCATTGATCCCTCAGTGAGTTTTGCGGCGGCGGGGGCTGCAATTGCGGGTGGGGCAGATCCCACCACAAACCCTACATTGCTAGCAGTTGCAGGAGCACCAGCCCTTATAGCTCAGGGATATCTCGTGACCGTTCCAAGTCCCGCTGGCGGCACCATGGATCTGCCTTTGGGTACCTTAATTGCGGGTCAACAGGCAAGCTATTTTGCTGATGGCACCGGTGATTTGGGTGAGAATTTCGATCAAAAAAATGAAACTTTTAGCATATACGCAAATGTTGACATCGACCTAACGGAACAGCTCCACCTAGGGGTCGGCTTTAATTACACCGAAAATTCCATCGAATCCAGCGGGGTGGTTGATACCTTAGACCCATTTGGAGATCTCCCATTTGCCGGAAATCCTCTTTTAAGCGGACTCACTGCATTTCAATTTTTCCCATCATATACTTCGTTTCCAAACGCAGAACATGACGGAACATCTGATGATAATGGATTTACTCACACCATTAAATTGTCCTATGATCTGTCTGAAAACATGATGCTCTATGTCAGTCACTCAACAGGCTTCAAACCAAAAATCCTTAGTATGATTTACAGTGGCGATGGGGGTATTACCGACGCATTAGGCGAGGACTCCACTTCGGTAGAGGGCGGATTTAAGACATCATTTGAGGGAGGATTCTTAAATATCGCAATCTTCGACCAATTAATCGAAAACTTCCAGATTAACCAGTTCGTGGGAGGTGGATTTCGACTCGCAAACGCAGAGGAAGAACGACACAGAGGTATTGAAGTTGACGGTATTCTCGCTCTAAGTGAAAATCAAATTATAGGATTTTCCGCCGCAAAAATTGATGCAGAATATGAAACGTACACAGGTGGTCCGTGTTTGGGTGCTTGGTACCTAGCAGCGGTTCCCAGTTTCCAAGCCCTCACTACCGAAACAAGTTGCCCTGCAACTAATAATGGCGATTTTTCGGGATTTAGACCTGCGGGAGTACCGGAACTTGCGGCTAACTTAAACTTCACAATCAACTGGGGTTCCCCAGAGCGCGGGGGATATGCGAGGTTAGAATATTACTACGAGAGCGAGCATTCCCTGACAGATGGACTTACCAAAGCGGCAGCATCAAGAAAACAAAGCGATTTAAATGCCTCCATCGGCTTTAACATGGCCACTACATCGATTCGGTTATGGGGGCGAAATCTCACTGATAATTCGTATCTCCTCTCGGCAGCGGCAACACCTGCCACTCCAGGGGGTTTCTTTGGTTATCAAAACATGCCTAGAACATATGGCTTGACAGTGTCAAAAACATTTTAAAATGTATCCTGAAAAGGCGACCCTATGGTCGCCTCTATCAGTTCTCGATTGAAAAGAACACTACCCGATCAGAGTATGCTGCGCCAATCCAATTTCTGCCGTCTAATGGATAAGCTACAGTCGGCATGCCTATTTTGGTATGATTAAAGCGCCATTTATTGATTAATTCCAAGGTAATTGGTTCAAGCTGATAAATCGAGAAAGGCAAAGCACAAGGAAAATGTAATTTACAAGGAACTGTATCCAATATCTCATGGTCCCAGGATGTGGCCCAAACAAAGCCATCTTTCATGATCAGATTATCAGGGCTGTTGAGACGAAAGGTTTCCAAGATAGTCCTTGTTGCCATATCCAGGACATCTATGCGATCGCCCAAAGTATGAGCCACATAGAGTACATCCCTTTCTGAATCAAAAATAAGTCCGTTTGGATGCGCGCCCTCCGATCCGGGGACCTGCCCAAAACCATGCTCCCTGTCCCAGCGCATCACATATCCTGTGTTATACTTAAAAAGCCCCNCGAGCGCAAAATCCAAAATTGTAAAATCAGGGTGATACATGTGCGATGTATAAAAACTTCCATCGTCTGACACGCTTATGTCATTTAAATAATATACCTCCGGCACGCGTACACAACCTCTCCACACAAGCATCCAACTCGCATCCTTTCTGACGAGTTCAAACATTTCTATCCTGTCGCCTAAGTAGTGATTAACGACTGCAAGCTGATAAGTTCCATCCGCCCGCTGGGCTAAATCAATACCATGCGGTTCCATCAAATCATCCTGCGACCTCTCACAAACCCCATCGCCCCAAGTGTTATCTGAAAATCTTATGTCTAAATCCCGGGCAGTTTTTTCGGCAATATTCACGAGGGAAAGTTTCCCAGGGCGGCGGTTTTCAAGTTTAACGAAAGGTCCAATACCGCCGAACTGCGGCGCAATAAAGAAGTAGCTGTCAGGGGTCAACACAAGGTCCTCAGGATAATCAACATCGCAAATAACGGAAAGGTGTTGATCACCCTCGCAGTTGGAAATGTCACGTAAATCTCCTGCGTAAGACCAAAGCAGTAGATAACANCCCAAGCCGATGAGAAGTACCGCAACTGGAATCGCAAATCTGTAGTAGTGTGCGAGAATTAACTTGGTCAAGCTTCGCAAGTAACTCTCCGCAAAGATAACGAACAATCCCTCGATCACAGCGAGACACCCAATGACCACTACTAATATGTTTCCGGTGTAATCCATCCAGAAAGGTTGCGTGAGGAAATATCCAAGTACGGCTCCTGCAATCAAAAGCTCCAGAACACCGAGCGTTACCCAGGACGACAATTTCAAAAGACGCCTAAAAAACCACGTTATCGGATACCGGGTCAGTAACAGGACTGCTACCGCAAAAAGAAAAATACTGCCGTAAAAATTCATTGCCAAAACCACAGTTTTAAAAAACGTACAAGACTATCAACACAGGGAGCACGTTATCAAACAATCATCACCAAATCACCTTTCCAGCGAGTAAAGAAGGGATCAATCTTGCTGATATATTTTAATATCCGGACAGGAACATTGTAAATTCCGGTCCCCATAGACACTATTAATTCGCCCAACCGGTGGCCAATATTTCTCACCGCATTCAGATAGATTTGGATATGCTGCCACCCGCCGTGTGTATTCATGTGGCCAATGATTATTCGTTACCTGCTCTGACGTGTGAGGCGCATTCACCAGCGGGTTATCCTCTAGCGACCACTCATAATCCTCAACCTTTGCGATTTCTAGTCTAATGGCAATCAATGCACCACAGAACCGGTCAAGCTCAACTTTAGACTCGCTTTCAGTTGGCTCGATCATAAGTGTTCCGGGGACGGGAAAAGACATGGTTGGCGCATGGAAACCGTAATCAATCAGGCGCTTGGCGATGTCGTCCACAGTGATTCCAGATGACGTTGTGATTGGTCTGATGTCGAGCACACACTCATGAGCGACCAATCCATTTTTACCCGTGTACAAGACTGGGTAATATTCTCGCAGTCTGTGAGCGATATAATTAGCACTTAAGTTCGCAATTTCAGTAGCATTTTTCAAACCATTTGGACCCATCATACGCACATACATCCACGTTATGGGTAGGATAGATGCAGATCCAAATGGAGAGCTGGATATTTGGTATTTGGAGCCACTCTTGTGGAGCGGAGATGAGGGGATGAAAGGAGCAAGATGTTTTTTTACTGCAACCGGACCAATCCCTGGACCACCCCCCCCATGAGGAATACAAAAAGTTTTGTGTAAGTTTAAATGGGATACGTCACCTCCAAATTTACCTGGGGCACACAAACCCACCATAGCATTAAAATTTGCGCCGTCTATGTATACCTGACCGCCATAACTATGGACAGTGTCGGCAATTTCAGTTATCTGAGGCTCAAAAACTCCATGAGTGGAAGGATAAGTGATCATTAATGCTGCTAAATTTTCACCGTGTATGTGTGCTTTAGTTTTTAGGTCATCCAAATCCACATTCCCATTGGAATCACAGCTCACTACCACAACCTTCATGCCACACATCTGTGCAGAAGCTGGGTTGGTCCCGTGAGCTGAGCTGGGAATAAGACAGATATTCCGATGCCCTTCAGATCGGCTCTGATGATACCCCATTATAGCGAGTAAGCCGGCAAACTCTCCCTGAGAACCAGCATTAGGTTGTAGAGAAATATCATCGTATCCAGTGCACGCAATCAACATATCTTGAACGTCTTTTATCATCTCTAAATATCCAGACACCTGATCAAAAGGAGCAAAAGGATGCATCCTATTGAACTCAGGCCAAGTGATTGGCACCATTTCACTAGTTGCATTTAACTTCATCGTGCATGACCCCAAGGGGATCATCGTTCTGTCTAAAGCCAGATCCTTGTCACTTAAACGGCGTAAATAACGCAACATTTCAGTTTCAGTTTGATAATCGTTAAAAACTGAATTTTTAAGGACTGCATCGCATCTGCAGAATTCTGCAGGGAGCTTAAATTCGGCACTCAAGGCGACTGCTGAAAAATTAATCGAGCTATCTGGCTGGAAGATTTCCCATAGAGCTTCCACAGTAGAAGGCGTTACAGTCTCATCAAGTGAGAGTCCAACAGTATTTCTATCTACCCTACGCAAGTTTATTCTCCGAGCAATTGCCCGCTCATGGATCTTCGTAGTTTGACTACCTGTCTTGACTGTGAGAGTGTCAAAAAAGTGTTTGTTAATCCTATCGAAACCCAACCAATCAATTCCAGATGCTAAGATCGCTGTCAAAGCATGGACTCGTTGCGCTATTTTTTTAAGTCCTTTGGGACCATGATAACATGCATACATCGACGCAATGACCGCTAGTAACACTTGGGCGGTACAGATATTGGATGTCGCTTTCTCCCGACGAATATGTTGCTCGCGAGTTTGTAGAGATAACCTATATGCCTGTTTTCCATCTCGGTCAATAGACAAACCCACCAGCCGACCCGGCATAGAGCGCTTTAGTTCAGTTCTAGCGGAAATGTATCCAGCATGAGGACCACCAAAACCAATTGGAACCCCAAACCGCTGAGTGGTGCCAACGGCAATGTCCGCACCCAGTTCTCCCGGGGACTTGAGCAATAACAATGACAAGATATCCGCAGCCATAATCACTTTCGCCAAGCCGCTGTGAGCTTTTTCGATCACTTTTGAGAAGTGTCTTATCTCCCCTGAACTACCCGGATACTGGAGCAAAATTCCAAAAACATCAAGATCAGCTAAATTAGCTTGTGGATCACCTATGACCACCTCAAATCCTGCGGCTTTTGCTCGAGTAGACACAACAGATATAGTCTGAACGAAGCAATCATGATCAATAAAAAAGCGGTTACTAGTACTTTTTGAGGTACGCCTCGCCATACTCATGGCCTCTGCAGCGGCCGTCCCCTCATCCAACATAGAGGCATTAGATATGTCGAGACCGGCAAGATCGCTCACCATTGTCTGAAAATTAATCAGAGCCTCAAGCCTTCCCTGCGATATCTCGGGCTGATAGGGCGTATAGGCCGTATACCAAGCAGGATTTTCAAGTATATTTCGTTGAATAACAAAAGGTGTCTCAGTTCCGTAGTATCCCTGACCAATAAAGGACTCGAAGCACTGATTTTTATTTGCGATAGCTGATAGCTTGTCTATCGCTGAAGTCTCCGAAATAGATTCAGCGAGATTCAGTTTTTCTCGGCATCGGATCGATTGGGGAACTAGCGCCTCAAGGAAACTGTCTAAGTTTTCAAAACCCAACTCTTGCAACATTAAACCACTCTGCTCTTTATTGATGCCAATGTGGCGAGATTGAAAAGACTCAGAGCTCAATATTTTCTCTAGCTCAATATTTGTTGGAATTTTAGGAGGTAGTTTTGCATTCATAACACTTTATCCTTGAGATGGAGGAACATTTATCGTAACTTTGGGCCATTGAAACGGATAAAAATCACTCGCGTTTGTAACGCTTTTTCACCCAAGGCATCGACACTATTTGAAGCGACCGATGGCCACGACGATCCTCAGCAAATAGTTTAGTACCCTGTGGCGCATACTCAGTGTCAACGTAAGCCATTGAAATCGGCTTGTTCAGGATAGGAGAAAAACTACCACTGGTAACCTTGCCAACAATTTCTCCAGACTCATTTAATAATGATGTACCAGCTCTCACAGGGACGCGCCCTTGGACCGTCAAACCAACTCGCATAAAGTCAACACCATCACGTTGTTGCTGCATTATTTTTTGTGAGCCTATGTATCCACCCTCAGCACTGCCACCGTAACAGCGGCTGGGACTGATGCTCCAACCAAGACCAGCCTCGACCGGTGTTCTATCATTAGTGAGATCTTGTCCATGTAGGCACAAGCCAGATTCAAGACGCAGAGTGTCTCGTGCACCGAGCCCAGCCCAACCTACTCTCTCATCTTTCAAAAGGATCTGCGCTACGTCGGACGCCCCATCAGGTGGCAAAGATATTTCGAAACCGTCCTCTCCTGTGTAACCGGTGCGAGATATCGAGCAATCGATTCTCTGAATGCGGCTCACTCGGGACTGCATAAACGAAAGGGAATCTAAATCAGAAGTAAGTGAATCCAAAACATCCGATGCAGAAGGCCCCTGAAGGGCCAGTAACGCACGATCATTCAACTGGATACTTAAGTTCGGCAAGTTTTGGGACAAGTGCCGTAAATCCTCTAACTTGTTCAACGCATTCACTATTAAAGAAAAAGTATCGGATTCAATCCTTGTAACAATAAGGTCGTCGATCACACCACCATCTTCATTGGTCAAAAAGGAGTAACAGCCATCACCTATTTTCAATGCTGAGAGATCAGTTGGCATGAGTCTCTCTAATTGCAGTGTGGCATCAAGACCCTTAACAGTTATTTGACCCATATGCGATACATCAAAGAGCGCGGCAGACGTCCTGCAATGAAGATGCTCATTTAAAATACCTCCGGGATACTGCATTGGCATAATGTATCCAGCAAACGGCACCATTCTTGCCCTATAATCAAGATGCATTCTGTGCAAACAAGTCTTTTTCAAGTTATCAAGCAATAGCTGGGTCCTACTTTCCAGATTCCACTTGACTAAGATAAGTCATCCAGCATCCATTTGTTAAATTAATAATTTATATGTTTTAATTAGGATTTTAAATATTATTTTTTATGAGAAACCTTCCGACAGATGCTCTCAGAGCCTTCTTGGCTGTTTACGATTCAGGGAGTGTGACAACCGCCGCTGACCAACTTGGACGCTCGCAACCAGCAGTAAGTCTGCAGATAAAAAAGCTTGAGGAAATTCTCGAGTCTTCACTTTTTCGGAGAGTAAAAAAGCGACTTATACCCTCTCTTGATGGAGAAAAATTGTGTGTTCGCGCTCGACAGATCATTACAATTAATGATGAGATTATTGGAGAATACCGACAGCCGGAATTACAAGGAAATGTCTGCCTCGGAATACCAAGTGAGTTTGCAATAACACTAATCCCCTCAATACTCGGCCGGTTCAACGCAGCATATCCCCATGTGGCTCTAGAGATCGTCAGCGACTTAAGTCGTAATTTAATACAAACGCAGCAGCTAAATAAGTATGACCTTATATTGACGGTTCATCAGCAATCGTCAAAAGCAAAAAAAAATGTGATCACCAGCGACCAGTTAGTCTGGGTGGGCAGTCAGTCGCATCAGGTTGAAAAGTGCAGGGAAATTCCACTAATTCTTGCCAAAGAGGGCTGCATATATCGAGAGCGAATCTTTTTCCATTTAAACAAGATAATGCGACCATGGCGTATTGTTCACACCAATCCTGACTTATCAGGAATAAAGTCGGCTATCGAGGCTGGGCTGGGTGTAACAGCACTCGCAAAATCAACGGTACCCGAAAGCTTAAAAATTCTTGAGGAAACTGCAGATTTACCACCACTTGGTTATTTAGATATATGTCTGTTGGGGCGGGCCGGAAGAAAAACTGAAGCAGTTTCAAAGCTGGAAGACTTTATATCGTCAAGCTTACGTGATTTCAAAAATTAAGGATATGGGTAATATGACGGACTCGTGCTAAAGGACCCTTTTGAGCGCGCTAACATCTTGGGGAATAAGCAAGATTTTGATGCCAAAAATCCACTACATAATCTATCCGAACCGGCAACAACTGCCGATAGGCTGGTAAATCACTCAAGTGAATCCACCGACATTCAATAATGCCCTCTTCGACCTGCGGCTTCGTTTGATCGTCATCTCCATTATAGCGCATCAGAAACCAATGAGTTTTCTTTAAATATTTAATATTCTGATGTCGAGTGGTGTGCCATGTAGAGACAAGCTTCCCCTCAATAGTCAGTTTATCCATCGCAAGTCCCGTCTCCTCATTGACCTCCCTGAGAGCACTTATCTCAGGGCATTTCGCATCTTCAACGCGACCCTTCGCCATATCCCACTTGCCCCGCTTAAAAATTAGCAGAATGTGGTGGTTTCGATTACAAACCAACCCGCCTGCCGACTCAATTACGGGAAGGCTAAGCGTACTTGTGAGCGTTTTCAAAGTCATGGTACTTGTGTGATCCTGTATTCTAAAATGCTTGGAGTGAAAACAACCGTTTTTCCGTCACCAAAGTAAAATTAAGCGGTGTTTTTATCTGAGTTTATAAGATGTTTTAATATTGCAGTCTGTTGAAGGCTAAGATTACTGAATTTGACTCCACCGATTTGTATACTGTAACCTGTTTTTACGTCTTTCCCTGTCAACGGTTCAAATGCGCAACGTCCAAAAGCTCGCACCAAATATAACATGGCAGTGAGTCTTGCTTCACGCTTTTTATTGGCTGCAATGACGACCCATGGAGACATATCCGAGGAGGTATGGCTAAACATCTGCTCCTTGAACTGAGTAAAGATTTTCCATTTTCTGCGAGCATGCAGGTCATTTTCAGAAAACTTCCAATAGGTGAGTGGATCACTTAACCTATCTCCAAATCTAAATAGCTGAGTTTCCTGATTTATAGATAGATAGAACTTTACCATCAATAATCCGCTCTCAATATTGCTGTGCTCCCAACGCAATACGTTTTTCATGAAATATTTATACCGCTTTTCTGAGCAATACCCCATCGTTGGCTCTATTAACGCTCTCGAATACCAAGAACGATCAAAGAATGTCATGTTCCCAGGCTCTGGCAAATACCTTTCATAACGCCTAAACCATTGCTTTGATTCCCTGTCACTAGGGATTCCGAGAGCAACCACATGCGCATTAGACGGTATAAGGTTCTCCATAAACCGTTTAATTGTAGATCCCTTTCCGGCCGCATCTCTGCCCTCAAACACAACGGCCATCCGGGAGCCATTTTTTATGAGCTGCTGTTGGATACGCAGTAATTCAATTTGAAGACGACGTTTTTCAGTTTGATATTGCTCCGTTGAAATCCCTTCATATGGCGTTTCAATTAAGGTTAGTTTTCTATTTTTCACAGTATCAGGACTACCATATGTTTAAATGAATCTTGTAAAACGAAAGATAAGACAAATTAAGTTTTTTTCAAAGTAGTTTTGCCGTAAAGGATTAAAAAAAGCTAGGTAAATTCAATGAAAACACGCAATTTTATGGTCAGTTCGACTGATGGAAATACTTGTGACATAAATTATTATACGTGGCGNCCAAAAAAGAATTCTGGCTGGATACATATCATCCACGGAATGAGCGAGCACGCTGCGCGTTACGAAAATTTAGGAGGATATCTGCGGTCAAACGGGTATTTTGTGTCTGCAGGCGATCATCGGGGACATGGCCAAACAGGCTTAAATTCAAATAACTTGAATCATTTGGGCGATCAAAAAAGCTGGGATTTATTATTAAATGACCAAAAACAGTTGCTCAACAAACTAAAACAAGAAACCGGTCTGCATCCATGCATCATTGGACATAGCATGGGAGCCTTGCTCGCGCTAAATCTTTGTCAAGAATGCAATTCTCCTGACAATTCGCCGCGCGCGCTAGTGCTGAGTGGCGTAACATGTTCACCCGCTCTTTCCTACAGATTCGGNAAGTTGATTGCATCATTTGAGAAATTAAGATTAGGCAGGAGATCATCAAGCAAATTATTACAATATCTTTCATTTAAAAGTTTTAATCGAACTTTGGGAACCACACGAACCGACTTCGATTGGCTTTCCAGGGACCCAATAATTGTGGATAAATACGTTAGTGATCCCCTATGCGGGCAGCCTATATCTACTCAATCTTGGCTCGACTTTTTTGCAGCGGCCTCAAAGTTGTTTAACCCCTCAGCCCTCAAAAAATTAAACTCTCAACTCCCTATATACCTTGTCGCAGGTGATAAGGACCCCGTAGGTCGTTTCGGAAAAGACATGCACGCATTATTCAAAAAACTTTCTAATGCGGGATTACATAATGTTGATACGAAGCTGTATCCGGAGGGTCGACATGAAATCTTTAACGAAACAAACCGAGCTGAAGTGTACGTCGACCTCCTAGAGTGGATTGATTATCAGAGGAAAAACGACCAAAAGATTTAAGATGTAGGACAATAGCAACACATGAGAATTGTCGAGGTATTTAATGGGCGAAGACGCAATTAAAAATGAATGCTCCGATAAATGCGAATATTCAGTCGATTGTTGGGGGGCCACCCAACGTTTTATTCAAAATCCATCTATGAAGTTCATGAAATTGAGGCTCAAACGGCTGTGTGATTACGAAGTGTAGAGGGGAGTATAGCGCCCCAACAATGCAAAACATTTGGAATTGTAAAATGTCGTCATCATTACTCCATAATTGCAAATAGCCTGCGTACCCGCTCACTGAGAGAAGCATAATGCCAAGCACAATCAGATAGGTGCGTAAATTCTTATGAAAAAAATAACCAAGCTTGTGTGGGATTATCAGAAATACCATCAACAAAGGATAGACGACGTACAAAAAACCAGTGATTAATAAGTTCATATTGGCAGATAGTATGAAAGTACTGAGAGATTAACTCATTTTAAGGAAGTTGCAAGTCCAAAGACAGATATGGACTAGTCAATCTCTACTTGGATGGTAGTCTCTAACCCCGTCTTCGTTGTTTTTAGCGTCCTAAAGTTTTACTGATTAATTGACCACATTCACGGCTTCAGCCCTCAACATCTGTGGAACCAGTCAAAGAGGTTTCCAAATGCAATGATTCCTGGTCGATCAAATCTGGGGTTTCGAAGCTTATTTTTCCTACAGCACCGGAGCGTAGCTCGTTAATAAAAATTGTTGCTGCGCGTTCTCGATCTATCCGACCTCCCCCACAAAGGCAACCGCGTTTTATTCCAATTTGGTCTAAAAGATCCGATTCAGTTAACGGCAAATTACCCAGATTATAACGCTCCTTGACCGACTTAGGATAATTTTCCAAAAGATATTTGGCAACAAAAATTGCCACCTCTTCATAGGTCATTGCAGTATTTTTTATTGCTCCCGTCGCGGCAAGTCTAAAACTACTTGATTCATTTTCTACTTTCCCCCAAAGGATTCCTGGCGTATCGACTAACATAATTCCATTTCGCAACTTCACTTTCTGTTGTCCTTTAGTGACAGCTGGTTCATCACCGGTCGAGGCCACACGCCTACCCGCCAATGCGTTTATCAGGGTAGATTTACCCACGTTAGGTATACCCACAACTAGCACCAATGTAGGGTGGCCAACCTTTTTATCTGAGAGAGAACAACAAAGATCCATGATTTGCGGAATTTGATTCTTTGTCCCAAGATCGCAAGCAAGAGTCTTCACGCTATGGACATTATCAAAAGTTTTC
>NZEU01000032.1 GCA_002689135.1 Porticoccaceae bacterium
AAAGATAAGCTCCAGAATATGGGAGCCCAGATGGTCAAAGAGGTTGCATCGAAAGCGTCAGATGATGCTGGAGATGGCACTACCACAGCAACGGTGTTAGCTCAAACTATCGTTACCGAGGGTTTGAAATCCGTCGCTGCGGGCATGAATCCCATGGATCTGAAACGTGGAATTGATAAAGCAGTAGTTTCTGCGGTGGCAGAAATTGCCGCAGTGGCGAGACCTTGCTCTGATACGAAAGAAATTGCGCAGGTTGGTACAATTTCTGCCAATAGTGACACATTGGTGGGGGATATTATCGCAGAGGCAATGGAGAAAGTGGGGAAGGAAGGTGTTATCACCGTCGAAGAGGGGTCCGGATTAGAAAATGAGTTAGATATTGTTGAGGGGATGCAGTTTGATCGCGGATATTTATCTCCTTATTTTGTCAATAATCAAGAAAACATGAGTACGGAACAAGAATCCCCATTAATTCTTCTGGCAGACAAAAAGATCTCAAACATAAGAGAGTTGCTCCCTCTCTTAGAGTCTGTAGCTAAAGCCGGAAAGCCGCTGATGATAATAGCGGAGGATGTCGAGGGCGAAGCACTTGCCACCCTTGTTGTAAATAACTTGCGAGGTATTGTAAAAGTAAGTGCATGTAAGGCTCCCGGTTTTGGTGATCGAAGAAAGGCGATGTTGGAAGATATTGCAATTCTTACGGGAGGGACAGTTATTTCTGAAGAAGTGGGTCTTGATTTGGAATCAGCGACGCTAGAACATTTGGGAACTGCCAAGAGGGTCACGATGACTAAGGAAAACACGACGCTTGTAGATGGAGCAGGTGAGCACGCGGCAATTGAAGCGAGAGTTAAGCAAATCCGCATTCAGATTGAAGAGACCAGTTCGGATTATGATAAAGAAAAGCTTCAGGAACGAGTCGCAAAGTTAGCCGGTGGAGTAGCTGTAATAAAAGTGGGCGCCTCGACGGAGATCGAAATGAAGGAGAAAAAGGCACGAGTCGAAGATGCGCTTCATGCGACTAGAGCAGCGGTGGAAGAAGGAGTTGTAGCCGGTGGGGGCGTAGCTTTGATAAGAGTAATACAGTCTATGGGCGGTCTCAAAGGTGACAATGAAGACCAAACCGTTGGGATTGGTATTGCGCTCAGAGCTATGGAGGCTCCTCTCCGTCAAATCGTTGAAAACGCTGGTGCTGAAGGCTCAGTCGTTGTTGACAAAGTTAAGCACGGTTCCGGAAACTTTGGCTACAATGCGGCTAGCGGAGAGTACGGAGACATGATAGACATGGGGATCCTTGATCCAGCAAAAGTTACGCGAACTGCTCTGCAGGCAGCGGCCTCAATTGCTGGTCTAATGCTGACCACCGAGGCCATGGTTGCCGAAGTCCCAGAGGATTCGGCCGCGCCAGCGATGCCTGATATGGGTGGCATGGGTGGTATGGGTGGCATGGGTGGCATGGGTGGCATGATGTAATATTACCCGGGCAAGCATCTTACTAGAGGCCCTGTCTTATTTAAGGCGGGGCTTTTTTTAGATTTTAATAATGTCTTTTATGAGTGTAGCCTCTCTTCTTACTCGTTATACTTCAGTCTGGAAAAATTAAAAGCATGATGGAGATTTCTTGAAATGGTGGATCGCTCAAAAGGTCGAATGGAACCAATAGTACCTCAAAGAGATGGTGTTACCGTAAATCCAAGTTCCGCTACTCGATCGAATGGTAGGTCAACATCCATTGGTGCGAAGACGGAGCGCGCGGGGATGAGTTTGATTTGGAAAGTAATTTCAGCGGGATTTTTTATGATAACCATGACAGGTATTGGCTTTGGTTTGAGAGAATTTTCTGTTCTGCAGTTTAATCATAATCAGCTTCTTCAACGTTTCGAGGAGTTAGAGTCCAGATTAAATGTTGCTGACGAGTCATTGGTGCAGTCCGGCGCAGCGTTACAATTAAAAATTAGTGATCAACAAGACGAGTTACAAAAACATTGGTCGGAGATTAAAAAATTGTGGGGGGTGGCAAATGACCGTAACAAAAACACGATAGCGAAGAATCAAACCGACATAACATTTTTGGCGACTAGGCGTGTTGCTAATGAGGAATTTGCCGGTCAATTAGAGGAAAAGCTCCGTGTTCATACTAAACGACTTGAAGTAGTGAGCGCCAAATATTTAGAAATAAGCGCAGATTTGACGAGCGTCTTTAATCAAATACGTGTTTTTAAAGATGATCAAAACAAAGAGATGGAACTTATTAAATTGGTGGAATTACAGCTTAAAAATCATCAGGAGGCCATTGAGTCGATGGATGGTTTTCGAAGAAATATAAATCAAAAGATTTATCAGTTGGAGCAACAAAAACTTAAAGAGACTGGTGCCGTTTTAGTTGAATAGCTTAAAATTTTTTGAAATCTCCTCGGTTACGGTAAATTAGGAAATTAATGTTAAACAAACTAACCCAGGGCATTATTTTTTGTAGCTGGTTAGAGATTGTAAGTTCGCATTATTGCTGGCATTCTTTGCAAATTGTGTAGCCCTCCAAAAATATTGATTCAACTGCGAGCCTTGCTTGTATCTAAAACAACTGAATCGCGCGTCCAAAAACTTTTTTGAGCTTTATTTCTACTTAAATTAATTCGGTTTACTTTCTAAGCAAAATCCCTATCCAGAAGCTGTCTTAAATGGAGGAGCGATTTTATGGACATGACTACGAGACAACAGGCTTTAATTCAGAAACCGATATGCCTATTCAGTTTGAAGGATTACGCACTGATTGGGAACTCAATGTAATTGGTGAACCGCGGGTAATCTATTGCAAGCCGCAGGAAGACATTCTACCCTCTTCTAACGCCTCTATTATCACTGGGATAACTCTGCATTAAGCAGAGATTAAGGGTTACTATGAGCCACAATTCATCACTAAAATCCGCTATGAGTTGGCTACCCTCAGAACATGTGGTGTCACGTATAACAGTATAAAATTTGATGACGAGATTACTCGTCATGTACTGTGTCGCAATTTTTTTGATCCTTAACGCGAGAATGGCAGAGAGGTAATTCTCGTCGGGATATTATGGATTTGGTGCGTTTCATGCGGGCACTCCGGGCTAAGGGAATCGAGTGGCCCGATTACATGCAGGGACTGCCCAGTTTTCGTTTACAAGATCTCACTGCAATTAATAGTATAGAGGACGATCAGGCACATGGTGCGTGGGCTGGTGTCAACGCTAATATTGATTTGGCGAGAAAAGTAAAAAAAGAACAGCAACAACTTTTTGCATATGTACTACAGTGTAGGAGTAAGTTATTCGTGAGCCGTTTTTTGAACGTAAAAATAGGAACATTTTTCTTTACAACTCTAGTAATTTGTCGCCTAAAAATCATTATACAGCTGTGATGATGCCGCTTGTGATACATCCAACAAACCAAAATGCAATTATTTGTGCAGATCTCTCTCGTGCTCCAAGTGTTTTTAATCATTCGTCTGATGAATTGTAGGATCGGATTTTTATTAGTAATCAGGTGTTGAGAGAAGGGAGTGATTTACTCACCCTGTGAACTGTGCATCTAAATAAATGTCGGGCCAATTGGCATACTCATAAAAACTATGGATCTCAAGGATAAATTGCATCGACTGTACTTACGCAGAGGGTACCCGCAAAAGGATTTTGTTGAGTTGCAATTGTATGACGGATTTCCGCTAAATTCAGGCAAACCAATTTTGGAGGCTATCCGAGCCAATTCAGCGATTTACTTTGCTCTTGCAGATGTGGATTTTTCCGATCCACGCTACATGCAACTTTTGACTAACTATTGCGCGCGTTTTTTCCAATTTCACTCTCTAATCATTAGAAGTCAAGATGGCTCGAAGATTGTTACTTTAGGCTGACAAATAAAAAAATCCTAATAGTTTACAATAAAGCAATTTTATAGCGAAATAATAGAACTATTGAATGCTGAGATCTCAGCGAGACACAAGCTAGATTACTTTGTGAATTAATTTATTGGGGAAAAAAAGTGCTTACCAAATCTAACTTGCCGTCTTAATTTTTCTATCCAGATAAAGTACAGTCATCTAATAAATAAATCTAAGACACATAACTAGAAAGATTGGAGTCAGATAGTGAAGTTTACAGGAGCCCATATTGTGTCTATCGATCAGTTTCATAGAGCTGATGTGGACTTTATTTTTCAGGTTGCCGACACTATGGAACCTTATGCTCTTCGAAAACGCGTAACTAGAGTTTTAGAGGGAGCAATTTTGGGAAATATGTTTTTTGAGGCCAGTACTCGAACTCGTATAAGTTTTGGTTCGGCCTTTAATTTATTGGGCGGACAGGTCCGAGAAACGGCAGGTTTTGCTAGTTCTGCACTGGTAAAGGGGGAGTCCCTGCAGGATACTGCTCGAGTGCTTTCTGGGTTTAGTGACGTGATATGTATGCGACATCCTGTCGCAGGATCCGTAGCTAAATTTGCTTCCGCGAGTCGAGTGCCTGTTATTAGTGGAGGGGATGGTGATAATGAGCATCCCACGCAAGCCTTGCTTGATTTGTATACGATTCGTAAGGAAATGAAGGGTAAAGGCAGATCAATTGACGGATTAAAAATTGCAATGATCGGAGATCTCCGATACGGACGAACAGTGCACTCGTTATCCAAATTACTCAGCTTATATAAAGATGTGGAATTTGTTTTGATCTCTCCTCAAGAGCTATCATTACCTGAAAATATATTGGAGTTAGTTCGCAGTTTGGGATTAAAAGTCTCATGTTCAGACCACCTGACTGAAAGCATCGTGGATGTTGATATAGTGTACTCTACTCGCATTCAAGAAGAACGATTTCCTAATAGGGAGCAAGCAGACTTATACAGGGGAAGATTTCGATTGAATCAGGCAATCTACACAGAATTTTGTCAGCCAAATACAGTTATTATGCATCCGTTACCGCGTGACTCTCGGAGTGATGCGAATGAGTTGGATAGCGACTTAGATAATAATCCTAATCTCGCGATTTTTCGTCAAACAGATAATGGGTTATTGGTGCGGATGGCCCTTTTCGCTATGGTTCTAGATGTTGTTGATAAAGTAGGGGAGTATTCATATGCTGCTCGCTGGTACAATGAACGCCAGAATTAAAATAAGTCGCGGGAATAAAGAATGGATGACTTTGAAGATATTCGTCCTTATCGTGATGCAGAAGTGCCAGTTGTCTTAAGACGCTTAGTGGCCGATAAGGAATTCCTTGACCTCCTCATAGAGCGGCAATTCCCGCGACTTTTTGATTTTTCCCCGAATATGATGCGCTTTCTTTTTAGATGGGGAATGACATGGTCCTTAAGAAACATCAACACAGTTTATGATTTCCAAAAATATCTTTCTTTCAAACTCAAAAAGATACTGTCAGAGACAACAGATCAATATACTTTTAGCGGTATAAATGGGTTGAAAGCCAGTAAAGCATATTTGTTCATGAGTAATCATCGCGATATCGCTCTAGACCCCGCTCTAATTATTCTTGGTTTGGTGGAATCAGGGNGAGATTCTCTCAGGATAGCAATAGGAGATAATCTACTTACTAAACCATTTGCTTCCGATCTAATGCGGCTAAATCGCAGTTTTATTGTGAAAAGGTCACTCTCTGCGTTAAGAGAGAAGATGATGGCTCTTAAGCAGCTTTCAGGCTATATAAGGAACTCAATCTGTCGCGAATATATTTCTATTTGGATAGCGCAGGCGGAGGGCCGCGCTAAAGACGGGCATGATAGAACTGAAACTGCTTTGCTTAAAATGTTAGCACTCAGTAGATCGAATGATCAAACATTTGGNGCAGCGATGAAAGATCTCTGTNTAGTGCCCGTTGCCATCGCATATGAATATGATCCCTGTGTTTTCGATAAGGCTAAACAGCTTAAAGCGCAGCGGTCGGGTGATACTTATGTCAAGGGCGATTACGAGGATTTGGAATCGATTAAAAAAGGATTTATCGGGTATAAAGGGAGAGTACATGTCAGCTTTGGCAACGCAATTGACATTGAGGTTGCGAGTCCAGAAGAGCTATCCACTGAGATTGATCGCCAGATCTTTTCTCTTTTCCAGTTATTTCCGTCGCATATAATAGCTTGGCANCTATTAAATCCAGATCGAGAGGGGGGCTATCTACAAGATATTTGGCCTGGAGAAGATTGGGAAGCTGCTCGCAAAAAATTTGCAGGGCATATGGCTGAACTTCCCGTTGATTACAGAGAGATTGTGCTACAAAGTTATGCGGCGCCTGTTGTTGACCAACTGGCGTCTGGCGGCTCAATGTTATGAATTCTTTGTTGGATGCAAAGGTGAAAAGCACTATTCAAGATGGATATGTCAAGTTCTTGACAACCCTAGGCCTTACCTCAAGGGTTTCGCAGAGGAAGATGATCGCTTCAATCGCCAGCACCCTCGGATCAAGCAGTCGGGAGTCTCGCATTGGTGTTATTGAGGCAGCCACAGGCACTGGTAAGACAGTTGCGTATTTGTTGGCAGCTCTGCCTATCGCTAGGGAACTCAAAAAGACATTGGTTATATCTACTGGGACTATTGCGCTNCAAGAACAGCTTATAAACAAAGATTTACCAGCGTTATTGGCGGCTTGTGATTGGGATTATAAATTCTCGCTGGTGAAAGGTAGAGGACGTTATGTATGTAATTTGCGTTTACATCAACACACGAAAAAGGACAGCGGCAATTCACTTATAAATTTTTTGAGTGATGGAATCAGTGATCAGAGTAATAATCTAAATGAGAGGCTTTACGAAGAATTTTCAGATGCGTTGTCAAAAGGGAAATGGGATGGTGACCGTGACTCCTGGAGGGTTCATATATCTGAAAGAGATTGGAATCCTTTGACGGTAGACAGACGTCAGTGTTCAGGACGTNNTTGTAGATTCATCAACGAGTGTGCATTTTACACTGCAAGAAATGATGTAGAGGAGAGTGACTGTTATGTAGTTAATCATGATTTGGTGATGGCTGATCTTGTTTTGGGTGGAGGAGTAATTTTGCCTAAGTTGGACGACGCTGTTTTTATATTTGATGAAGGTCATCGTTTGGCAGAATGTGCGGTTCGACATTTTAGAACCGAGTGCAAGCTAAGCGCTAGTATTATTTGGTTAGAGGACATTGTTAAGAAATGTGCCTTTGAGGTTACGAATTTCGCCGATGACGGAACCTTGTGCGAAGCACTTGTTAATGTGAGAGCGGTTACAGAACAAATTTCTTCGTTATTCACTGTAGCACTGCCGATGTTTCAAAAATATCAAAGGTTAAAGGCCTCTGGTGAAAACAAATACCGATTTCCCTTTGGCGATATCGGCGATACGGAAAGACACCTTTCCAAGCAAATTTCCGATACTTTGCGAGTGTGGATTAGCCGCAATACCACTCTCAAAAATAACTTGAGTGAAAAGCTCGGAATGGTTGATTACCAAGTAAGATCGTCAAATCTGGAGCATCTTTTTCAGGCAGTGGGAGCTTGGCAATCGCGGGCTGAAAAGCTGTTGTCACTTTGGGATCGTCTTAAAATCAAGATCTCCCGCGAAGAGATGCCTATTGCATGCTGGCTGAGTTTTGATGATGCAGTAAATAATGTTGAAGTGTGTATAAATTCTAGTCCGTTAAGTGCATCATCGGTGCTTGCTGAGGGTTTGTGGAAAAATGTGGCCGGAGCAATACTGACTTCTGCTACATTGCGCTCACTTGGAAGTTTTAATAGTCTTCAAATTGAGGCAGGACTACCAGACAAGTCAGAGTTTCTCGCTTTGGATGGACCTTTCAATTACGCAAAGTCGGCTAAGCTTCGAGTTCCAAAAGACGCCATCGCGGGTAATTTGGTTGAAGCACATAACCTTTATGTTATGGAAAAAATTGGACTCACTTTTGACGAACGTTATGGAACCTTGGTGTTATTTTCTTCAAAACGACAAATGCTTGAGGTTTTTGAGGGTATGTCAAAGCAAGACGGAAAGCTCGTTTTAATGCAAGGTCAATATCCAAATGGAGAAATCNTAAGATTGCACAAAGAACGGATTGACCAAGGAGATTGTAGTGTGATTTTTGGATTAGCGAGCTTTGCGGAGGGTATCGATTTACCGGGAGATTATTGTCGTCATGTTGTTGTGGTCAAGCTTCCATTTGCAGTGCCCAAAGATCCGTTGTTGGAGGCCCGAAGCGAGTGGATAGAGGCAATGGGGGGTAATGCGTTTTATGATATTGCATTACCTTTTGCATCTTTGCGGCTAAATCAGGCATGCGGGCGGCTACTGCGAAAAGAATCCGATTCCGGCATAGTGACCATCTTAGATCGTCGTATTATAAGCAAGCGTTATGGATCTAAACTGTTGGACGCGTTGCCACCTTTTTCTTTGGATTTGCGCTCCTAAAGGGTTCTTCTGGCCCGGTCATGTACTAAATATCACTAAGTATTGAGCAGGCTGATTTTAAGCTCTTTTTGTCGTATTTTTACTTTCCGCAGATGCCCTAATAGCTGACTAGGCATCCCCGCGGGAAGTTGCACTGTGCAAAATTCTTTTTGAAGTTTTATTTGGCCAATATAGCGACTGTCTATGTCAGCTTCGTTTGCAATAGCCCCTACAATATTTGCTGCAGTTATACCGTCTTCAAGCCCGAGTTCTACCCGATATGTTAACATTTCAATGTTAGAGGACACACGACTATTTTCAAGAAGGTTTTTTTTCCGTTTCTTTTTTGCTACCTTTTGTTTGGAAGGATTTTGCGATTTGGAGGGGTCAATTGTACGGTTTTCACCACTTGCTGAGGTGGATTTACTTTGTTGTTTAAAATTTTGCTTAACGGATGTAGCACTTTGCTGAAAGTCAAAATCGATCTTAGTTGGAAAAATTGGTCGATCCTTTTGCCTCTCATAAAGAAGAATTGCCGCAATTTCAGTCGCATCCAGACCATTCTGGACGCCTATAGAGTCTACCAAAGCCCTAAATTTGGTTAGTTCTGGTCTCTTTGAAGTTCTCATTAGTTCTTCAGTTATTTGCTGTATTCGAAGATCACTGACTTGAGAGTTGCTTGGTAACTTAAAGGGGATAATTTTTTGTCTGGTGGATTTTTCAATTGCTCGCAGAAGCCGATTTTCTTTCTGTGTTACTAGAATAATTGCGGTACCCTCTCGACCAGCTCGTCCGGTGCGGCCTATCCTGTGGACGTAAGATTCATTATCATATGGCACGTCATAATTTATTACATGACTGATGCGGTTTACGTCAAGCCCCCTTGCAGCAACATCAGTTGCAACTACAATATCCAATAAACCCTGTCTTAATTTTTTAATTGTCCTCTCGCGCAAGCTTTGGCTTAGATCACCATTTAAAGCGGCCGAAGTATACCCTCGTGCCTCAAGTTTTTCGGCTATTTCAAGTGTTGCAGACTTTGTACGGACAAAAATAAGCATACCATCGAACGGCTCAACTTCAAGAATTCGAGTCAATGCATCAAGTTTCTGGTGACTCTTTAGCATTAGGTAACTTTGTTTTATTTGTTCGACGGTCTTTGTTTTGGCAGAAATACTTACGTGCTGCGCGTCTCCTAAATAAGTTTCTGCTATATTTCTTATTCTTTCAGGCATGGTAGCTGAGAAAAGAGCCCGCTGACAATCAGTGGGAGTTTGTGCAAGAATTTTTTCAACGTCATCAATAAAGCCCATGCGTAGCATTTCATCTGCTTCATCAAGTACAAGAGTTTTTATTTGAGTTAAATTAAGGCTTCGGCGGCGTAAATGATCAAGAATTCTGCCCGGTGTTCCAACAACAACTTGCGTGCTTCTCTTTAGACCTCGCAGTTGGACACTTAAATCTGCACCACCATATATGGGTAATACATGAAAATTTTTTATATTTCGAGCATAACGCTGGAAGGCCTCCGCTACCTGAATAGCTAATTCTCGGGTTGGAGTAAGAACCAAAATTTGAGGTGTTTTTTGCTTGTTATCCATTTGACTAAGCATTGGTAATGCGAATGCCGCAGTTTTCCCAGTTCCTGTTTGAGCCGTACCTAAAAGATTTTTCCCGCTCAACAACGCTGGAATGCAAATGGCTTGTATAGGTGTCGGTGCCTCATAACCAAGATTTTGGATTGTTTTTAAAATCGCTGGCTTAATTCCGAGCGATGAAAACTTAGATAATGTCATAGATTCCTTTCAACGATAATAAGGCTGAAGTCTGAGAAGATCGCGATTATACGGGTATGTTCTCAACTATAAAAGTCACTTTTCTGCAATATATTTTTGTTAAAATTACGATCAACACTTGACTATGATTAAGATCTCAAGATCAAATATATAATTCACGTCAACGCAAAAAAAGAAAGGTTCTTCCATTGAGTGAATTATATTTAGTGCGTCATGCTCAGGCATCATTCGGGTCTTCAAATTATGACCAACTCTCTGGGCTCGGGGTGCGCCAATCAGAATGGCTGGGAGCTTATTTCGCCTCATTGGGTATTCATTTTGACAGGCTGATTTGTGGTGATATGGAGCGTCATCGACAGACATTATTTGGTATTTGCAAAAGCATGAATTTATCGGTTGATGATAGGGTAGAGATATGTGGATTGAATGAATACGATTTTTCTAATTTGATAGCAGCATTCTCTGACCAGTTTCCTGAGAATTCGCGTTTGCTTGAGCTTCAGGCAGATAGTTCAAGTAAAGAAAAACATTACCGACTGCTTAGAGATGTGCTCTCTGCATGGGGCCACAATCAGATTACTGGAGTAAGAGAAACTTGGCAAGTCTTTAGCGGCAGAGTGCTCGGGGCACGACAACAAATTCAAGCTCTTGCCAAGGCAGGAGAGACGGTTCTTGCAATAGGCTCGGGGGGCTCAAACAGTGCATTCATGGGACAGGTTTTGAAGGCTCCAATTGAAACAATTTTCGATTTAAACTTGCAATCAAAGAACACAGGAATCAATCGCTATTTTTATAATCAAAGCAAGATTGGTCTCGTCGGATTCAATGGTGTTCCTCATCTTGAGACGCCAGAAAGACTACAATATGTCACTTATGGTTAGGTGACCTTTTAAAATAAAAATAGGAGGTATTTTCATAAAAGTTGATAGGATAATTCGTTATTGACATGGTGACTTCATAGCCATTTTGGAATTACGGGAACACGGTAGTTAAGTTTTTGTAATCTCTAAAGTGAGACTAAAGCCAATTGGATTTAAAAGCATGTAAATTTCGGAGTAATGTTAGATGGCTATAGAAGATAATCGCAGAGAATATAATTTTGCAACAATGCAAAGAGATTCAATGCGGGATGATCCGATAGATCAATTCCGCATATGGTTAGATGCTGCTTTGGCCGCTGATCTGCCGGATCCCACAGCGATGTGCCTCGCCACCGTTGATAGTAGTGGCCATCCGTCCCAAAGAATGGTGCTACTAAAAGAGTTCGGAGATGATGGTTTTGTTTTTTTTACTAATCTCAAAAGTCGTAAGGCATCAGAAATTATTGGTAATAATTCGGTTTCCTTGCATTTTTCGTGGCTTTCTTTAGAGCGTCAGGTGGTCATTCGCGGTGATGCTGAATTATTATCCAGAGAAAACGTAGATAATTATTTTCGAGGAAGACCAAGGACCAGTCAAATTGGCGCATGGGCTTCGCGACAAAGTGAAGTCATTACCAACAGAGCTGTGCTAGAGAATCGGTATGCACGAATTGAACAGCGGTTTGCGAAGGTTGCCGTGCCAACGCCCGAATTTTGGGGTGGATACAGGGTTTCTTTAGAGAGTATAGAGTTTTGGCAAGGCGGTGAACAACGGCTTCACGACAGATTTTGCTACACTCCAGATGTACTAAATCGGACAAATCCAAAGTGGAACATCGAACGCTTGGCTCCTTAAATTTTTGTTAATTACTGATAACGAATATTTAGGATGGTCAATTCTCTCGTGCCAGCAGGCGTCTCAGTGATTACGGTATCATTAATTTTTTTTCCTACAAGGGCTCTCGCGATCGGTGAATCGATGCTTATCCAGTTCTTCTGGGTATTGATTTCGTCTGCTCCAACAAGCCGATATTCGAATTGCTTTCTTGCTTGATCCTCTAGGGTTACAAACGCAGCGAAAAATACTCGACTGGGATCGCTCGGCAGTTTTTCGACGACGGTTGCTGTCTCGATTCGTTTTGTAAGATATCGCACTCGACGATCAATCTCGCGAAGACGGTGTTTACCATAGATGTAATCACCGTTTTCAGACCTGTCACCATTTTTTGCCGCCTCATGAACAATCTGAGTAACCTTTGGACGCTCAATTTTCCATAGTTGATACAATTCTGACCTAAGACTTTTGGCTCCATCCGCGGTGATGTAAGGGGCACTTTTTGGCGTTCCTGGGCGGTAAACGGGGTGGTAAAGAGTCATATTAAATTTGAGTCTGTTGGTCAAATACTTCAAGGTAAAATGCCAGCTCTGTTTCAAGTGCGTGGACGATGTTGGCCGCTTTCCGAAATCCGTGGCCCTCGTTAACGTACTCTACATGTTNGTGATATATGTTTCTCTTTTCTAGTGCTTCAACCATTTTTTTTGCTTGATCGGGCGGCACTACTTTGTCCTGCGATCCTTGGAAAAATACGACGGGACAATTGAGCTGGTCGATGTAGTTGATGGGAGAACGTTGCATGTATTTTTCGCGTTCAAACGGGTATGGACCTATAAGGTCCTCTAGGTAGTATGACTCAAACTTGTGTGTGTCCTTCGTTAATGCCTCTAGATCACTAATTCCATAGTAGCATGCGCCNACGTTAAAAGTGTCTGTAAAGGTTAGCGTAGCCAATACAGTGAAGCCTCCGGCGCTGCTACCTCTGATTATGCATTGGTTGCTATTGACGAGACCTGATTTAATCAGATGAAATACAGCGAATTTTGCGTCCTCCACATCGGCGATTCCCCAAGCCCCACTGAGACTTTGTCGATATTTTCTGCCGAACCCACTACTTCCGCGGTAGTTGATATCAAATACAGAAAATCCTCTACTGGTCCAAAATTGAATTTTAAGATTTAATGATGTACCAGTTGCGCCGGTAGGACCTCCATGACACATGATTATTACAGGAGGTAATGTATCTTCTGGAATTCTATATTTTGCGTTCGCAGGAGAATACAAAAAACCATGAACTAGGGCTTTGTCGTTACTCTTGAACCAAATTGATTTCGGTTTTGAAAAATNCTGAGAATCGAGATGTACTGCTGATGTAGCTATTTTTTTTATTCCGCTGCATGGAATATATACTGCTGAAATGACCTCTGGGATGTTTCGAAACGGAATAGTCAAAATTCGTGGGGCACACGAAAAATTTGATGCCACGCAAGATAGTTGCCCGTCAAGGATGCTAATGCTATGCAAACTATCAAATTCTGTTTTTATTTCTTTAATTTCACTCCCTATCGTGTCTAGTAAGGCCACGTGCCAAAGACCACCTTTTGTGAAAAGACAGGCAATGGTGTTGGAATCAATAAAATCAAAGTAAGTTGCTCCTAATTGCCAAAGGGGAGCACAGAATTCAGCGTCCATTTCCATAAGAGGTCGTAGGTCATATTTTCCGTCAGCATTGCCGGGTATTATTTTGTAGATATTCCACCAATTAGAGCGATCAGATATTACATATAGGTCGCCATTTGGCGCCCAATGGGGCTGCATCAATGATTCATTTGGGTTACTAATAATGTTGCGAGCATTTGTTAACTCGTAATTGGTCAGGTCCGCCATTACAAGCTCACTTTGGTCCCAAGGCATATTCGGGTGTTGCCATTGAAGCCAGCATAACTCATTACCAGATGGACTTAATCTAGGGTAAGCAAAAAAATCGGATCCAGAAACCAAAATTTCTGTTTTCGAAAATGTTTGGTCGAAACGATCAAGACCAATTGCCACGATAACATTCTCAGGATCTTTTCTTTCGTTGTGGGACTCTCCGACTGCAATAAGTCGGTTGCTACGATTATCTATAATTATATCCGCGTATCGCCATTTATCATCTTTAGTTATGGGCAGCGGACACTCTCCTGAATTTAGGTTGATTTGATAGATGCGCTGGTCTGCTGCATTAACGAAGTACAGAGAATTGGAATGAACGACGTAGGCACAACCGCCGTATTCATGCACTCGACTCAGATGGCTGAAGGGAGCAGGTAGAACATCGCAAACAGTCCCGTCTTCAAAACGACACATAATTACATTTCTTCCATTATCCCATGGACGGCCCTCAACCCAATATAACTTGTTGTCATGCGATTTTAGAAAATTAAGGTTAGGTGACGAGTCAGTAACCATCTGGGCAGAAATCGGCGAGTCCCAAGAACCACATGCTTTGTGAGCGAGCGCATTATCCATTAGAAGTATTAGCCTCCCACTTTTTGCGTTTGAAAACCCATATTGGTAAGTAGCTGTATAAGCTTATCTCGTTGATCTCCTTGAATTTCTATCTGATCGTTTTTAATTGTCCCTCCGGTACAGCATCCCCGTTTTAGATGTTTGGCAAGGTTCCGAAGTTCGGTCCGTGATAAGTGGAAACCTGATAAAAGTGTGACTCCCTTAGCTTTCCGGCCCTTTGATTGCCAAGAGATTTTGATTACCGTGTCTCCCTTTATCCCTAATGATTCTCTAGCTACAGGTGAGGGAGGTGGAAAGTGAGTGTCTGTCGAGTACACTAATCTTGACGAGGACATAGTTATTAATTCTCGTTGCGAACTGCTTCTTCGAGATCTAAAACCTGTTTTTCAAGTTGATCAATCTTTTGACGGGATCTCTTTAGCACCGCATTTTGCGCATCAAACTCGTCTTGGGTGATTAAGTTTAAACGTTCAAATGCTCGCATCATGGCTCCTTTTAAATGTTCGTTGACCTCTGTGCTAAGCGTNTTTGCGCTTGATCCAAAAACATCATTAAAGTGCGCCTCAAACTGGTTAAAAAGATTTTTCCTCATAAACCTTGCGCCTGAATATCTATTAAAAAGAAGTTATGAGTTTACCAGAATTTTATAAAAGTTTTTTTTTTTGAGTGAAAACGATGAAAAATTTCTTGGCGACCTAAAGCACCAATCAAGTGCAATTACCTCAGATATGGTTGATTTTATCGCTTGTTTGGTGCATTTAAATGACGAATATGATTCAAATTGACAGATATAGCAGGTTGTATGAAGGGGTCCACTTTTTGGCATGGTTAGTGCAATCGAATGCGAAGAAGGGCATTGAGTCTTTCAGTTTTCAATGGATTGAATCTGTTTTCAAGGGAGAGTGTTAATGATGAATTTTAGAAAATCTGCTATATCTTTGGCAGTAGCGTCTGTGGTTTCTGTGGGTACCGTGGCTCCAGTGGTTGCGGGGGAGCTTAGCGCGTCCGCGGGTGTTGCTTCGTCTTACCTGTGGCGGGGTTTTGATCTCGGTAAAGGAGACCCTGCAATGTCGGCCAGTCTTGACTATAGTGAAGGAATGTTTTATGCCGGTGCGTGGGTGTCATCCGGAGACGCAAGTGCAGGTACTGAATATGACTTGTACATGGGTCTTGCCGGTGAAGCAGGAGGTATTTCGTGGGACATTGGAATAATCTCTTACGTTTACCCCTCTGCTGGAGACAGCATGGACTTTACACCGGGAACACTGGAGGTGACAAATACGATAGTGTCAAACCCGGCAGCGGTAGATCCGGAAATAGATACGCATTCTGTTGAGTCAGTTGCTTACACTGCGTCATCCTTAACGATGGGAGATTTTTATAAAACTGGTGGAACTGTTGGGGACGCGATGGAGGCTTATATTGGGTTAGGTATGGGACCTGTATCGGTAATGCATTACAGCAACATTGCGGGTAATGATGGATACATAGCGGACAGTGATTATACATATACTACAGTCTCATTGGAGGCAGGATCTTTTGGAGCTATGTATGGTAAGCACAAAGATGGGCTGGATCATTTCGACTTAAGTTACGGGTTCAACGATAGTTTGGCGTTCACTTACAGTATTCCGTTGGATGATGATGCTAGTGACTTAGAGCCAGTACTTGTTGCATCGTACTCGTTCTCGTTGTAGTCACTGGTCGGTGTTAATGCTCGGTCCTCACAACTCATAAGGCATGAGTTGTGAGGAACTTTGCGACGGTTTGTCTGGGTTTTTATGGTGACTTTTTTTGACTTATAAAACGCAAGTTGGGCTGAGATGTGGCCCGCTATCGGTCGTGGAGTAACAGTGAAACTTATTACAGCTATTATCAAGCCGTTTAAGTTAGATGAAGTAAGAGAGGCGCTTAGTGAGCTAGGAGTTGCTGGGGCTACAGTCACTGAAGTAAAGGGCTTCGGTCGTCAGAAAGGGCATACTGAGTTGTATAGAGGCGCAGAATACGTGGTGGATTTTTTACCAAAAGTCAAAGTGGAGATAGCGATAGCCGACGACATGGTAGAGAGCGCTGTAGACGCAGTGCTCGGTGCTGCTAAAACAGGAAAAATCGGAGATGGTAAGGTCTTTGTAACCCCGTTGGAAGACGCGATGCGCATTCGTACGGGAGAGTCCGGTGGAGAAGCTCTATAATTTAAGGCAATGTGCAGGCGAACAAGTAAGCAATCCTTATCTCAACTTAATTTATGAAAATTTTGAAAGCTATTTGGAGAACGATTAATGGAAAATGACATTATTGAAATTAAATATGCAATGGATACCTTCTACTTTCTGATTTCAGGGGTATTAGTTATGTGGATGGCGGCCGGCTTTACGATGTTGGAGGCTGGGCTGGTACGATCAAAAAACACAACTGAGATTCTTGCTAAGAACGTGGCACTTTACTCGATCGCGTGCGTNATGTACCTGATNATGGGNTANACAGTNATGTACGGGGGNATNTCNAANNTNTATGTGCCTGACGGTTTTTTTGGTATTTCAGCGTCAAACGCTTCTGCTGAGGAAGTTTTGGCCAGTGGAGGAGACACATACTACTCTGGAGCATCAGACTTTTTCTTCCAAGTGGTTTTTGTCGCCACGGCCATGTCGATAGTATCAGGGGCAGTCGCAGAACGAATGAAACTCTGGGCTTTTCTAGCATTTGCAGTAGTTATGACGGGTTTCATCTACCCAATGCAAGGTTCTTGGTCCTGGGGCGGAGGCTTCTTGGGAGAGAACATCGGATATTCTGATTATGCTGGATCGGGGATAGTCCNCCTTTGCGGTGCAGCCGCGGCTCTGGCGGGAGTACTTATTTTGGGTCCCCGACTCGGAAAGTATTCAGCATCTGGTGAATCGAATGCTATGCCGGGCGCAAACATGCCGCTTGCTACCATCGGAATGTTTATCTTATGGATGGGATGGTTTGGATTCAACGGTGGTTCTGAATTGGCGGTAGCAAGCATCGATAGTTCAAATAACGTGGCTNNNGTTTTCATGAATACTAATACTGCCGCAGCATCTGGCCTTATCGCAGCGTTGATTACCTCGCAAATAATGTTTGGAAAAGCTGATTTGACTATGGCTTTGAACGGTGCCCTTGCAGGCCTTGTGGCAATCACCGCGGATCCTTTATCTCCGTCGTACGGAATGGCGATGGTGATTGGGGCTATTGGCGGTATCATAGTGGTATTCTCTGTGCTGGGTCTTGACAGTTTGAAAATTGATGACCCTGTTGGGGCCATCTCTGTTCATGGGACAGTCGGAGTTTGGGGTCTGATAGCAGTTTGCATCGCTGGGGAAGCTACCATCGGTGGTCAAATTGGAGGAGCTTTAATTATATTCGCGTGGACATTTATCACTGCTGGAATCGTTTTCTATCTAATCGATATGGCAATGGGAATAAGAGTGAGCGAAGAGGATGAACTAAAGGGAATCGACACCTCAGAATGTGGCATCGAAGCCTACCCTGAATTTACTTCGTCTTCATAGATATACCCTCAAAACCGGAATCAAGCCGGATTTTAGCCGGGGCACTCTGCCCCGGTTTTTTTTTAACTAAATATTTACGCTTGTTTAAGATGCATTTGTTTTCAAAAACAAGTATCTTTAAGTCTTAATTCGATGCCAAAGAAGACATATTCAAATGAAACTAATTACAGCAATTATTAAACCTTTTAAATTAGATGATGTTCGCGAAGCGTTAGCAGAAAATGGGGTGCAAGGTATTACAGTTACAGAAGTTAAAGGATTTGGGCGCCAGAAGGGTCACACAGAGTTGTATAGAGGGGCGGAATATGTGGTTGATTTTCTTCCGAAGATAAAACTCGAAATAGCAGTCTCCTCAGATATGGTGGAGAGCGTTGTCGAAGCAGTGGCTAAATCTGCGGTAACAGGAAAAATCGGTGACGGCAAAATTTTTATTTCAGATTTGACTCAGGTTGTCAGGATACGAACAGGCGAAACAGACGAAGATGCTATCTAACGTAGAAAAACGTTGCTAACTTTTAATCGCTTAATGCAACGAAGAGTCGTGAGATGACTTTGCCATCGATGACTTGGAATAATAATCCTGTGGCTCGAGAGCTAATGGTTTTATGGGCTCAGATATTTGTGATAATAAGTTTTTGTGTGACCGCAAATATTTATGCTGAAGAGTCATCTGTAAGGGAGCAAAAATATAGCCCACAAACTATCCTAGCGACGTTGCAGGCAGCACGCCCCGAATTACGGTACAAATTTTTAGGTGAATCAGACATACCCAATTATGTCAGAATTTCCATCGAAAGTGGCCCCAGTTTATACGTTGCGAAAGATGGAAGTCATTTTTTTGATGGCTCAGTTTACAGAATCGAGGAAAATGGCTTTATTGATGTTGAGGAACTCCGTTTGGTTTCTGATCGTAAGCAGATCTTCGCTGAACTAGACGTTAGTGACATGATAGTTTTCGCACCTAAGGAGGGTACAAAAGCTATTATGAACGTTTTCACCGACATAGATTGTGGGTATTGTCGCAAACTACATAATGAAGTTGACGAATTAAATTCATATGGCATTGAGGTTCGCTATCTCGCCTACCCTAGGGCTGGTTTTGACTCGCCTTCATACAATAAAATCACCACAGCTTGGTGTTCGGATGATCCGGAAGACACTTTGACCCGACTGAAGGCAGGAAAGATATTACCTAATAAAACATGTACCGAGAGCCCGGTAGCATCACACTTTCATCTTGGCAGAGAGATTGGAGTGAACGGAACGCCTGCAGTGATTTTGATGGATGGAACTATGGTGCCAGGGTATCGATCAGCGGCAGACTTTGCAATTTTACTCGGTCTTAAGAAAAGGAGTTGATCCTTCTTTTCCTACCCAAGTGTAATCAACACACAAATGTGGTGTTCAGCACCATAAATCCACCAGAGGAAATGGCGTGAAGACAATTAACATCGGTTTGTGCGGTCTTGGCACCGTNGGAGGTGGAGTTTACACTGTTCTCAAGCGGAATGCCGACCTAATCTCAGCACGCGCTGGAAGTAACATTTTAGTGTCCCTTATAGGGACGCGAAGCTTTAATCCCCATTGTGACATCGCGTCAACGAAAATTTCAGATGACGTGTTACAGGTTGCTGAAGACCCTAGCATTGATATTGTTGTAGAACTAATCGGCGGTACATCGGTAGCGTTTGATTTGATAATGAGCGCGATCCGTAATAGAAAACATGTGGTCACTGCTAATAAAGCCCTAATCGCAGAACGAGGGGAAGAAATTTTTCTCGAGGCTGAAAAAAACCAAGTTGTGGTGGCATTTGAAGCTGCGGTCGCTGGCGGAATCCCCATAATAAAGGCTCTACGAGAGGGGCTTGTAGCCAATGACATTCACTGGATGGCTGGCATAATTAATGGAACAAGTAATTTTATTCTATCTGAAATGGCCAGTAAAAAGAGAAAATTTCATGATGTTTTAGAAGAAGCTAAAGAGAAGGGTTATGCCGAAGCTGACCCTACTTTTGATGTTGATGGCACGGATGCAGCTCAAAAATTAGCGATTCTTGCGTCGATAGCTTTTTCGATACCCTTAAATACTAAAAATATTTATAAGGACGGCATTACTCACTTGCAACTTCGCGATATCGCATACGCTTCAGAACTCGGATATGTCGTTAAACACCTCGGAATAGCGCGTCAAAAACCAACAGGGATTGAGCTTCGCGTCCATCCTGCACTCGTACCAGAGTCATGCTTGTTATCAAGTGTTGATGATGTCCTTAATGCAATCATGGTTGACTGTGATGCGCTTGGAAGTACTCTTTTTTACGGTCGGGGAGCTGGGTCTGAACCCACAGCATCATCAATTATTGCTGATATTATTGACATAAGTCGTATTGTCACTTCTTCCACACCAAGCAGAATAAGGCCGCTTGGTATAAAATTAGCGGACATCAAAGATAAAAAAATTCTCTCTATTGAGCAAATAGAGACTTGTTATTATCTTCGCTTTTCTATGCACGATACGCCAGGCGTGTTATCAAAAGCCACGACCATCATGGCAGAAGTTGGAATCAGTATCGAGGCGATTATCCAAAAAGAGGAGCCTCTCGGGATCGATTATGTTGATGTGATTGTTATAACAAAGAGCATCACGGAACTACATCTTAACTTGGCGTTAAAAAAGATTCAGCAATTAGACACGGTAGAGGGCGATGCGGTGATAATTCGTCTTGAGAGATTGGATCAGGTTTGACCAATTTTCTGGGGGAATATTAAATGAAATATGTAAGCACCCGCGGTGGTGGAGAACCGAAAAGCTTCGACGAAGTCATTTTGACGGGTCTGGCTCCTGATGGCGGACTTTACGTTCCTACCAGCATCCCGCATTTCGATATCTCTGATATNGTAGCTTGGAAAAAATTATCCTACAAACAATTAGCGTTTGAAGTTATGCAACCGTTTATTGGGGACTGCATACCAGAAAGAGACCTTATAATGCTGATCGATATTGCGTATAGCTCATTTAATCATTCAGCTACGGCACCGTTAATTCAGACTGGGCACAATGAGTGGATTCTAGAACTTTTTCATGGTCCCACTTTGGCCTTCAAGGATTTTGCACTACAGTTTTTGGGACAGTTGCTTGATTATTTGCTTAAACGGAAGAATAAAAAGGTAGCAATTATGGGCGCAACCTCTGGCGATACGGGATCAGCTGCGATAGAGGGTTGTCGAGATTGCGAGAATGTAAGGATGTTTATTCTCCACCCCTACCAACGTGTGTCTGAAGTACAGCGAAGGCAAATGACAACAGTATTATCTGATAACGTATTTAATATCGCTCTGAAGGGGAATTTTGATGACTGTCAAAATATGGTCAAGGCATGCTTCGGTAACCAATCATTCCTTCCGCATGAACTTCAACTAGTGGCAGTTAATTCAATCAATTGGGCTCGAATAATGGCTCAAATTGTCTACTATTTCTGGGCCGCCCTNCATCTAGATATTAGGTCCAATTTCATATCCTTTTCTGTCCCAACTGGCAATTTTGGTGATGTCTTTGCAGGATATATTGCCTCAAAAATGGGACTCCCCATTAAGCAACTTGTAATAGCAACAAACAGTAATGATATACTCCATCGCTGTGTGAGTGCCAACGACCACAGCATTCGTTCTCTGCGTCAGACCTTGGCTCCTAGCATGGATATAATGATATCTAGTAATTTTGAAAGATTACTTTTTGATGTCTATGGTCGAGACGGTGCGTGTGTAGCCAAATTAATGGAGGAATTAAAAAAAGGNACCTTGAAGCTGACATGCAAAGTGCGCGCTGGAATCCAACAGCTTTTCACAAGTTATCGATGTGATGATCATGAAATGCTTGAGATGATTCGTTCTGTGAACAAAAGTAATGGATACCTGTTAGATCCTCACACTGCGATTGGTTTGTCTGCAGCTCGTGGGTGTAGAGCAGATCAAGAAACTCCGATGGTAAGCCTTGCAACAGCGCATCCAGCTAAGTTTCCTGATGCAGTAAAGCAGGCGGGTTGCGATATAGCTGTAAGTTTGCCCGATCATTTACATGATTTATTTCTCAGGACTGAGTACATGCATATTTTGGAAAATAATCAGGTTGAGGTTCAAAAATTTATAGCGGACAGAGTCGGTGATTTTGTAGGNGTGTAAGATTTAGATAGTCAGCTTTGTGTTTGTAACCACCATATGCGGAGATACAAACAAAGATTTATGGGTTCTCCGGTCACACTGCCAAGGGCATATTGGGAGTGTCTTAAGATTTAATCGTAGACAACAAAATGTACGTAACATGACTATTATAGATTGGCGATAACGAGTGCGAATTTTATTATGCGGGATGAACCGAAACTTTCTCAAGAAGATCTCGAAAGGGTGCAACAGTTCATAAGCACCGGATATAATACTATTGAGAGAAAGCCTTTTAGAGGCTTTCTTTTATTCTTGGTGACTTGGTCTATAGTAGCCGTGTTAGGAATAGTCAGCTATCTCATTGGAAAATGGGTTGGATATCTCTAAAGCGATTGTAAAAATGCTTCTTAAGCTAAAAAATGTTGTAACACATACACGAAATTAAACGACAGGTGGAGACTGAAAGGGTTGGGTCTTTCTCGGCACGAGAGTTTTGAAAAAACTATAAGTCGGCGGAGTGCTGATAACCTCTTATTCTTGAAAAATTTAGATCCGCTCCTTCAAAGGGTCTACTCAAATCGCGGCATTACTGACGTGTCAATGCTTGACAAAACATTCTCTGCCCTACCTCACCCCTCTAAAATGTTGGGAATCGACTCCGCTGTGCGCAGGCTTGTTGATGCACTGCAATCAAAACAAAAGATCTTAATTATTGGCGATTTTGATGCTGACGGGGCGACTAGTACAGCGCTTATGATGCTCGGATTAAGGGGAATGGGATTTTCATTAGTTCAATATTTGGTTCCTAATCGATTCGAGTTTGGCTACGGGCTCAGTCCAGAGATTGTGGATCTGGCAATGGAATTTAAGCCTGCTCTCATTCTCACTGTGGATAACGGTGTTTCTAGCTTCCAAGGCGTTGACAAGGCGTCCCAATACGGTATTGATGTGATTATTACAGACCATCATTTGCCGGGTGAAGAATTGCCTGACGCCCATTCAATCATCGATCCAAATCAACTAGGTTGCAAATTCCCCTCCAAAAATTTAGCCGGCGTCGGGGTTGCTTTCTATCTACTGTTGGCTCTCCGCATCGCATTGAGGGAGAAAAATTGGTTTGTATCGCAGGGGATATTAGAGCCAAATTTATCGGTATGGCTTGACTTAGTAGCACTTGGCACTATTGCGGACGTCGTCCCTCTGGATCAGGTTAACAGAACTCTTGTCCATCACGGATTGGAACGCATTCGAGAAGGTCGCTGTCGTCCTGGGATTTCAGCAATGTTGAGAGTTGCTGGAAAGAACCAGAGCACGGTAAATGCCGCTGATTTAGGATTCAAGCTTGGACCTCGGCTAAATGCAGCCGGGAGGCTGAAGGATATTTCAATAGGGATTCAATGCCTCTTGACTGATGACATGGGTGCGGTATCAGAGTTAGTAAATCAGCTTAACGCATTAAATCAAGAAAGACGATCTATCGAAGAGAGTATGCAGGCCGAGGCATTACATTTGCTCAAGGGGTTGCAACTGGGGCAAGCCGACTGCATACCAAACGTGATTTGTTTGTACAAGCCTGATTGGCATGAGGGCATACTGGGATTATTGGCCTCACGAATAAAGGAGAGGTATCAACGTCCGGTCTTAATATTTGCCCGCGAGTCCAAAAGTGTTGGGCCTCCTTATAAGTTAAAAGGCTCATGTCGTTCAGTTCCAAAGCTCCATATTCGAGATGCACTTGAGTCTGTAGCTTTAGAACATGCCGACCTCGCAATGAAATTTGGTGGTCATGCAATGGCCGCGGGTTTGAGTATATGCGAGGATCAGCTGGAGTTGCTTTTTACTGTGCTCCGTCAGCATGTTTCCAAGAAGCTGAAAAAGGAAGATTTTATCGCTGTTTGTCTGAGTGATGGAGAACTAGACATAACACAAATTAATATTAAAACAGCCAGGCTGTTACATGACGCTGGTCCCTGGGGAGCGCAGTTTCCAGAACCAACATTTGATGGAATTTTCNTCGTTGAGAAGCAGCAAATTCTGAGCAAAAAACATCTCAAAATGACGCTATCACACCCGGAGCATGAAGCTTCGATGTTAGATGCAATTTGTTTTAATGTAGATGTCGATAAGTGGAATAATGAAAAAACAAGTGCTCTTCGGTGTGTTTATCGGCTTCAAATTAACGAGTATCGAGGAATAGAAAAGCTACAGTTATTGATCGATTATTTTCAACCGATTCAGCATATAAAAGGTACTTCCGTCGAGTTTAGTAGCCGAGGGTCTTAGTTAAGAACTGCTGAACCTTTTCTTTGATAATCGGTTGTGCTTTTACAGTAGGATGTAGTCCATCACTCTGAATGAGTGATTGCGTCTCGGCTATTTCATAGAAATCGAAATTCAATAGGTCGACTTTTTTTTCTGTAGCGACTTTACTATAAATATTCGCAAAGCCCTCCGCATAACGACTGCCATAATTCCCTGGTATTCGCATACCAAAAAGTATTGGTCTTGCACCCTTAGATCGGCAGATTTCAATCATTTTTTTTATATTCTCCTCAATAAAAGAGAGAGGATAACCGCGCAGGCCGTCATTTGCGCCAAGTTCTATAAGTACATGGGTCGGCGAAAATTTAATTAAAAGTTGAGGTAACCGCATCAAACCGCCACCAGTTGTATCACCGCTTATACTTGCGTTAATAATTTCATGATCTGGTTGGAAATGATGTTTAATAAGGCTCACCCAGCCACTCCGTTCTTCAAAGCCATAGGAAGCACTCAAGCTGTCCCCAAGAACGAGAAGTTTGGCGGCTTGGCTCTGAGGGCTTAAAAAAACTAAGCAACAAACGGCTAATGTAATCGTACTATAATGGCGCAGGATATTTTCCTTTTAGATATTTTGTTCAGAACTTACCAGAAAACTGGAGCAATTGGGAATTAGTTATGATTAAGGTAAATAATTTGAGTAAAAAAGTCCCGGTCCTAGAGGAAGAGCTGACTATATTAGACTCACTTAGC
>NZEU01000033.1 GCA_002689135.1 Porticoccaceae bacterium
TTACAAAGATGGACTTCTTTCAAAAGTTGAAGTTTTCNNTGNAGATGGANCTTNAGNACAAATTNANACTTACGAAAATGGAGATAGNTNCNANNNTTGAANTTTTNCGNGNAGATGGNNCNTTAGAANNAATTGANANNTACGANANAGGAGTGTATNNANNTTCCAAAAAGATGAAGTNAATTAATTAATTGTATGAATCAATAGATNGGTTTTTCTNTTTTGATNCCNAAATTTNCTAGATTTGTATCNATAANCAAACTACCTGTATTNCTCAAAATTCTTCGTATCGAATTACCATCGAGAGAGTGTAAATAAGAACNTTNATTCANTNACNCAATATGNAACTNTTAGTTGTTCAAAAAACACCTTTAGAAGTACTTAGAAGTAAATCTTCACTATTCCTCAAACACCTTCTCACACTTGATTCATCTTTCGGAATNCGTGTGTTGTANTANTTGTAAGATTGATTCAACATCTTGAGTATTNNGGTTCTTGTATACCCATTTTGTTTCCATACAAACACATTGTATTTAACGTGAGTGGGAATATATTTGTGTTGTTTTTGAATACCGAATTTAGATGTAAAAGTGGGAGTGGGTTTAACGATTGTTCTTAATTCATTAATCACATCCTCAATCTTTGATCGTTTATCAATACGAACATAGATTGAATTTTCATCATCTACGATCTTATTAACTATTGTTGGTTTTGATTCGATAAACAAAGTTCTTTTATCCTTCCACCAATCATCAAACTTATCTTCTCTTACTCTCTCTAAATCCCATTCCTTGTAAAATTTCTTATTTACTCGAACCTTGATTTTCTTGTTGTTNACATAATCAATAATAGGGATCTTNTTATCTTCACAATNCAATCCCAACCTCAAAAATAGAAACCACATTCGATACATTTGTATTGATCTACTGAGTACATCTCCTTTGAAGTTCCTTGATGAAACTCGAGATGAACCAACTCTTGGTGATATTGATTTTGAGTAAGTTAATTCAATTGAAAAAGTATAGGGGTACATTACCTATGGTATAAGTATGGTGTCTGATGTGCCCTACAAATATCCTGTAAAATACTTGTATTAATTAAATAAATCAGAAGAAAAAAATGGAAATTAATCAATGTTTTGAGGAGATCAAAGAGCGCGCTCCTGAGCAATATTTCTTGGATATGTCACTTCGGACATCGGGCGCGTTTTTGTCATAGTAATAAATCATATTTGCAGCAATTTCTTCAACTACTCTAACAGTAACTGCGTTTCCCAGCTGTTTTTTTGCAACTTTAATCGTCACATCAGAAAAATCAAAATTATCTGGAAAACCCTGTATTCTTTGGCATTCTAACACGGACATATGCCTCCTTAAGTCCCACATTTTGGGTGCTCTTGTTGCAATTAGCGTTGGTGCAATACCTTGCAGAGAAACGTAATAATCATCTTGAATTTGACTTTTAGCGCTGTCTCCCGTGTGAAAACGAAGTGAATTATCTGATTTTAAGTAGGAAAAAACGCCATATTTACCTTTTTTTGATTTTGGATTGTAACCTTTGCCGCAGTGTTCTACTCTTTGGTTTTTGTTGTGGTGCTTAAAATGATAATCGATTCTTTCATGTTCATCTTTTGGAAGAAGCAACTCAACATCATGGAGTGAAGGATCAATGACCTCTTTTTATGTGCTTCCCCTTCTATTGCCCACTGGGAATTCAAATGCAATGGGATTTAAGAATCCGACGCAATACCACCGCTCTCTATTTTGAGGAAGACCAAAATCATAGGTATTTAATACCGTTGTATAAATGGTATACCCGAGTTCCTTGAGCACTCCGGTAATCGTTTTAATGGTATTGCCTTTGTCATGGGTTACTATCCCTTTGACATTCTCCAAAAACAGCATTTGTGGTCGTTTCAATCTAAGAATTTCAGCGATGTCAAAAAATAGGGTTCCTCTGGACTCATCTTTAAAACCGTCTTTCTTGCCGCAGAGACTGAACGTTTGACACGGGAAACCTGCAGTCAAAATATCAAAACCTGGGATCTCTGAGGGGTCAATTGATTTGATATCACCATGAGGTAAAACGCCATAATTCCGTTGGTAAACTTTTTGAGCACTACTGTTTATTTCTGAGGAAAAAACGCACTTGTTACCAAGGTTTCGAAGAGCAAAGTGAAATCCACCTACTCCAGCAAATAGATCAATAAATTTTAAATTTGACATTATTACTAAAGACTCTTTCAGAGCGGTCTTTAATTACGTCACTTCAGATCTTAGTTTACATTTTTATCAAGTGTGTGACACCGGAAAAAATTCAAGTTATGTAGATCAGAACAATAAAACGCGGAGCATGCCGCGTCGCAATTCAAGAGGAACCAGATCAGTTAGACGAAAACCCCATCTAGGTAGACTGGGTGAAACAGTTTTCTTATCGTATAAACACCAACATCAAGTCAACAAAGAACAAATAGGAGTTTCTTAGGGGACTCTTGGAGTCAGTAATTGTAACCTCAGTCATGGGGAACAATAGGGATGGTCAGGAAGTTCAATTTGGTCATTCCCGATAACTGAACTTCTATAGGTCTTAATACTGTGCTAATTTTTATTATTATTTTTGTCTCGAGTATTACTCAAAGTTCTGATAAACCATCTAGCTCCTTCGAGATTGATTCAATTCCGATTAGCAATAATATATCGGTGTTAATTAGGTTGGTTTGTTTTGAGAATGACAGTCTTATAATAGCCTCTAACACATATGGTTCTGATGCAATATTAGTGAATAGAAATAGTTGTGGTGCTAATGATGTTGTAAGTTATGACTTTATTTTTGCTAAAAAATTAAAAAAAGACAGTTCAGGCATAATCAGAAAATTAGCAATTGAAGGGCATACTGTTTCGATTTACTCCGCAAAGGGAAAAGCTCCAGCAATTGTAAGAACCGATATTTAAAATATACTATCAAGTGAGTTAATACTGAATTTTAAGTTACCCAGCCAAAGAGAAATATGAATTACTAGATATTATGCAAAACAACGCTGTTAACTTGTCATAGTCTTTCCTTATTAAAATGTAATAAAAATTCCCATCCTTTAACCGCAAATATTAAGTCTTTCTATATCGATCCTTTGCTGAGTTGACTGCAGATATCAAGTTTATAATCTGAATAAAATTTCAAGTTCGGATCGGTCGACTTATTGATTTTTTGCTCAGAGATGTTCATCGAACTATTTCCTAGAACGGATTGTCGACGGTACGCGAAATCACGAAATCAGCTTTCCGTCATCCGTCATACTCATAACCCCAAGCTGTGCAAAGGAGAGGTTCACATTGAGGCTCAAGTGCATCAAAATGTGAGCCTACACCATTTTTAGACGAAAGTTTGGATTTTTTTGGGGTCCCCTAACTGTTTGTGTCCCTCTAAAGACTTGATGTTCAGGGTGCCGTCAACATAAAGTCATCTGACCGAGATGGCCAATAAAAACGTTAGAAAAATTTCCCTCACCACCTTGCAGAATGTGATCGAGCAATAGCCTCCACAAAATAACGAATTTTTACCTTTCGATTAATTAAAATTAATTTTACACTAGAAGTAGTGTAATTATTACAAACAACACTAATAATTGCCTCGTCAGTTAATTACATTTCTATTTAGAAATGACAGACCAAGTCAACTATGCTCCTTTGATAAATAATTAGTGAATTGTTCACAGAATCATTAATGGCGTCCGTCGATATGAATAAACCAGTAAAAATCATTTTGTGGGGGTTATTTTTATTTCCAATAGTTTCTGCAGTGATCTTATCTACCATGTATTTGGTATTGTTAAAGGCAAACTCTCCTGATCAGGCGTTCGGAAAAATTCAAATACCCGCAGCACCCGACTATGGGTTGCGTTCTAGTTGGGCTGGATGGCCGGGACCAAATAACGCTGCGGATAGGCTTCCCTCCGATCTTTCTGCAGTACCATATAATTCTCGCCCCGCAGCGGCATTTTTTCTGCACCCAACTACGTTTGGATCCAGCGATAATTATGTTCAGTCAATGAATGATTTAGAAGTAAACACACGTACCGACTCAGGATCAATTGCAACGCAGGCGTCGGTATTCAATGATTGTTGTGTTGTTTATGCTCCCAGATACCGCCAGTCAGGCCTCCCTTATCCTGAGGATGATATCGGTAATAGAGTCTTTGAGATTGGTTATACGGATATTCGAAACGCTTTTTTTTACTTTTTGAAGGAGATTGGAGATGACAAACCATTTATACTCGCGAGCCATAGTCAGGGTTCTTTTCACTTGGCAAGGCTCGTTATGGAAGAGGTTAGCGAGACAGCGCTGATGGATAGATTGATAGCTGTTTATGCAATCGGACATCGATTACCCAATGCGCTTGTTGATGAGGGGTTGAGTGATATCGATGTCTGTGACAGCCCCCTCCAGTTGGGATGTTTTATTAGTTGGGACTCTCATCGGGGCGATAAGACTCCGGCCGAATTCATGCAAGGCAAGAACGATCGCCTTTGGAATGGCGCTGACTACAGTGGATATAAAAATAATAGTCAAATTTGCGTGAATCCAATTACATGGAAAACTGATTCAAAACCTAGTAAAAGGGAGGATCATCTTGGGGCGATATTGACTGTTAAAGGGAAGTCGTCAAAAGGCAATGTATTATCAGACTTGATCAAAAATGATGTTTCAGCGTATTGTCGCACACATAAATCGTCAAATTGGTTGATGGTGAATGCGGATAGAGTGGAGCGGTCGAAAGACCAGGGAATATTCTCATTTCTCGAACGAAATACTCATGGTTATGATTACGATTATTTTTGGGCGAACATACGACAGAATGCCCGTGACCGGACTGATGAATTTTTTGCCAAAGAATAAAAAAACAACCGTTAAATTGAAGTAAGTTTTCTGGTTATAAAAAACACTATTTGGATCTTTCTTATTTTATTAGAAATATATTTTAATATATTTTAATAGCCGCCTCTAATTTCGCTCGGACAGAATTGGATGACTACTTAAGTTTCGGTGGACTTTAAAACAAAAAGTGGCTGAGCCTTTCGAAGTAATATTTTTTATAGTGTGTATTAAAACGGCACAGCCTACTGTATATCCTCACTAACACTGCTTGACTTTTTTTGAAATGATTGAGATCTTGACACTCGTGTTTTATAAAAATTATAAATTAGAGGGAAATGTTATGAATCAAGTAGATGAGAACAAAAGTAAAATAGCTGTGAATCAGGAGGCGATTAGCAACATAAAGGCCGCAGTGATGGAAAATAAAGCCCTCGTGTACTTATCAAGATCAATGATAGAGGAAAATCGGCAAATGATTCTTAGCAATTACGCTGCAGCATTTATGGGTAATCGGCAGCTCGCTAACCAAAATACAGACGATATTGTCTCTAATACATATAATATTTTGGCTGGTCTTGACGCTGAAACTGATACCGAAAAAAACTTCGTCAATGCTGCAATAAATGGAATGTCGCTAAAATTCTTAAGACATCGCTCTGGATTAAATAGCTCCGTGCTTGCGATTAGTGAAAAAATGGCAGATATTAACTCCCAGCTGATTGAAGTTAATAAGTCCATTATGGAAGCTAATGAGTCAATTGTTAACTACAACGCTCAAAATATTAAAGTTAATTCAGATATGCTCAAAGGGTCTATTTCTCCTGCAGGTGCAACTGCTGAGAAGAATGCGGCTATGATTGGATACAACACAGATCTACTTAACCAATTAAGCGAAAATGTGGAAGCAAATCGCGCGAGAATGAAAGATCTTGTTGCGTCCTCGATGCAGAATTCGGATGCACTCATGGAGAATAAAGCAGATATTTCTGAGCGTCGAGCAAGCATAATTAAAAATCGCGAAGATATGTCGGAAAATCGCAGTAATATTTAATCAGTTTAGCAATCCGTCGTGTTAAAACAATTCATTCGGTGCATCGATTAGAAACTAAATTTGATAGGTTATTTAAAAAATATTATACAAATTCTATAGAAAATTGTGACGCTAAATGTCCCCAAAACTATTTCGCATTGTGGAATAGTTTTGGTAAGGCATCGAGATTGATGACACTTACATTTTAAAACCGTTCCGGCAAATGACTACACAAAAGATTCTACACTTGCTGACGTGCGAAACGGCTATTACATATCTCCCGCAAGCTAGGAGTTTTGAAAACTACTCTGTAAATTTGGCTTGCGGAACTTTAGAGTCATTCGATCGCTTTCCCCAATTGCTAGGTACCTTTCCTTGTCTCGATCTCCCAAACGCAAAGAGGGGGGTAAAGTCCAGACACCTTTTTCATAGTTCTTGGTGTCTCTAGGGTTCGCGTTGATCTCGGACCTCGCCTCTAAGAAAAAACCGGCTTTTTCAGCAACTGAGATAACATGTTTTTCTGAGACATATCCGGTAGAACCCGCGGTATCTGAGGGTGTTCCAATATTTGCACGATGCTGTACCACGCCAAGTATTCCATCTGGCTTGAGTGCTTTATAGAATAGTTGGAAAGCAGAAAGTTCTTTTCCATTTCTCACCCACCCGTGAATGTTTCTAAATGTGACAATTGCATCAACAGAGTCATTAGGGACAGTAAACTTTTCTTTGCTTGCATCAAAGATCTGAACAGAAACATTTGAGAAGAGGTCGGAATCGGAGTCCAAAAGTTTCCGGAAATTTTTTAATGAATTCTGGTGATATTTGCTAGGTGAGGCAGGATCAAAATGCGCGGCTATCAATTCTCCATTGAAATAATCAGCTAAAAACTCAGTGTACCAGCCTCTACCGGGAGAAATTTCTACTACGGTCATGTCAGGATTTAAACCGAAGAAAGTAATTGTTTGAACTGGATGCCTATATTGGTCGCGAAAGGTATCTCTATCAGCACCGGCATCGGACGCTATCGAAGACAGTATGCTTGCTGAAAGTAAAACGCTGTAAAAAATACGATACGATTTCATGTAAATCGATCCTTATTTAGTTGATTGGTAATCTTAACTAACATTTTTTTTTTCTTCAAATTTGAGTATCAGGTCTCCGTTGATTATGTGTTGTAGTTTTTAGACGCACACAGATTTTCCATAGGAGGGCTAAAAGAAAAATGATTGACCTGTTTGTATATCTATACCCCCTATCTTTTTGACTTCGAAGAAACGAGGGCTCTATTAAATGAAAGTCTTCGCTATATCCGATAAAACGTTCACTAATGCGTAAGGCAAGTTGTTAAATTGCCTTTTGATACCCAAATATGATCTTATAGTCTGTTGCCATCTGAAGATTGTTTTTATTTTGTTGCAAAGGAATTAACAACTCCAAACCAAGTCTGTCATTTTTTCCGTGTAATAGTTTTGCTAGAAGGTTGGCCCCTAGACCGAGCTGTAACTCTTTACCTCCATAATTTTCGGTATTAGCAGTTTGCACTGGAGCTACGACTGAGAGATTTCTACCTAAAATTTTATTTTCATGATCAAATTTTAGCCTCGTTGATACAGAAAATTGCCTGCTAACTTCGTATTGTAGCCACGTGGTAACGGAGTACTGATTACCGAATGCCCACGCATCCTCATCTATCACCGCTTTGGTGCGAACCTGATTACCCCAAATCAAATTATCGGTAATTTTTCTTATGTTAGTAATACCAAATGTAAACCTAGATGCGCCATCTCCCGTTTGCATCGCATACGGAAGCACCATTTCCATTGTTTGTCCCATAGGGGTTAATACATTGCCTTCGATATCTTTTTGGCTTAACGATTTTTGAAGACTAATTTCTCCACTCCACCGGGATTTGTCATCCTCTTTCAGTTTAATAAGTGTACTGATTGTCATATCGCTCACATCACTTGTGGATGTGCTGAAACTACCGATTAGATCTCGACTCATAATTTCTTGATGAGTATTTAAATTCATATCTTTAGAAATATAATTAATCATAGCCATCAGAGTAATTTTGTTTGTTGGAGCAAACATCACTCCAACCATCGTCATTTGCATTCCCATTTTTGCGGGAACAATCGAGAGATTTGCTGGCTGGATACTCAAAGGATTTGGCATTTCCAGCACATCAGCAACTGAGACAGCATTTCCGTTGAAAATGTTGTTAGTCATCTCCATGTGACTCTGCCGCGCTGATATCATCCACTCACCTTTTTTATGATAGTGATCAAACATTACTCCTATTGGGGCATGGTCAACGGCCCTCGAAGTGGCTTTATCATTAGCGACCGTTTTTTGTCCAAGTATTATCAGAAGCAGTAACAAATATCTCATGGATTCCCTCAAAAAATTAACGAGAAATTTTAGTTGGTGTGGCGTATATTGCTATACCTGAGGGGGTACTTCTTATCTGTGACTTTTTGGTACACTGGCTTAATGACAAATCCATGCCATAAAAAGAGAGTCGCCTCGTTACGAAGGGTTATAGGCCAAATAAACGGGGTTATTAGGATGATTGAGTCGAGGGAATACTGCGTTGATATACTCAATCAGACTAAAGCCGCAAAAAACGCATTGAACACCGTTGAAACGAAAATCCTCGAAACGCACCTATCGCGCTGTGTACATGACTCTTTTTCAAACACAGATGACGCAAGCACTAAGATCGAGGAGTTGATAAAGGTTCTTAAAAGAAATTAATTGGGCGTGATAGTTTAAAGATTGATAACACGAGAATTCATGTTTTAAAAGAAATTTTTTTAATATCGTTAGTGTTCTTGGGTGATTTTTTTGACTCAGGTGTTTTAGACCTTGGATTAGGTTGACTTTTCGATTCACCATTGCCATCGTGTCCGATTGGTGACTATTTGGCAGGGGTATTCATGTCCATTTTTGGAAAAGACGAAGTTGCAATGCAAAAGTTCTCGGCAGGCCTGCCCGTGCCAGAGTTCGATGTAGATAGCTTCAATCGACCCAAAGCCCTCCACTTAGCGAAAGTCGCCATTGTAACCACTGCTGCTCTTTATCGAGACGGTGGTGATGGTTTTACACTCGGAGATAGTGATTACCATTATGAGACGTTTTCGCGAGCTGCAAGAGATTTGAAACTCGGACATCACAGTGTCAACTTTGATCGCGGTGGTTTTGCCGCTGATATTAATGTGGTCTATCCAATTGACCGTCTTGAAGAGCTTCGAGAAGAGGGGGCAATCGGCGATGTTGCGGACACCCATTATTCTTTCGCGGGAAACCAATCAGCAACGTTGTCAGAAATCCGGTTAGATTCTGGTCCAAGCTGTGCAAGAGACATGATAAAAGAGAACGTCGACATTGTTTTATTGACAGGCACATGACCTCTTTGCCCGCGTACCGTGTGTACGCTCGCGCATATTTTTGAGTCGAAAGGGCTTTCGACCATTGTTCTCACTCCGATGAGGGATATTGCAGAACGTATGAGAGTTCCAAGAGCTCTTTACACTGCATTTCCGGTAGGCCGATCGTTAGGAAAACCAAGAGATAGAACATTTCAACATAATGTTTTGAAAGCTGCTTTTTGTTTGTTAGAAGCACCGAAAGGCCCCATACTAATTGAATTTCCGGAGAGAATTAGTTCAGACTGCACTGAGCCACTGCTGTGTGCTCTTCCCCCGAGAATGGACATAAGTGTGCATCCCGCTGTGGATGAGGCGCAAGCTTTGAAAGCAGCTTATGATCGTGCTCGCAGGAAAACGAAAAGAACTTCTGTTGGAATGCAGATAGTTGCTGACGAAGTACCAGAAGCGCTTAAAAAGTTTTTACGGATAGTTGAGGGCACAGATTGGAATATGGTTGGATTCTCGGCAGCATCAATCTACGGAACAGCGCATGACATACGATCTTATTACGAAGAAATAAGCTGTGAATTGGCAGAGGGGGCAATTGGTTCGTGGGCGACTGAGGAGTGGTTTTACGATTCAACGGAGGCGGGTCAGCTAATTTTACGCGCCAGAAGAACTATGCGAGAAAAAAATGTCGCCCAATCGATCTGGTTTGGACTTGCTCCCGCAGGTAGAGCGTAATCTTCGATGCAAGGTTATCAAGACATTAGATTTTTAACTAAAAGATGACTACTATGCAACTTATGCAACCGGTACAAAAAAAACCTTTTACTTCCGAGCATATAGCAACATGGGAACGAGATGGAGTCGTAGTTATAGAGAACTTTTTCGATAAGAGTNAGGTGGTGCCGGTTTTTGAAAGTTTTGTTGCAATGTACGGAGATAAGGGGGGCGCTAAACAAGATGATGCTCTACTAGATGGAGCCCGATTCAAAAAGCAATTCGAATTTATCGATAGTTTACCTTATGACTCAGGTATAGATTTAAATCTCATCTCTCTTCACCCTCACTTAATGAGTTTTGTTAAAGCGTTGTTAAAAGAGGAGGCTGTATATTTATATCAATCGCACACTTGGGCTAAATTCACAGGTGCAACTAACTATGATCAGGCATTTCATTGCGATTTTAGTAACCACACCTTAACTGTCCCTTCTACCCAACTAGGTTTTGGTACAGTAAATTTTTTAATCTACATATCGGATGTTTATGCAGATCTTGGTGCTTTTGAGTATGTTCCAAGGCCTGATTCGACGAAGATCTTAGGATCGAGAGCAATACAAATTTCTGAGAATTATAAAGCGCGGCAATCGGAGCTATCCGAGTGCGCCAAATTAGTGGAAGCCCCCGCAGGTTCACTAATTGTCTACGGATTGGATGTTTTTCACCGTGGCACTAACCTGACGCGCCCTGAGGGGTGCCGGTACTCAATGACCGTGAGCTACAAAAAATCAGGGAATGATGCAATTGGATTTCATGTATGGCAGTCAAAAAAAGAAAATAATTGGAGTTTGATTTTTGAATTTGCGACGCCTTGCCAGCTCAATTGTCTCGGAGTACCACTACCAGGTGACGAGTTTTGGGATAAAACTACCATTACCCAAACGCTCAAAAGATGGCCTAACTGGGATTCTGAGCCTTATACCCTAGCTTTCGAGCGATAGTTTTGCGATTGCAACAGTTCTGCGAGCAAGTTCCGAAATCTTGTTGTCTTGAAAGCCTCTGACTGCGCTCTCTAGCCGGTCGTTGAATACGCCAACCCATTTTTCCGGCAGTGATTTTGCACCAGTTACAATTCCCGCAATCGAGCCTGATGTTGCACCGGTGCAGTCGGCATCCCAACCACCAAGGACAGTAGTAACGATTGTATTCTGGAAATTCAGATTCCCTTTTAGGATTCCTAGGACTATCATTGCAACGTTTGGTATTACATGAACAGGATTATAATGACCATAATGATCTTGCACTTTTTGCCAAACGCATTCCCAGTTGTCTTTTGTTCTTGACCAAGTCACCACGTTATTCACCGCCTCCGATAAGCGGCAATTTTCTGGGATTTCTGAAAGACCAATTTGAATGATCGCTGTTGGATCATCCGTAAGATAGGATCCGGATATCATTGCGGCTACAAACATCTCTCCATATACACCATTCTTTGTAGCAGAAACGCAGGCGTCATTAAACGCTAGCTCAGCTGCTTTTTCCGGCCATCCTGGACAAATATAACCCCAGATGTCANCCCGAATTTGTGCGCCAATAAATTCTCGGTAAGGATTGTTATAACTCCCAGAGTGAGGAGGATTGATCCTGTTTAAAAGATTTCGGTATGCAATATGTTCCGCTGTATATACAAATTTAGCAGGGATTCTGTTAAGCCAGGTTTCAGCTGTATCCAAGGATGTCGCGCCTAGGCCACATCGCTCAAGTGTTATTAAGCCCAAAATCGGATAATCCATGTCGTCGTCGCGACTCATGCGGCTTATATGTTCTCGAGCACAATCTGTGCCAGAGAAATGCATGTCCTCAGGATGTTTATCTGGAAACCCCTTTCCAATTGGAATGTAATTATCCAGTGGAAGAGCACTGTAAAATTCTAAGTAATTGTTAATTACATCTTTGGTCCATTTCTCGACAGGTTTCCCAAGCGCGCAGCCTGCACACCTTCCTAACCAACCACCGTAAATTCGGTCATAGAGATCAATCGTGGGGTCAACTGATACTCTTCTTGGACCATCCGGTCTACAAGATTTTATTTCACTGAGAGTTGATGGTTCCGAGAATTGAAAATTTGGATCAAAGACTGATATTTTTAACCTTTCACGTAATTCATAAAGCACCGATGCATCTTTTTCAGCACGAGCCTTCAAAATTCGATTCATAATCGATTCGTCTATTAAAAATCCTTCTTGTTTGAGCTGGGTGCATTCCTCTAAGATTAAATAATCGATTTCTTCCCAAAACCCCCAAAGTGATTGTTTTCGCTTATTTTGTTTAAACAGCTTTTTATTCACTAACTGCCCTTTTAATTTTGTAGTTTGTTTGTGAATTGGGCACTAAAATTTAAATCAGAACTTGATTAAGTGTCAGTAGAATGGAAAAGAATTAAAAATTTTCATACTTGTGTTTTCAATCTCTTGGTACTTTTAGTAATTGTACCCATTGGTTACATTTTTAGTAAATCAAATGACTTTTATAACATGATTTTGCGCGTTCATTCTTGGTGTAAAAACTCACCTGTATTCAGTATTTGATTTAGGCGACAGTGAGTTTATTATCTGCGACATGAATAGTGCAGTCTTAAAAAGTGGAAATTTTTTGTAAAAGATGAGCCATTACATTGGCTAAAGATGTTTTTTAGCGCATAGCTCTTTTGATAGACAGGGCTTTCGGTACACTGCTATTGAATAATTCTTGGTTAATTCAATGGTTTAACTGTTAGCTTGGCACTCTTATGCAGTATCACTACTCTGTTGCTGTTTCTCTCTTGATGGTTGTTTTTTTACAAAAACAACTTGGACATTGTCCAATTAAACAGTTTAGTAAAGCCTGTATAAATATAGAGAGAATAAACTAGTGTACCTATTGTGGCTAATGATAGGATACTGGACATTTTAGAACACATGTCGATGCAAATTGGTAATAAAGTAAATAATCGATTATCAGATAGTAGCAGTTTCAGGACGCGTTTAGGAAACTCCAAGGCAGAATAGATTCAAAAAATTTATCATTGCCGGAGACTCGGTCGGAGGGATCTTTGCACCCGCCTGAGCTTCTTGCTCGAAGGAGTAAAATCGTCGTTGCCAGGAGACATCGCACGTCGCTCTCCAAGCTTAAATGCCACGCAAGATGATTTTGCCTAATACAGCATAGAGGCCAACAGTCATTTTTATGCGGGTCAGAAGGCTCTGCAGTTCCCCAGATTAGCACGAGTATTTGGCGAAATTTCGGGTTAACCGCCTTTACGAATTCTTGTCGCTGGAGACTCACAATGTTTGCGGTATTATTGAAACTAGTGAGTTTATGGTAAAATTTAAGTCCCGCAGTGAAATATAGGTATTTAATGATGCATATCACGCATTTCGTAATTTTACCGATTTAGTTGAGTCGAAGTCTACTCTCGGAGAAGTCATCTATTTTTTAACAGCTTCATAAAAAGTGTCTATATTTACTTTTCAAATTACTCAACGTTTATTTGCTTTCTGTCGACGGCAGACAAGAATGATCCTGAAGTGACTTTATTCTACGTATTTTAAAAAAATACGCTTTTAATGGATTCAGGCGTCATATTCAGCGACGGTGAACTTAATCTCAATGGTCATCGTATTTTGTACATTGAGTTGCATTTGGTTGTCGTCAAATCGTGAGAATATATTATAAAAAATCACCGATAGCGCAAAAATCAATGACCTATAACATTGGAAATCCCAATAACTTTTTAATTTAGTAATTGTATGACTCGAAATTCATTCATCTTGATTATTGTCGCAAGCGTTTTATTTTCTCTATCGATCGCTACACTGATAGGCCAAAGGGGGGCTCACCTTTATGGTATTTCCACTCCGGTGATTTGTTGCTCTGTTGCTTTTGTAATCCAGTGGTTGGCGTTTTTACCGGCCTACCATTTCCAAACAGAGCGTTACTATGATTTGATAGGAAGCTCATCTTACTTATTTGTAATCGCTTTAGCACTGTTATTGTCCGGATCGGTTGACGTACGCGATTCAGTGTTAGCTCTATTGGTTGGTGTTTGGGCTCTGAGACTGGGGGCTTTTTTATTCTCTCGAATAAAAAAGCAGGGACGTGACTCACGCTTTGACAAGATAAAGCTAGATTTTTGGTGGTTCTTGATGACATGGACTCTCCAAGGTTTGTGGGTATTCATTACTTTAGCTATGGCATTAGTCGCAATTACCACTAATACTAAGGAAGATTTGGGATTATTGGGTTTGCTGGGTATTGCAGTGTGGATTTTTGGTTTTTCGTTTGAGGTTATTGCTGATCGCCAGAAAAGCAAATTCCGCTGCATTGATGAGAATGCAAGTTCGTTTATTACTACCGGGCTTTGGTCTTGGTCGAGGCACCCTAATTATTTTGGCGAAATTGTGCTTTGGATAGGTATATCAATGATTGCAGCACCGGTAATTTCGGGACTGCAATGGGTGGCTTTGATATCCCCATTCTTTGTTGCTTTTCTTGTAACAAAAGTAAGCGGGGTGACCTTATTAGAAACGCAAGCGCTCAAGCGTTGGGGAAAAGATCCAGCTTATTTAAATTATTTGTCACGTACATCATGTATAATTCCATCGCCTCCTCGCTACAAATAATTTACTTCGGTATGGTTTTTATTGCTCAAGCATTTTTGTGTTGCTCAGTAATAGTAACGCAGTGGCTGTGCCCGGTTGCTGGGGTTCGAAGCGAGATGAGACCTGCTTTTAAGCGTTTTAAATGTTCGTCAAGCTTGGCCCCTTTTTTTTGTGCGACACCTATGGCAAGGACATCAATTACAGCAAGGTGAGCGATCCGCGAGGTCAGGGGAATATAGATTTGATTGTCCTCTTGAGCATCTACCTTTATTGGGATATCTGCCGTTTTTGCTACCGGTGAGTCGGTGGGTGCCAGTGCTATCGTTATGCCGCGCACCTGTTTGACTATTTGCATAGAGTCGAGAAGAGCTTTACTACGACCTGATTGAGATATTGCGACTACCACGTCTCCTGGCTGGAGGGAAGTCGCGGAGATGTTTTGGAGGTGCGGGTCCGAATAGGCAGCTGAAGTAATTTGTAAACGAAAAAATTTATGTNGCGCGTCAAAAGCAACTGCGGCCGAAGCTCCGAAGCCATAAAATTCAACTCTTTTTGCAGCTGCGATGGCCTCGACAGCGGCATCTAATTTTTCTAGCACAAGAGAATCTCGAACTTTCAAAAGGGTGTCTACTGTTGAATCAAAAACTTTGTGGGTATACTCTCGCGTAGAATCGGTATCCGTAACTGCAATTTGACCAAAGCTTGGACTGGAGGCTAACTGTTGGGCAAGCGCTAGCTTGAAATCTTGAAAACCATGACACCCTACCGCTCGGCAAAAACGAACTACAGTTGGTTCACTCACGGAGGCATTCTGAGCCAAGTCAACAATGCGCATTTTTATAACTGCCAGTGGATGCTTTAATACGAATTCAGCTACTTTTTTTTCGGATTTACGTAGCTTTCCTANGGAATCGCTTATAACTTGTGTTAGTTGCGCAGGCTTCATCGAGTCAGGTTAGCGCTACGGTGAAAGAATTACAACAGACTGTTAAATACTACGCTATTTAAATAAGTCAAAAAAAGTGGTTTAGTTTGCCATGTTCATTCACCAATACCGTACACTGGGTTTTTAAACTTTTATAAAATATAAAAATGGATGTTACTACGATTTTAGAGAAGCTTAATCCCGCGCAACAAGAGGCAGTAGTTAGTGATCGAAAACATTTACTTGTTTTGGCTGGAGCAGGAAGCGGTAAAACTCGGGTTTTGGTGCATCGCATTACTTGGAAAGTGCAGGTAGAGAGTGTTGCACCGCATTCAATCCTCGCGGTAACCTTCACAAACAAAGCATCTAGAGAAATGCGGGAACGAATCGATCTGCTATTAGGATTTTCTTTAAAAGGGATGTGGGTGGGCACTTTTCACGGATTGGCTCATCGACTACTCAAACTACATTGGAGGGATGCAGACTTAAATGAAAATTTTCAGATCTTAGACTCTGATGATCAACTGCGCATTATAAAGAGGATAATGCGAAGTTTAAATTTAGATGAGCAACGCTGGCCCCCTAGACAGGCACAGTGGTGGATAAATGCTCAAAAAGATGAGGGAGTAAGAGCCTCTCATATACAGCCGACGGACGATCCGTATATAAAAACAATGTTAAATATTTACCGTGAGTATGAGGTAACTTGCAAACGTTCTGGCGTAATCGACTTTGCAGAGCTCCTTTTGAGGTCATTGGAGCTATGGCGTCAAAACTCCGCGGTGTTATTACACTACCAGCAACGCTTTAAGCATATTTTAGTCGACGAGTTTCAAGACACCAATGCTGTACAGTATGCGTGGTTGCGTCTTATTGCTGGTAATCTGGGAGAGGTCACTGCGGTGGGCGATGATGATCAGTCAATTTATGGTTGGAGAGGCGCGAAAGTAGAAAATATACGTAATTTTCAGATTCACTTTGAGGGAGCGCATCTGGTTCGTCTTGAACAGAACTACCGTTCCACATCCAATATTTTAAGAGCGGCAAATGCGGTTATCCAGAGAAATTCCGGCAGATTGGGGAAAAAACTTTGGACGGATGCAGGTGATGGGGAGGCGGTAGCGCTTTATGCAGCCCATAACGAGCATGATGAGGCGCGGTATGTCACGGATCGAATACAACACTGGCTTATCGGCGGAAATCGTCGAGACGAGATCGCCATTTTGTATCGATCAAACCGAATATCCCGTGTCCTTGAGGGAGCCTTGCTTCAAGCTGACATTCCTTTTCGGGTTTATGGTGGGCAAAGATTTTACGAGCGTATGGAAATAAAAAATGCCCTGGCGTACTTGCGATTGATGGTAGATAGAAATAACGACAGTGCATACGAAAGGGTAGTAAATTTTCCTTCTCGGGGAATAGGTGACAGAACGCTGGAAAACATTCGACAAGAAGCTCGAGAACAGAATATGTCTTTGTGGGGAGCAGCCTTGGCTATGATTTCAGACGGGCGTCTGTCAGGACGCGCAAATAATGCCGTTCGAGGCTTTGCAGAACTGATAAATTCTATGTCTGAGGGTTTGATAGGCGCCACGCTTGCGAACTTAGTCGAGACAGCGATCCAAAAAAGTGGGTTAAAAGATTTTTATCGCCGTGAGAAAGGTGAGGTAGGTCTCTCGAGAGTTGAAAATCTTGAAGAATTAGTAGCGGCATGTAGAAATTTTTATCCAGACGAAGAAGAGAGATCTGAAATACTCCAATTTTTAGATCAGGTGGCTTTAGACGTTGGTGATCAAAAGGGTGAAGACGGAGACGATGCGGTTCAGNTAATGACGCTTCATAGTGCAAAAGGATTAGAATTTCCCGTGGTATTTATGGTTGCGTTGGAAGAAAATATTTTCCCAAGTAAAATGTCTTTGGATGAGCCGGGGCGTTTGGAAGAAGAGAGACGTCTAGCATATGTGGGTATTACTAGAGCAAAGAAAAAGTTATTTATAAGCTTTGCGGAAAATCGCTCTATGTATGGTGCTGGTAGTGGATCATACAACCCTATTTCTCGATTTATTCGAGATATACCTTCGGATGTAATCGAGGAGGTTCGTCTTCGTAGTGCCATTGCAAGACCCACGAGTATTGGATCTGGGGACTTTCGAAGCGACGAGGGAGACGGAACAGGCTTTCAGCTGGGTCAACAGGTTAGTCATCCAGTTTATGGAGAGGGAGTAATCTTNAACTTTGAAGGGAACGGGCCACGTGCGAGAGTGCACGTGAAGTTTGAGGGAGTTGGTATGAAAATATTAATATTGTCTTCAGCTCGATTGTCTCCGGCTTAAATTATTTTCCATTCTGAAACAATCGGGATATACGTAAAGTGAGGAATATTATGAGAGTTTTAACTTTGGGATTCTGTGCTTTTTGTCTTTGGGGATGTGGTTCAAAGGGAGCAGATTCTCAGGTTGTATTAGACAAAAGCAAGGAAGTCTTCAATTGGAAGATGGTTACTACATGGCCTAAAAACTTTCCTGGGCTTGGCACAGCACCTGAGGACTTTGCTGACATGGTTAAACAAATGAGTGGCGGACGCTTGACTATAAAAGTTTTTGGAGCTGGGCAATTACTTCCTCCTTTCGAAGTGTTTGATGCAGTCTCACAGGGAACTGCCGAAATGGGACATGGGGCAGCTTATTACTGGGCGGGGAAAGCAAGAGGTGCAGAATTTTTTGCTACGGTACCTTTCGGTTTGAATGCCCAAGAGATGAGTAGTTGGATTCACCACGGCGGTGGATTGGAACTTTGGCGCGAGATGTATGAACCTTTTGGTTTGATACCTTTTGCCGCGGGCAACACCGGCGTACAAATGGCCGGATGGTATAACCGCGAAATAAATTCAATTGCCGATATCGTTGGTTTAAAAATTCGAATACCAGGACTTGGTGGAGATGTTCTTTCTCGTGCTGGAGCATTGGTGGAAAAGATGCCAGCCGGAGAGATTTACACGGCGATGCAAACTGGCGTAATTGACGCCACCGAGTGGGTGGGTCCATATAATGACCTTGCACTAGGGCTTCATCAAGTAGCCGAATATTACTATTATCCGGGTTGGCATGAGCCTGGGGTCGCTGCCGAGTTACTCGTTAATGCAGAAGTTTTTAATCGGTTACCACAAGATTTACAAGCAATAGTCACAGTTGCGGCACGAGCGATTAACCAGAACATGCTCGACGAATATACTGCAAAAAATAACCACGCACTTGAAGAGCTTATCAAAACTCATGGAGTAAAAGTGCGGCGATTACCGGAACCAGTACTTTTAGAATTGAGAAATATATCGAATGAGGTGATAAATGAACAGGCTGATCAAACTGACTTGACTCGGCGGGTGGCCGCGTCTTTGGAAAAATTCAAATCTGAAGTTATTGCATATCACTCTATTTCGGAGGAAGCTTTTTATAAAGCGCGCCGAATAAAGTGAATCGTTAACTGATCTTGGAGGGTAGTTATTTTTCAGGTAAAAGGGAATATTTTTTAATTACCTTCTCCAGAAGGTTGGTGAAAATAAAACGAGTAAAGTAAAAATTTCTAAACGACCAAGTAACATACCAAAACACAATACCAATTTTGAAAAATTTGTAAGTTCACCATAGTTACCCGCAACTGCGCCTAATCCAGGGCCTAAATTATTTAATGACGCGGCCGTGGCGGACCAAGCTGTTACATAATCGAGGCCATCCGCAAGAAGTAATAGTACCATTAAATAAAAAACCGCTAAGTACGCTCCGAAGAACGCCCAAACTGCATCAGCAATCCTGTCGGGCACCTTTCGATTGTTTATTTTTATAGGAAGAACAGCATTTGGATGCACTAACTGATAAATTTCTCTAATGCTCTGTTGCAATAAGATTAACATTCGCCCGATCTTGATGCCTCCACCGGTGGAACCTGCACAAGCGCCAAAAAATGATAAAAAAATAAGAAAATACGGTAAAAAAGTAGGCCAAGCGTAAAAGTCAGTGGTAGCGAATCCAGTTGTTGTCATTATTGAGACTAGGTGAAACGTGCCTTGAATTATGCTTTCATCCCAACCATATGTGCCACTTGCATAAAGAAAAAGACAAACGATCAGAATCCCCGACAATAAAATTGTTAAATACATTCGGGCCTCGGGATCGGTCCAATAAAAGAATAATGCGCGGTCGTGCCAAACGGAGAAGTGGAGTGCGAAATTAATTCCTGAGATCACCATAAAAAAAGTACAAATGGCCATAATCGCAGTACTGTTAAAAAATCCAATGCTTTCATCATGTGTCGAAAAGCCGCCTATAGCCACGGTTGAAAAGCTATGAGTTATTGCATCAAATATAGACATACCGGCAGACCAATACGCGAGAGAGCATGCTACGGTGAGTGTTAGATATATCTTGAAAAGAACTGTTGCGGTTTCTGTAATTCGGGGAGTAATCTTGGTATCTTTCATCGGTCCCGGGGCCTCAGCTCGATAGATCTGCATGCCTCCAACACCCAGCATAGGTAAAATTGCTACTGCAATCACTATGATACCTATACCCCCCAACCACTGAAGTTGTTGCCTGTAATATAAAAGCGATTTTGGCAGATTATCAAGACCAGAGAGTACAGTCGATCCAGTAGTTGTCAAGCCCGAAACCGATTCGAAAAGTGCATCCACAAAAGACAGTTCTAATGCGTTCGAAAAGAGAAACGGTAGCGTCCCAAATAAACTTAATACTAACCAAAATAATACCGTAACAATAAAGCCGTCTCGCGTTCTTAATTCGTGGGTGCTATTTCGGACAGGTAGCCATATCATTAATCCCGAAAGGAGTGTAACTAAGAAAGCGCTCAAAAATATCCCGGTAAAGGTCTCTGAATATAAAAGGGACACGGCTATTGGAGGTAGCATGGTTGTGCTGAATAAAATTAAAAGCATTCCTAGCACTCGCGCTGTTACAGTGGCATGCATATTGGCACCTAAAAAAAAGTGAAGCCCACGGTAAAAAGTTTCTCTATCTCTCGTGTGTGCGCCTTATCAACCACAAATACGATAACATGATCCCCATTCCGAATGACTGTGTGCCGATGCGCAATATGGACTTCTCCGTCACGAACCAGTGCAGCGAGTGTGGCGCCCGGGGGAGAAGCGATTTCTTCGATTCTGCGACCGACTACCTTCGAGTTTTTTTCATCACCATGAACTATTATTTCAAGCGCCTCTGCGGCGCCTCTTCTAAGCGAGTGCACACCAACAGTGTCGGCTTTTCTCACATGCGCAAGTAGTGAGCTGATGGTTGCTTGCTGAGGTGAAATCGCAATGTCTATATCTCCGCCTTGCATCAGATCTGCGTATACAGGATTACTAATCAGTGTCATTACTTTTTTGGTGCCCAACTGTTTTGCAAGGAGTGATGCCATTATGTTTACTTCATCGTCGTTTGTAAGAGCGAGAAAAACGTCTGCTCGATCAATATTCTCGTCTAGAAGTAGCTCTTGATCGGTGGCAGAACCATTTAGTACAACTGTACTATCTAATTTTTCCGATAGAAATTCTGCTCGTGCTTTTGATTGTTCAATAATCTTAATGCTGTAATCTTTTTCCAGAGCCCTGGAAAGCCGGAATCCAATGTTTCCTCCCCCAGCTATTATTAAACGATGATAAGGCTTGTCTAGTTTGCGCAATTCGCTCATTACCTTTCGAATATTATCTCGTGCAGCAATAAAAAATACTTCATCTCCATCTTCAATCACGGTCACCCCAGTGGGAAATATCGCTCGATCCTTGCGGTAAATTGCAGCCACTCGCGCCTCAGCGTTAGGAATATGCTCTTTTAGTGTTCTTAGCTCTTGTCCGACCAATGGACTATTTTTTAAAGCGCGTAAGCCCACCAGTTGAATCACTCCGTGGGCAAAGTCTAGCACCTGCAGAGCTCCTGGTTGAGCAACTAATTTTGAAATGTAATCAGTTACGACTTGTTCTGGAGTTATCATTACATCTACAGGCATATGTTTGTCGTTGAAAAGTTTGTCATAAAATTTTGGATTAGTGTAACTATAGGCCCTTATTCGAGCAATTTTTGTGGGTGTGTGAAATAGTGAGTAGGCCACTTGACATGCAATGATATTGACCTCATCACTGNTGGTAACTGCTACTAACATGTCTGCGTCCTCTATACCCGCTCTCACTAGTACATCCGGGTGACTGCCAATGCCAGTAACGGTTCTTATGTCGAGTCTATCTTGCAGCATCATCAGAGTTTTTTCATAGACATCTACTACCGTAATGTCGTTGTATTCTCGCGCTAAATTTTCTGCTAACGTTGCGCCAACTTGCCCAGCTCCCACGATAATTATTTTCATTAATATTTCCGATATTTTTTGTCAGAGTGATTTTCTGAGTCTTGCATAATAAAAACCATCATGGCTATTAATTGCAGGAAACAGTTGAATTCCGTATTCTGTCGACGTTCCCCAATCACAACTTATGTGCTCCACTTTTACGTCGCAACAGGATTTTATAAAATCTTTGATCACCAGATCATTTTCTTCCGGCAAAACTGAGCACGTTACATAGAGTAATTTACCCCCAGGTCTGAGCGCGTCCCAAACACCACTCAAGAGTTTGAGTTGGTTTCGTCTCAGCTTATCAATATCTGAGGCTTTCCGCAGTATTTTGATATCTGGATGCCGCCTAATTACGCCGCTAGCGGAACATGGAGCATCAACTAAAATTTTATCGAAAAAAATACCGTCCCACCAAGTTTGAGTCAAAGTGGCGTCAGCAACCTTTAGCTGGACTTTCATACAAAGTCGTTTAAGAGTTTCTTTAAGTAACCTTATCCGCCGAGAGTCTTGATCTAAAGCTATGAGCGCTTTCAATCTAGGTTGGAGTTCCATAAGGTGTCCTGTCTTTCCACCCGGAGCACTACAGGCATCGAGTATTCGTTCGCCGGGTGAGGGGCATAAAAGAAAGGATGCCAGTTGTGCTGCTTCATCTTGGATACTGCATTCTCCGTCCACAAAGCCAGGCAACTTTAAAACATCCAGAGGCGGATTAAGCATTAAACCGTGTTCACTTATAGACGTCATTTCGACATTGATACCCGCTTGTTGAAGTTTTAATCGGTAATTATCGCGAGAAATTTTTTGTGAGTTAACTCTGAGCGTCATTGGAGCACGTTCATTATTTGCGGTTATTATTTCGGAAACTAAGGTCTCAGGCCAAGCATTTTGCAAGCTCTTAATAAGCCATGCTGGATGCATTGTTGAATAACGCGGGTTTTCGGAAAACTTTTTTTCTAACTCATTTCGTTTTCGTAAAAAATTTCGGAGCACTGCATTGACCAGTGGCCTAGCCCAGTCACGCCTGAGCATTGCGCTTGCTTTGACAGTTTCGTCTACTATGGCATATTTNGGTTTATGGTGGGTTAGTAATTGATAGATGCCAACATAGATCAGTGCTTCTATTTCGACGTCCTTGGTGCGCATTGGTTTGGTCAACAAGGCATCCACGAAGAGTTTTATTTTCGGATGCGAGCGTAATGTTCCAAAACAAAGATCTTTGAGTAAAGACTGATGGAGGATATCGCAGCTATCAAGAGCCCTCGGAAGTTCTGCAGCGAGAGACTTACCGTTGAATACCTTCGCAATGACCTTCGCTGACAAGGGGCGCGCATCCATATTTCACGTTCCTAATTGATTTCCCGTCGCAAAGAGAGAAGCTTTCGAATTTAGTAAATTAGCAACGCTTACGCGCGATTTTCCCGGCAATTGTATTTCTTGCAGGAGTAAACATTTGTCACGGCAGGCAATGGCTAGCCCTGTTTTATCAGCGGACAAAATGACACCCGGTGGAGCGGTACAAAGTTTTTCAATTAGTTGTGCGCGCCAAATTTTAATTCTGGTTGAGTTCAGTGTCGTGTATGCAACCGGCGAAGGGTTAAATGCACGTATTTTTCTTTCTATTTGTTGGGCATCTTCCGACCAGTCAATTAATGCCTCTGATTTTGTCACTTTAGGAGCATAACTACTCTGATCATCATCTTGAGTGATTGGGTTTGCTGAGCCGGACTTGATTAATTCAACACACCTCAATAGCGCGGGACCACCAAGTTTTGATAGCGCTCCTAGTAGGTCTGCGGCGGTGTCTGAAGGCTTTATAAGATACTGAGACTGACATATTATGGATCCTGTGTCGAGACCCTCATCCATCTGCATAATACTTACACCTGTTTTCTTGTCTCCAGCCTCGATTGCACGTTGAATAGGAGCGGCACCTCGCCACTTCGGTAAGAGCGATGCATGAACGTTAATACAACCGAATGTGGGTAGTTCAAGGATGCTTTTTGGTAAAATTACGCCGTAAGCGACCACGATCACCAAGTCTGTATTCAGATCGCGTATTTGACCTTCCATAGTCGTTGATCTCAATGATGTTGGCTGTAAAACTCTCAATCCATGCTTGAGCGATAATTGTTTAACAGCACTTGCAATCGTTTTTTTTCCTCTTCCGGCCGGCCGGTCAGGTTGGGTTACTACCGCTATGACGTTTTGCTTTTTGGTCAACAAAAAATCAAGATGCGTAGCTGCAAAACTAGGTGTTCCAGCAAAAACAATATTCAAGTTATCAGTTGCCTATGTACGATTTTTCTTGAGATGTTTCCGGATGCGTTGACGCTTTACTGATGAAAGGTAATCTACAAATAACTTACCATCAAGGTGATCAATTTCATGCTGGATACACACCGCTAAAAGTCCTTCTGCTTCCTCTTTGAACCACTCGCCTTTCCCATTTAATGCGCTTATTATCACCTTGGACGGTCGTTCAACTGTTTCGACGACCTCTGGTATCGACAGGCAACCCTCATCAAAGGCCCTTGGTGTTTCATCTAAAATATCAACTTCAGCGTTGATAAACACTCTGGGATTACTTCGATCACCGAGAAGATCCATGACAATTATACGTTGTTGGACATCAACTTGCGTAGCAGCGAGACCTATGCCGTTTGCTTCCCACATCGTCTGTAGCATGTCGGCTACTAGATTTCGGATATTGTCATCGATATTCGCGACCGGCGCTGCTTTCAAGCGCAGTCTTGAATCTGGATACTGTAAAATATTTAGTATAGGCATTAATTTAAATTCTCTTAATTTTGAAAAGGCCAATAATCATTAATTTCTGACATTATCGTAACACGGTAACACTTTTTTTTAGCTTAAACTGGCTAAGCTCCGAAGCTATTCCTCTTGCTATTTTTTTAAACGGTAAAAAGTATTATGTTAACCGAGAAATTTGTTATTTTGTCAAGAGTAAAGTTAGCTGAGGTTGCGGTATAGCGGTAGTTCGGATAATCTGCCCCTCTGAAAAGCTAGGTGATAAAAGCATGGACAAACCATTTGTAGCAATCTTGATGGGATCAGATTCGGATCTCCCTACTGTAGAAGCAAGTTTTGCAATTCTAGAAAGGTTCGCTGTTCCCTTCGAGGTGAAAGTAACATCAGCTCACCGAACTCCAAGAGCAACTGCGAAATTTGTGACGGATGCTGACAATCGCGGTTGTGCGGTTTTTATATGCGCTGCTGGTATGGCGGCTCACTTAGCGGGGGCTGTTGCAGCGATGACATTGAAACCAGTCATAGGCCTCCCTATAGATGCCTCTCTTGGTGGCATGGATGCTCTCTTGTCTACTGTTCAAATGCCAGCAGGTATTCCAGTGGCAACAGTTGCTATTGGTAAGGCAGGAGCAAAAAATGCAGCTTACCTTGCTACACAAATACTCGCGGTCAACGACACGGCACTCCACACAAAATTGATCCGCGATCGTGAAGATGGTGCACGCAGCGTAATGGATAAAGACGCTGTAGTGCAGGAAAGAATAGCAAATTAAGCGTGAATTATGGACTGGGCAAATCATCCCGGCATCGTCGAAGCGGCGAAAATAATAAAAACAGGGGGGGTAGTTGCTTGCCCCGCGGAGGGAGTGTGGGGGTTGAGCTGTGACGCTGGTTGTGAAACTGCGATCAAACGGATATTGGCACTTAAGAATCGGCCGGCAACTAAAGGACTAATTCTAATTACCCACAGCGTAAAATCATTGAGACATTTCGCGCCTGATTTAACTGGCGATCAAAATGCGCAACTTGCGGGTTCTGGTTCAGAAAATCCAGTGACGTGGTTGATTCCGCATTCGGGACGCGTTTCAAAGTTAATAACAGGAAATCATCCGCGCCTGGCGGTACGGATTGTAAGACACTCTCCGATTGCCGCCCTTTGCGCTACCGTAGGGGTGCCATTGGTATCCACTTCGGCGAATCCGGCAGGGTTACAACCATCTAACACAGCGGAAGAAGTATCTGGTTACTTCGGTGCTGCCATTGACTTTATTGCTCCCGGGCAAACAGGTAATGCAAAGGGTTCCAGTGAGATCAGGGATCTTCTGACTTCAGAGGTTGTTAGAAACGTATGAATGTTGACAAAAAGCAGAGCGTGAAAGAGTACTTAAGCGCTCTTCAAGATAGACTTTGCAAGGTTTTCGGTGGTGAGCAAAAGCATCTTTGGAATCAACATGAATGGTATAGGTCAGAGGGGGGTGGCGGTTGTAGTCGCGTTTTAATGGATGGCTCAATAATCGAAAAAGCCGGCATTAACACTTCACACATCTTCGGTTCTGTCCTCCCCGGTTCGGCGACAGAAGCGCGTCCAGAATTGCGAGGGAGAAGTTATGAGGCAATGGGATTATCTCTTGTGATACATCCTCAAAATCCTTACGCCCCTACTGCTCATGCGAACGTAAGGTTTTTCGTTTCGGAAAAATCGGGCCATGACACGGTTTGGTGGTTTGGCGGCGGCTATGATCTGACCCCGTATTACGGAAATGAGGAGGATTGTTATCATTGGCATTCTACAGCGAAAGCCGCTTGTGATCCCTTTTCATTGCATTTTTATAGTAGGTTTAAAAAGGCTTGCGATGATTATTTCTATCTCCCACATCGTTGCGAGGCTCGCGGGATAGGAGGTTTATTTTTCGACGATTTTAATGAGTTAGGTTTCGAGAAAAGTTTTGCTTTGTTACAAAGCGTGGGTAATAGCTTCGAACCTGCGTATTGGCCTATTTTAATGCGACGTTTTCAGCATCCCTTTTCAGATCGACAAAGAAATTTTCAGCTTTATCGCCGGGGAAGGTATGTAGAATTTAATTTACTCTATGATCGCGGCACTTTATTCGGGTTGCAAAGTGCCGGACGAACTGAATCAATTTTAATGTCATTACCTCCGATTGCGAAGTGGATTTATGATTGGAATCCCGAGCCAGGATCAGAAGAGGCTNCTTTATATGAAAATTATTTGCCGCGCCGCGATTGGGTTGAGAATTGATAGGTAATTAAATGGTCTGATAGAGAGAAACAAAAATCATAGGATTTCAATTTGGGAGTACGGTTTTGTCAACGATTCGGAATAGATACGCTGTTTTTGGAAATCCAATAGCACACAGTCGCTCGCCATTAATACATACCAAATTTGCGTCAGATACTGGTCAGGTTATTGAATACGGATCCCAATTGATTNATGTCGAGAAGTTTTCTGCCAGCGTCGATGAGTTTTTTCACAATGGCGGGCATGGTTTAAATGTCACGGTACCATTCAAACTTGAAGCTAGTTCTTATGTTGATCAACGGACTCAAAGAGCCTTTCTTGCGGGGTCAGTAAATACATTATGGCGCAACGAAAAGGGTGTCACTTATGGCGACAATACCGATGGGATCGGTCTATTAAATGATTTAAAGCATAACCTTGGGTGGCGGTTAAAAGGCTTGAGGATTTTGGTGCTCGGTGCTGGTGGAGCAGTGAGAGGATTATTGGGACCCTTATTGTTGGAAAAACCGGACACGGTGGTTGTCGTAAATAGATCAGTGGTGAAAGCACAAAAATTAATACCCATTTTTTCGATGTTGGGCCCGATCACTGTGTGCTCCTATGAAGGATTAGAAGGTCAGAGCTTCGACCTTGTAATCAATGGTACGAGTGCCAGTCTGACGGGTCAGAAATTGTCATTGCCGCGAGACATTTTAGCGGAAGAATCATATTGTTATGATATGATGTATTCAAAAAAACCAACCGAATTTATGCGTTGGGGTGCTGCCCTTGGCGCTAAAACAAGCGATGGTTTGGGCATGCTAGTTGAGCAGGCCGCGGAGTCATTTTTTCTATGGCGCGATGTACGACCCCTTACGAAATCAGTCATCGAGGCGGTACGGGATATGTTGTAGCTGTTTGATTAAGAGCTGATTTCTGNTAGGTAGACATCTTTTAATTTGACGTAATTTGCGACTGTGTACGAAAAAAAATTTCTTTCGCTATCAGTGATCGGCCGTGAAACTCTACAAGGGTTACCAACGTGTACATATCCGGACGAAAGTTTTTTGCCCGGAGGTACTAAGCATCCCGCTCCCACTATTACCTCACTCTCAATTTCGGCACCGTCGTTTACTATCGCACCGTTTCCAATTAATAATCGATCATGTAGCTTACATCCGTGGATAACTGCACTATGACCAATCACCACATCGGATCCGATAATAAGTGGCCATCCTCCGCTATTAAACGCACTGGGATGAGTGATGTGAAGAACAGCGTTGTCCTGAATATTAGTTCTATGACCGACTACAATGCTATGCATGTCTCCTCTTATCACCGCTCCCGGCCACACAGAGCAGTCATCACCCAATACTACCTCTCCGATTACCACTGCGGAGGGGTCTACATACACCCGTTTTCCAAGTTTTGGGCTTACACCGCGATGTTTACGTATATTTTTCATTGTATAATTGTAGCGTTATAGAGGTGGATAACCAAGGCGGAGGGAATTAGGTGGGCTTTTCAACAAAAAAACGTTTTATTGCTGGGGTTGTCTGCCCAAAATGCTCTGCGTTGGATAGATTGGTGGGGTTTTCTAATGAGGGTGTTGACTTCCGTGAGTGCATCTCTTGCGGGTTTAAAGACCAGCTTAGGATTATGTCCCCACCCAGAGTTTTGCAGACTAGGGTTAACAAAATTCCCATAAATACGGATGAGGAAGCGAGGCCAGTTCGTCTTTTCGACGATTAATCGACCGACGGTATTCCTATCTTTTGGCTAAATTTGTCATTAACAATCCCAGCGTCTTTTTTGTGTTGCGGGCGACTAAATGTCTGAAGTCAACCTTTTAATGGCTACTCCCGTATATATATTCGATGTTGATATAAGACATCAGGAATGGGGGTAGTACCGATCGTTATGGAGAATGGCACGTAATTTTGTTAAACTATCAAAAGGCTTTGATTGGCCGCTCCTGTGAGAGGCCTTTCGGCTAAACAGGCAAACAAACAATATACATTATCACGGAGATTCACACATGTTGAAGAGAGCGCTGGCGCTTTTTTTGAGTTGCTCATCATTTGTGGCCCCAGTTAGCTTGGGCGCTGACGGTGATGACTTAGGTATGGGTGGAGGGTTAACTAACCTGAATATGCCAAGGGGTGTCACCGAAGTCAGCCAAGTGGCTTACGATGTTCATATGTTAATGATGTGGATCTGTACCGCTATCGGAGTGGTCGTTTTTGGCTTTATGTTTTACGTGATGTACGCGCATCGCAAGTCTCGTGGAGTTGAGGCAGCAAATTTCCATGAACATTTGGGAATAGAGATAGTGTGGACAGTGGTGCCGGCACTAATTCTAATTTTCATGGCGATTCCTGCTACGTCAGCCCTTCTGAAGGTATACGACACGGAAAATGCAGATATAGACATAAAGGTGACCGGTTATCAATGGAAGTGGCAGTACGAGCATCTTGGAGAGGGGATTAAGTACATGAGTGAGATGCGCACTTCTATCGATGAGATAGAAGGTCGAGAACCGAAGGGTGAGCACTACCTCCGAGAGGTAAATCAACCTCTTGTTCTTCCAGCAAATAAAAAAGTCCGATTCCTGATTACAGGTAACGATGTAATACATTCTTGGTGGGTCCCAGATTTCGGTGTCAAGCGGGATGCTGTTCCCGGTTTGTTCACAGCGGCTTGGGCAAGAGTGAAGGAACCAGGGTTGTATGTGGGCGAGTGCACAGAGCTCTGCGGGAAGGGCCACCCATTCATGCCCATCGTTGTCGAAGTAAAAGAAGAGGAAGACTATTATTTATGGCTTGCAGGCAAAAAGGAAGAGGCTGCCGTGTATGCGTCCACGATCGGAAAGCAGTGGTCTCATGAAGAGCTCATGTCCAAAGGAGAAGACGTGTATAAGATTTCATGTGCTGGGTGCCACCAAGCTGATGGTAATGGCATATCGGGCATTTTCCCTGCGCTTAATGGGAGCTCGATCGTGCAGGGTCCTGCAGACGGACACATCGCGGTTCTCATAAACGGAATCGCCGGATCATCAATGCAGTCTTTTGCTGATCAGCTTTCGGAAGTTGATATTGCGGCTGTTATTCACTACAAGCGTAATGCATGGGATAACAATGTTGGGGACATTGTCCAACCAGTTGATGTACTCAACTTTAAGACTGCGCAATAAATTGGCAGTCATTTAATTTATCTTAGGAGGAGGAAAACTATGGCACATGGTCCGGCAGAGGGCATAACACGGTGGTTATACACCACTAACCATAAAGACATTGGCACACTCTATCTGTGGTTTAGCTTTGCTATGTTTTTGACGGGTGGCTTTTTTGCAATGGTCATTCGCGCTGAATTGTTCCAACCGGGCGTCCAGCTAGTTCAGCCAGAGTTTTTTATTCAGATGACGACAATGCATGGGCTTGTAATGGTGTTTGGAGCTATTATGCCAGCGTTTGTCGGGCTCGCTAACTGGATGATTCCAATGATGATTGGTGCGCCAGATATGGCGCTGCCGAGGATGAATAATCTTAGTTTTTGGATACTGCCATTTGCTTTCGCAATTCTTATTTCTACGCTATTCATGGAGGGTGGAGGGCCGAATTTCGGATGGACGTTTTACGCACCCCTCTCGACGACGTACGCTCCCGATTCCGTTAATTATTTTATTTTTGCGGTCCATATCATGGGTGCGTCTTCGATTATGGGATCGATCAATATTATTGCCACAGTGATGAATATGCGGGCTCCCGGGATGACTTACATGAAGATGCCACTGTTCGTTTGGACATGGCTCATAACAGCGTTTTTATTGGTTGCAGTTATGCCTGTTTTGGCGGGTGCTGTGACCATGATGTTGATGGACATCAATTTTGGAACTAGCTTTTTCAATGCTGCGGGAGGAGGAGACCCTGTGCTCTTTCAGCATGTTTTCTGGTTCTTCGGACATCCTGAGGTATACATTATCATCTTGCCTGCTTTCGGTGTAGTTTCTCAAATTATTCCGACGTTTAGTCGAAAACCTCTTTTCGGATATTCATCGATGGTGTATGCGACCGCTGCAATTGCGTTTTTGTCATTTGTGGTTTGGGCCCACCATATGTTTACTGTTGGAATGCCGATCGCTGGGGAATTATATTTCATGTATGCAACAATGCTTATTGCAGTGCCCACTGGTGTGAAAGTTTTCAATTGGATTACGACGATGTATCGGGGCGCAATAACTTATGAGACACCGATGCTTTTCTGTATCGCCTTCGTGATCCTGTTTACTTTTGGTGGTTTTACCGGATTAATGCTGTCGGTGGCCGCGGCCGATATACAATATCATGACACCTATTTTGTCGTAGCTCACTTTCATTACGTCATGGTCGCTGGTGCAGTGTTTAGTGGGACTGCAGCAGTTTATTATTGGCTGCCCAAGTGGTGTGGACGAATGTATGATGAGACTATGGGTAAGTTGCAGTTCTGGCTTGCATTTATTGCGTTTAATATCACATTTATGCCGCAACATTTCCTTGGATTGGCTGGGATGCCGCGACGATATGCGGATTATGGATTACAGTTTGCCGACTGGAACATGGTTTCTAGCGTCGGCGCATTTTTATATGGTGGAGCACAAATCTTGTTTCTCTATAATGTTGTGCGCACAATCATGTACGGTAAACCTGTCGCAGAAGCGAAGGTCTGGGAGGGTGCGGAAGGTTTGGAGTGGCTTGTCCCAACGCCGGCCCCATATCATACCTTCACTAAGCCTCCAGTCGTAATTAGTAGCGCGGCCGGAGAGGATGAGTGGACCATCTCGGGAGCAACGCCGCATGTTGCGTTCAAAGCGGCTCCGGGGGCAGGTTAAATTGCCATGTCGAAAACTGTGGATAACAAGCCCCTACTAGTTAAGCTAACGTTTCTAGCGGTATTGATGTTTTCATTTGCCATATTCGTGATGCCGCCGTTGTATAATCTCTTTTGCGATATATTAGGTATAGGCGGCAAGACCAATGGGGTTTATAAAGCAGTTGACGTAGAGATTGATAAAAATCGGAGTGTTGAAGTGCAGTTCGTGGCGATGAATAACGCTACCATGCCCTGGGAATTCTATCCGAAGAAGGACAGTGTATGGGTACATCCTGGAGAATCCACAAAGGTTATATTTTATGCTCATAACCGGACCGCCAATGATATGGTGGGTCAGGCAATTCCAAATCTTCTTCCATTCACGGCATCTGACTACTTTCACAAGACAGAGTGCTTTTGCTTCAATAATCAGCCTCTCTCCTCGGGTGAGGAGGCCGATCTTGAATTGGTATTCATCGTTGACCCTGATCTTCCGAAGAGTGTGAATACCCTTACACTCTCCTACACTCTGTTCGACATTACTGAGAATTTAAATGAAAATGTCGCAGTGCTAAATTAAAACCATTTCAGATTCGGTCGACCTTAGGAGTTCAGATGTCAGAAAATAAGTATTACGTCCCGGAGCAAAGCGCGCTACCTATTTTTTGTGCAACGGCAATGGGTTTAATGGCGTTTGGGGCCGCGAGCTGGGTTATCGAGGGTGGCGATGCCAAAATTTTCCTCGTTGGATTGGCTCTGATGACAATCGTTATGTACAAGTGGTGGAGCCTTGTAATTGACGAAAACATGCAGGGCCTTGCAAGTCCGCAGCTTAAGCATTCTTATGTGCTCGGTATGCTCTGGTTTATCTTTTCAGAGGTGATGTTTTTTGCTGCTTTCTTTGGTGCACTGTTTTATGTTCGAGTCTTTGTAAATGCTTGGATCGGTGGCGAGGCCTCGGTAGCGCTTTTTGATAGCACACCGACCGATGCAGCTACGGCAAATAACGACATTTTATGGCCCGGATATGAGCGGCAATGGCCGGTGATGGAGACGCCGGATCAGGCTGTCAACGGGGATCAGGCCATGTTCAAGGGGCCGGACAAGAATATGAGTCTCCCTCTTTGGGAGTATCCAGCCAGCCAGTGGTTTTCAAAGCTCTACACTCTCCTGCCATGGCTTCCATTATGGAATACGGTTATATTACTTTCCTCCAGTGTCACCGTGCACTTTGCGCATACGGCCCTCAAAGAAGGTAACCGAAATGTGTTCCTAAGATACTTAGGGATAACTGTGATGTTGGGATTCTTTTTCCTGTGTTTACAGGTCGCAGAGTATTATGAGGCTTACGTTCATTACGGATTAACCCTTCAGTCCGGTATATATGGTACCACTTTTTTTATGCTTACGGGTTTTCATGGCGCCCACGTAACGCTGGGAACGGGAATGCTACTCATACAGCTTATTAGGGGATTGAAGGGGCATTTCAGCCACGAGGACCAATTTGGTTTTGAAGCAGCGTCGTGGTATTGGCACTTTGTTGACGTTGTGTGGCTAGGCCTATTCATCGTTGTCTATATATTTGGCTGACTATGCATAGGAAATTACTTAACTTGCAAGAACCCAGATTATTCACCAAACTGAGATGGCAATGCCCAATTTGGGCCTGGATACTGATTTAGTGAGCACTTACTAGGTTTAATAGATTAGCAATGTAGCCGAGCATATATTTTAATTTCGACAGCGCCATCATGAAAATTAGTCACTGAGCTACGTTAACTGGTTCATCTAGCTCTTTTTTACCTTTTTGTACCGGCTTTTCGGGAGCCTGTTCGTCGGCTACATTTGTCATGCTAGGATGCATCCCCCTGTCCCAAGGTGCTTGGCTCTTGATCTGACCAGTATATGCGCCGTATACGATTGTAATAAGGAGGGTAGTAGCCAAGCCAATGCGTATTCCCAACGCACGTAGCAGTCTCTTTTTAGGATCCCCGAGATCTTTAACAAGAAAATTGAGTCCGCTAAAAAGACTTGCCAAGACTGCTAAGAAAAGAATAATAATCAGTACTTTCAACATTAACGTGCTAGGGCTCGAAACTATGACACCGCAATTAAAACACAAATGACAAGTAAACCCTATCACGCGAAAAAAAACTTTATTTGGCACCCTAACGGGAAAGTGGTTTTGTTTGTGGCGTTAATATTTCCATGCCTAGTATCCCTTGGGTTTTGGCAACTTTCTCGCGCTGAAGAAAAGCGGCTCATTAAAGAGTTATATAGTCAAAATCAGGTTGCACCTAGAGCTTCAATTGACGATTTAGAAGAAGATAAAAATATGCAGTATCGTAAAATAAAGCTTAGCGGAACCTTGAGTGGAGATAAGCGGATATTTTTAGATAATAAAGTCCGTTTAAGGCGTCCGGGATACGAAGTATTCGAGGAATTAAAACCTGAGGGGCGAAATATTTCAGTCCTTGTAAACAGAGGCTGGGTGCCTGCATCGTTGGATAGGTCCGTGTTGCCGACGTTAGAGGGGATCGAGGGCACGGTTACTCTCAAAGGCTCGTTGTATCGAACGCTAGCCGGCGGTCTGCGACTAGATGATGGAATTGAAGTTCCTGTTAATTGGCCTATTAGAGTTGGTTGGATTACTGCTAAGAGAGCGGAAGTCTTTTATCAAAGACCATTTTATTCTTACCAACTTCGGCTAGATAGGAGTTCTCCTGGAGCCCTTGAGACAGGCTGGCCGATTGTTTCGATCAATCCTGAAAAGCATATTGCATACAGCGTACAATGGTTTTTGATGTCGATAGTGTTAATTCTGATGGGGATGGCAGCAAACTCGAATTTATTTGAATGGTTACTCGGAATTTTTCGGAGCGCGAGACGTGAATGAAGACACTATTGTGGCAAAGCAACAGCGCAATATGAAGTACCAAATATGGCTGATGATGGCAATTGTCGTTGTATCACTGTTATTTGGTTTTTTGTTGGTCCCGAAAGATGAGATCCAGAAGCAGCGATTAATTTCTTTGGTTGGAACAACGAATCAAGGTGGTCTAGTCAGCCCTTCTATAAATCTGGATGAATTGCTCAGTTTCGATACTAAGTCGGATAAACCAAAATGGACCATACTCATTGCCGGCGGCACATGTAACTTAAGATGCAAAGAGATTTTGAAGGAGACGAAACATGTTCACATGTTGTTGGGTAAGAACTCCTTAAGAGTTCACAGAGTTTATATACAAGAACGGTCGGTTTTTAATTCTGTTAGTAACTCTAACTTTCGAGATCACAACCCTCATTTGCGCATTGTGTCCGGTAACATTGAGGGCTTGCGTCAAGCAACTGAAATGGCCACTTCAGCGTGGGACTCGGAGGAGACACGTGTCTTTGTGTTAACTCCAGACAATGTAGCAGTTTTGTATTATAGTGAAGAGCATGAGTTGGGAGGCCTTCTGGACGACCTTAAACATTTATTGAAGTACTCCCCCAAAAGATAGTGTAAATATGTTTTAGTTAAAAGGTATGGTATGAATTCTCAAAGTGATGTGAACATTGATCCAGCAGGATGGCGTGATTACTTGGAGTTGTGCAAGCCAAATGTTGTCGCTTTAATGATTCTTACCTCACTGATTGGTATGTTGCTGGCTACAGATCAGATGGTCCCGCTGGATGTTCTATTACTTGGTAATTTGGGAATTGCACTCAGTGCAGGCTCAGCAGCTGCAGTGAATCATATAGTTGATCAGCATGTCGACGAATTGATGGCTAGGACGGCTAATCGGCCTATAGCGCGAGGGCGTGTAACGGTTCGTCAGGCGATTCGCTTTGCAACAGCGACGGGAGTTTCGGGATTATTTATTCTGATAATCTTTATAAACCCATTGACAGCGTGGCTGACATTAGGGTCGCTTGTTGGGTATGCTTTCATATACACGATGTACTTAAAACGCGCAACGCCTCAAAATATTGTGATCGGAGGCATCGCTGGTGCCGCGCCTCCATTATTAGGATGGACAGCAGTGACCGGTGAGATTCACCACGACGCACTTTTACTGGTACTCATAATTTTTGCATGGACGCCGCCGCATTTTTGGGCACTCGCCGTCCACCGTAAAGACGAGTACGCGAAAGCAGATATACCAATGCTTCCTGTCACTCACGGTGAGAAATACACCAAAATACATATTTTGCTGTATACACTAATTTTATTGGTCGTCAGCGTGATGCCCTTTCTGACAGGTATGTTAGGCTGGCTTTACCTTGTAGGTGCACTATCGTTAGGAATAGGCTTCATCTTTTACTCGTTAGTAATGTTGTGTTCAGAGGGCGGAGACTCTGGGATGAAGACATTCAATTATTCGATTGTGTACCTAATCTCGCTGTTCTGTATCATGTTACTCGATCACTACGTTATTACTGTATCCTATCCTTTTCAGTTTATTTAGGAGCACTCTTTGGACAAGCAGCAGCGCGGAATTCGTAACACTATTGTTGTCGTAATTATATTTATGATAGCGGTAGTTTGCGGATTTATTTGGCGCATGGGACAGCCGGTGATCATGTCCAAGGAAGAGCTATTGGTGAACGGTGCAGTATTGTTGAGCACACCCCGTAAGTTTAGTGATTTTGAACTAGTAGATCATAACGGTGATGCCTTTACTTTGAAAAACTTGAATGATAAGTGGAGTATTTTATTCTTCGCATTCACTAGTTGTCCGGATATTTGTCCAACTACTCTCTCAACTCTCTCAAATATGTACAGTAAGTTGGATGTTGAAGAGCAAAAAGACCTTCAGGTTATCATGATCTCCCTAGACGTTGAGCGGGACACTGTTGATAAGCTTGCGGGTTATGTACCTTATTTTCATCATGAATTTGTTGGCGTGACTGGAAACCCTCATTTTGTACGCCGACTTACTGCCGAATTAAATATTGCGTACAACCGCGTAGAATTGGGGACGGATAATTATACGATTGATCATAGCACGCAATTATTATTGACAAACCCTAACGGGCACTACCATGCCTTCTTCAAAGCACCCCATAGTGAAATTGCATTACGGCAAACATGGAGATCGATGAGCGCTTTATTTTAAGGATCTCCCTCGTTGTCAGTTTTACAATTACGTTGCTGATCCGACGAAATATTTCGCCATCTGTTCTTACAAAGGGTCCCGTCGAATAATAAAGTGTGAAATGCTTTAAGCACTCTAAACATACTTGCGAAAAAACTATCCTTTAAACCACTTGATGGCAAAATCGAAAATTACTGGCGTTATTGTGCTGTTGAATCCTCGGTTGATGTCGGAGTTGTTTTAGATTCACTACAGAGGAAGCATAAGCCAAGCAACTCTATAGTTTTTGAATTTAGATTAAAGTTGGAATCTCTACAAGTCTTTTGCAGCACCAAATCTACGCTACTACAACTCGCCTCAGCTATATTGCCGCACCCTTCGCAAATTAAAAATAAGTTACTTTGAGGGCTATTTGGAAAAGGACAACCAATAAAGCTGTTTAGTGACGGAATCTTATGTACAAGACCAAGTTTAGTTAAGAATTTTAACGCTCGGTAGACCGTTGGAGGAGCAACCGCTTTGTGTCTGATTTTAGCCAGCTGGTCTTGTATCTGATAAGCACCGATCGGACGATGACTTTGCCAAATCAGTTTAAGAACTTGTTCTTTAGTAGGAGTCAAAGTTACTTTGTTTTTCTGGCATATTTCTCGGGCTAATCGGAGAGCTGCATTTATGCAACGTTCGTGGTTGTGAATTTGATAGGCTGTGCGCGCATTCGACAGCATATTGCTAATACCTAGATGTTATATTATAACATTACATATATCTCTTAAGCATACTTCATCCCGTAAAAATTGCCTTCAGTATGATATAGAGTTGATTTTCCGATTCAATCAGAAATTTATTAAACAAATTTTGTTAGTAATAATATAACATTACATATACTTTTCGCATACTACAAAAACAAATTTTTATACAAAAACACTATAAATGTTATAACCCTTTTAGCAATTTTTTGTCTACGTACTTATTTAGTGACGTTAGTTTATCTCGGACACGGATTTTAGCTTCTTGATTGTAAACGAGAGTAAAGTTTTTAATTTAACCACTTAAGCCTTGTTTGGGGACGTCACAACCATTAAATTTTTGTTGAATTAAAAACTATGAGGTCGAAACTGCGATAGCCAGTAAGCTATTCGGTATACTGTCTTCTGTGAAATGATTTAGAGTTCAAATATGCCCAAAAAGCCTCTCATACTAATTGATGGTTCATCGTACTTATTTCGTGCTTACCATGCCCTACCCTCGCTCACAACAAGCAAAAACAAACCGACAGGTGCAATCAAGGGTGTAATCTCTATGATCAAGAGATTACAAAAAGACAACCCAGAGAGTGTGTTGGTGGTGATATTTGATTCAAGTGGGAAGACCTTTAGAGAAGAAATGTTACCGTCATATAAAGCTAACAGACCGCCGATGCCGGAAGACTTGCGACAGCAAATTGCACCCATTCATTCAATTATAGAGGCGATGGGATTGCCCCTAGTATCCGTTGTAGGTGTCGAAGCAGACGATGTAATCGGCACCTACGCTCGAGAGGCTTCCGATTGTTCTCGCTCTGTACTGATATCTACAGGCGATAAAGATATCACTCAGCTTGTGAATAAACATGTGAGTCTGGTCAATACGATGACAGGACAATTTTTAGACTCAACAGGAGTCGAAGAGAAATTTGGTGTTCCACCGCAAAAGATTACTGACTATCTTGGACTACGTGGCGACAAGTCCGACAATATTCCGGGCGTTGCCGGCATTGGGGAGAAATCTGCTATTTTTTTGATTAAAGAATTAGGAGATTTAGACGCCATCTATTCAAGGATCGACGAGATCCCGACGCTCTCTTTGAGGGGTGCAAAGAACATCGCCAAAAACCTTCAAGATTCAAAAGAAATCGCATATTTATCGCGGTCACTGGCGACCATTAAAACGGATGTAGTACTTCCTGTAGCACTTGCGAATTTAAAAAATATACCTCCAGACAAGTCCAGATTGTTAGAGCTATTTAAAGAAGCCGAATTTAAGAGTTGGGTAGACGAACTTAACTCTGGACAGTTCAATAATATTGGAACTGCTGAGATTTCAAGTGCAAAGTTAATGGCTAAGGGAAATGAAATCTTTGATAAGGCAGAGTATCAGATAGTTATGCTCAAGGAAGATTTACAAAAGTGGATAAAGTGTATTCAAGAAAAAGGGTTGGTCTGTGTCGATACGGAGACAACAAGCCTAGACTACATGCTTGCACGCCTAGTTGGCATTTCCATAGCCGTAAATCCCCGAGAGGCAGCATATATTCCTTTTGGGCATAATTACCTTGGGGCACCGGAGCAGCTTCCAGAAAGCTATGTATTATCTGAGTTAAAAACAATTCTTGAAGACAAGCACATAAAAAAAGTAGGTCAAAATTTAAAATATGATTTAAGCGTTCTTTCCCAGCACGGCATTGATATGCAGGGATTACTATTTGATACAATGCTTCAATCATATGTTTTGGATGCGACGGCACTTCGACATGATCTGGATACGCTTGCTTCTAAGCATCTGAATTATTCAACTACCAAATTTGAGGATATAGCCGGTAAAGGGTCATCCCAATTAACATTTGACCAAATTCCTTTAGAAAAGGCCGGTCCGTATGCAGCTGAAGATGCGGATATATCCTTACGTTTATTTGTTGCTTTAGACCGTCAAATTAGAGCAGAGGATTCACTTCTTAAGTTATATGCTGATATTGAGATGCCTCTAGTCAGCGTTTTGTCTCGTATGGAACGCAGGGGCGCTCTAATCGATGGCAACCTTTTGTTGGATCAAAGTAAGGAACTGTCTGTAAGACTTGATGAACTACAGAGACATGCGTGGGATGAGGCAGGCCAGAATTTTAACTTGGCCTCTCCCAAACAAATTGGCCACATTTTATATGAATGCATGGGACTGCCGATATTAAAAAAAACCGCTAAAGGCTCTCCCTCCACTCGAGAGGATGTACTACAAGAACTCGCATTGTCATATTCTTTGCCCAAAATCCTCCTTGAACATCGAGGGATTGCTAAACTTAAGTCTACATATACAGATAAGTTGCCTTCAATGATAAATATGCAAACAGGGCGCATTCATACATCTTATCACCAAGCCGGCACTGCAACTGGCCGCCTTTCATCTTCAAACCCAAATTTACAGAATATCCCGATAAAAACCGCCCAAGGCCGAAGGGTCAGGGAGGCATTTATAGCCGCACCTGGATGTAGAATCATCGCTGCAGATTACTCTCAGATTGAACTACGCATAATGGCACACCTCTCTCGCGACCCTAACTTGGTCGGTGCGTTTGTTAAAGGGGAGGATGTACATCGAAGGACTGCCGCTGAAATTTTTTCAGTACAACCCTCTGAGATCACAGAAGCCCAACGGCGGAGCGCAAAAGCGATCAACTTTGGTCTCATATACGGCATGTCTGCTTTTGGGTTGTCAAAACAGCTAAACATTAGCAGAAAAGGTGCGCAGGGTTATATTGATAGGTATTTCGATCGCTATCCGGGGGTCTTAAGTTACATGAATGAAACACGGAAAAGTGCCGCTGATTACGGGTATGTGGAAACTTTGTTTGGCAGACGGTTATATTTACCCGAAATCAACTCTCCCAACTCGCTTCGCAGGCAAGGAGCTGAGCGCACCGCCATAAATGCACCGATGCAGGGTACTGCCGCAGACATAATCAAGCGTGCCATGCTGGCGATGGATGCCTGGCTACAACAAAGTGACTTTTTAAGTTATATGACAATGCAAGTGCATGATGAATTAGTGTTAGAAGCTCCGAAAGGTGAAGTTGAAATTGTAGTTGAAGTGTTGAAAGAAAAAATGCAAGATGCTGCAGAACTATTGGTTCCTCTAGTAGTAGACGTTGGTGTTGGTTTCAACTGGAACGAGGCACACTAACGTTTTGCGAAGTGGTTTGCACTTGGGGTGTAACTAAGGAAAATAATTTACAAAAGATCTGAACTTATTGAAAAAAACCTGTCTAAACTTAGGCATGTGTTGTTTTTTTTACTCTCCCCCAACGGCACACGTGCGTATTTGGGCTTGTGAAATATATATAGCAACCTCGACTAATGCTATTAGTCGAGGTTTTTTTTTGGAACTACGGATATTGCAGGGTAAATTGCTATAAATTTTGTGTGGGCAGGGAGAAGTTTGATGTAAACCAGTGGTCGAGAGTTTCCTTCAAATCGATTACCCCGACCTTTTTTGGAGAAGAGAATATCTGAAAAGTTAGAAGTTCTTCTGTAGGGTCAAGGTGCTTAAACTCTCGATCTACGTTGAGGAGCATATTATTCGCTTTTCCTTTGCTCACTTTATCAGACTTGGTAAGCAATGCATGAACAGGCACACCAGCATGAATAGCCCACGTAAGAATTTGTAAGTCGAATTTTTGTAGTGGATGCCGAATATCCATCAGTAAGACAAGACCTGCTAAGCTTTGTCGTAGTTGAAGATATTCACTTACCTTTAATCCCCAGTTTTCTTTAATATGTCGAGGTACTTTTGCATACCCATATCCAGGAAGATCGACTAAGCGCATCTCAGGGTCAAGCTGGAAAAAATTTATAAGTTGCGTGCGACCTGGCGTTTTACTGGTTCGCGCCAAACCTTTGATACCAGTAAGGGTATTGATTGCACTCGATTTGCCCGCATTAGAGCGACCAGCGAAAGCAACTTCACACCCCAAATCATTGGGACAACCAACGATTGAGGGCGCACTCACTAAAAATTTGGCACTGTGGTACCTAACGAGTGTCTTTGACATAAAAAGGTTCATTTAAGCAAAAAGAAAATTTAGTATATAATAAGTCACTGCAAGATTAACGCGCATTTGGGGACATTGTTCATTGAGTTCAATGTTCGGTAGGTAAAATTAATTTTTAGAGAAAAATATAACGATTATGAAGTATATGTGGATTTTGGTAGCAACGTTCTTTTTTTTCAACATGCCAGTGATGGCAAAGGGAGATGCCGCCGCAGGCGCTTCAAAGATCGCAGTTTGTGCGGGTTGCCATGGAATGGACGGAAATAGCTTGGTGCCGACTTTTCCGAGGCTTTCTGGTTTAGGAGAAAAATATTTATATATGCAACTCCAACATGTTCAGAAGGGAGAGAGAGTAATATTGTCTATGACTGGTATTCTCGATGCCTCGTCGGATCAAGATTTATGGGATATGGCGGCCTACTTCAATGAGAAAGAACGTCAACTCTCAGGGGCTAAAGATATTACATTCACCGGAGTGGAAGACCCTGAATATGCTCTTGCTCTTGGTGAGCGGATATATCGTGGCGGTAACTTACGAAGTGGGGTGCCGGCCTGCACAGGGTGTCACTCCCCCAGTGGTTCTGGAAATGGCCCTGCCGGCTATCCCGCTTTGGGCGGTCAGCACGCTGACTATATAGAGCAACAATTACTTGCTTATCGTAACGGAGAGCGAGATAGTGGAAACAACGCCAGGATAATGCAGGGGGTGGCAGAGTATCTAAGTGATGGTGAGATCAAGGCTGTCGCGAACTATATTGCAGGTTTAAATTGAGATGCAATCGTCAAGTGGTGAGGGAATAATGATATGGGGATCTTGAAGAGGCTCGCATTTCAAATGTTTTTTTTTCAAGTAATTGCTTGCGCGGCACAAGAAGAGATATATCAAGCAGGAGAACACTATGAAATACTGCCTCAGGTTGTGAGGACAGCTAATCCTGAAAAGATTGAGGTGAACGAAATTTTTTCTTACATTTGTGGGCACTGTTATAATTTTCAGAATCTAGTACATGATTGGAGTTTGTCGCTCCCCGATGATGTAGATTTTCAGAGGACGCATGTAATTTGGAACGCTGATATGGAGGCCTTTGCGAAGGCTTATTATAGTGCAATTTCTTTGGGAGTACTCGACAAAGTGCATATGGAGATCTTCGAGGTACATCACTTAAAAAGGCAGCGGCTTCGTGATGAAAGCGATTTTAGAGATATATTTGTTAAGAATGGAGTCGACGCGGAAAAATTTACCCGAATGTTTAATTCTTTTGGTATTGGAAGCATGATTAATCAGGGCAAAGCGCGGGTTCGAGCGTTTCTCACAAAGGGTACCCCAGAAATTGTTGTGGATGGAAAGTATCGAGTTACGTCTCGATTAAGCGGTAGCCTGAAAGAGATGCTCGATGTGACAAGATTTTTAGTCGAAAAGGAGCGTCGAGCAAGGCAAGCTGGCTAACAGATTAAGATAAAAGATGCTTCAAGTTTTCGCTTTTAGATTACTAAAACTCTCTTTAAATTCGCCCAACTATCTCAATGTGTAAATCAATAAATTTTACTTCGGTAGAGGAATATGAAGCCTACAGAAAAACCGCATAACCCTAACTTCTCGTCTGGTCCATGTGCTAAACGACCAGGATATGATGTGGCAAAGTTAAAACTCGATACGTTAGGTCGCTCACATCGGTCGAGCGTTGGCAAGGAGGCGCTACGCCAAGCATGCACTCGAACCGCAGAAATTTTACGCTTACCCAAAGATTACAGAGTAGGAGTGGTCCCCGCATCGGACACCGGTGCCGTAGAATTAATCATGTGGTCGGTACTGGGTGAACGACCAGTAGACGTGTTTGCCTGGGAATCGTTTGGGAAGGATTGGGTTACCGATATCACTAAGCAACTCCAACTGAGCTCTGTTGAAAGTCATCTTGCCGATTACGGCCACTTACCTGATATGAGCCAGTGCAATCCGGCAAACGATACTGTGTTCACATGGAACGGTACTACCTCTGGAGTTCGAGTGCCTGATGCCGACTGGATTTCTGATGACCGCACCGGTTTGACCATTTGCGATGCTACTTCTGCAGTTTTTGCAATGCAATTACCCTGGTATAAGTTAGATGCGGTTACCTATAGTTGGCAGAAAGTGCTTGGAGGTGAGGGTGCTCATGGTATGTTGATTTTGAGTCCTCGAGCGGTACAGAGACTTGAAAGTTATACACCACCTTGGCCGCTCCCTAAAATTTTCCGCCTTACAAAAGGCGGTGCTCTTAATGAGAGAATCTTCCAAGGAGCTACGATTAATACTCCCTCAATGTTGTGTGTTGCCGACTATTTAGATGCCCTCGATTGGGTGGAGAGTTTGGGTGGGGTTCAGGCTACTATTAAAAGGTCGGAAGAGAACCTCCATGTTATAGAGAGCTTTGTTAATCAGCGGCCTTGGATAAACTTTCTAGCGCAAGAGTTAGATCAAAGATCTAACACTAGTGTTTGCCTAACTTTAGATATGGAACCACAGAAGGTGATTGAAATAACGAAACTGCTCGCTGATGAGGAGGTGGCTTACGATATTGGGGCATATCGAGATGCACCTGCGGGTCTCCGTATATGGTGCGGAGCAACTGTTGTACAAAGTGACTTAGAGGCGCTAATGCCCTGGATCGAGTGGGCCTTTAACACTGTTAATAAATAGAGAGAAAAAATCGTTATGTATAAAATCCGCACTTACAATACTCTTTCTGAGAAAGGTTTGAAGTCATTTCCATCAACTTATAGCGTGTCGCCTGAATGCGATGAGCCACTAGGATTCATATTACGGAGTCATAAATTGCACGCAGAGGAAGTGCCCGAGAGTTTGATTGCCGTCGCACGCGCTGGAGCGGGGGTAAATAATATTCCAGTTTCGGATTATACCTCAAGAGGTATTGTGGTATTTAATACCCCGGGCGCGAATGCTAATGCTGTGAAGGAGTTAGTAGTCGCCTCATTGATATTATCATCACGAGATATATTTGGCGGAATGCAATACGTTCAACAGTTGTCAGAAATGGACGATGCCGCTGCAATGGGTCGGATACTCGAAAAAGAAAAAACGCGTTTCGCGGGTAGAGAGATTACAGGGAAGATATTGGGAGTCATAGGCCTTGGAGCTATTGGCTCCATGATTGCCAATTTAGCCGCGGACCTCGGCATGAAAGTAATTGGATATGATCCTGCTATATCCATAGAGGCGGCATGGCAATTATCTAGCCGAGTCGAGCGTATGGAGACCATAGAGCTATTATTGAAGCGTGCTGATTTTGTTACACTTCACGTCCCCGCGATCGCTACGACAAAAAATCTTGTTGATTTGAATAAGCTCTCGTTAATGAAATCTTCAGCCAAACTTCTTAACTTTGCTCGGGAAGAGATTGTCTGCACTCCGGACCTGATATCGGCTTTAGATAATGGAGAGTTAGGTGGTTATATCAGCGATTTTCCTACCCCAGGTCTCGTTGGACGCGATGACGTTTTATTGATGCCTCATATCGGAGCCAGCACCGCTGAAGCTGAGGAAAATTGCGCAGTGATGGCCGCAACACAGTTGATGGATTTTATAGAAAATGGGAATATTGTAAATTCGGTCAATTTTCCACATACGGCACTTTCTCGAGGATCTGGAAGTCGATTTACGTTTTGTAATAACAATGTGCCAAAAGTCTTGGGTAATGTTTTATCTGTTTTTGCTGATGCAAATCTAAATGTGGTAGACATGGTAAATCAAAGTCGTAATGAGATTGCATACAACATAGTAGACGTGGAAGGTGACATCGGGACGAACATGACGGAGCTTGTGGGTCATGTTGAAGGCGTGATCAGCGTCAGGAGTCTTGGTAAACAGCCAAAGAAAGCTGGCTAAGTACTGAAATTTTTTGAGCGCACAGATTTTCGGTATTCGCCAGGAGAACTCCCGGACCACGTCTTAAAGCGTGACGAAAACCAGCTTTGGTTGCTATATCCACTGAAACTTGCCACCTCTAAAATCGATAAGTCGGTGTTCTGAAGTAGTTCGCAGGCAAAGTTCATGCGTACTTCGTTAAGGTAATCACTGGGACTTTGCCCGGTGGCAGATTTAAATCGTCGGTTGAGCGTTCTTCTGTTCATACCTATGCTAGCGCACAGATCTTTAGTTGGCGAGTGTTTACTCATATTGTCTTGAAGCCAGATTTTTGCCTGTATTATAGCCTCGTCGGTTAACGAAGATTCTTCCTCGTCACTATAGCCGATCGCGTGAGATAGATTTCTTATTTCGTGAAAGAAGTGCCGTTGTGCCTGTCTTGCGATTACACGTCCAAAGACTCTTTCGACGTGATATACGATTATTTCAGCCATAGCATTAATACTTGCCGCGCAGTATATGTTTCCGGTTTTGGTCGTAAAGTGTTGCCTTTGTAGCAACACATTCGGATAACTTTTTTTGAGCTGATCAAAATAATGCCAGTGCGTCGTTACTGGTTTATTATCTAATAAACCGGATTCCGCTAAGAAATAGACGCCGGTTCCTACCGCAGTAAAAACAGTGTTTAGCATATGTTGCCTGGATATCCAGTCTAATAATTTTTTCGAGCGATTAATGATAGGTCGAGGATTCCTCCAGATTGCAGGTAGGTGTATAAGATCACTCCGAAAAGTTTCATGCAGGCAGTGTGTTGGTTGTATCTCAAAACCGGAGGACGTAGTTACGGATAAGTCATCGGTAGATACCCTTCGAACTACAAGATCGCGCGTCGGGTTTGCAGTGGCCATGGCCATCGATTGGGCAAATTTGAATATCTCTGCAGCAAGTGTACTGCTAGATACTAGCATTTTATCGCAAAGCACTAGAGTTATATTAAAGCTCATAATGGCTAAAAAATAGCATAAAATGGCTCTATTGCAACAGATTTGTTATCAAACAAAAGATATACTTTAAATAATATGGTCTCTGGGAGTTGTTATCATGGGTAGTGCTCTGCCTGTTATCGTTGGTTTTGGTGGTTACAATGCCGCCGGAAGAAGTTCCTCGTTCCAGTCATATCGCCGAATGGTATTTGATTCCCTCTCGGTTAAGGAGCAGCAGCAGACCATTGTCGGCCTGGCGTGTCTGATGGGTGTGGTTTGCAAAGAGAAGCATGCCTATGTAACTCCTACCGGACATGAACTTTCTGCTTGCGAAGTCGATAACCAATTTCGGACAGTTATACTAGCGGGGACTTTGGTGCGTAAAACTACTTTGTTTGATCCTGCCGCAATCCGAGGGAACCGAAGAATTAGCTTTGCCGAGACAAAGGATGGACGTCAGATCTTTACCATATTGAGGCGTGATATGCCTCGGAATCCCCCATCTGAATGGCAGATCGAAGACGTCATTGGCGGGCGGGTAAGAATAACGACAAATAACCTCCAAGATTTCTTGGTGGAATGTGACTACGAGCTAGTATCAAAAGCGTCTGGGCAACTGCCGGAGGGTTTTGAGCTTTCTCGTCATTACAACTCCCGATTTCACCCAAGGGGTCTACAAATGGCTCTGCTTGGATGCAGTGACGCTCTTCATTCAACGGGCCTAGACTGGCAGAGAATTGTGAGCAGCGTCTGCCCAGATCAAATTGGAGTTTATTCTTCCAGTGCGCTGAGCCAAATAACGGAGGACGGTTTCGGTGGATTGATGCAGAATCGGCTTCGTGGCAAGCGGACTACAAATAAACAGGTTGCCCTGGGCCTTAACACTATGCCGGCCGATTTTATTAACGCATATATTCTTGGAAGTGTTGGACATACCGAGGCTGTAACAGGGGCATGCGCAACCTTCCTTTATGTGCTTCAGGCGGCTTTGAGAGATATTCGGAGCGGCCGACGTCGTGTAGCAATTGTAGGAAACGCAGAGGCAGGTATTTCTCCGGAAATTTCAGAGGGTTTTGCCAACATGGGAGCTTTGGCGGATGATGAAACTCTGTGTAAGATCGATGGGTCGAGTACCCCAGATTACCGGCGTGCGAGCCGTCCTTTTGCGGAAAATTGCGGTTTTGTTCTCGCCGAGTCGACTCAATATGTCGTCTTGATGGATGATTCGCTGGCTATTGAATTGGGCGCGGATATTTATGGCGCCGTCACCAATGTCTTTATTAACGCAGATGGTGTGAAAAAATCAATTTCTGCACCTGGAATTGGGAATTATTTATCTTTTTCACAAGCGGTCGCTGCTGCAATTGCTGTAGTTGGTGAGGACACCGTCAAACACAAAAGTTTTGTTCAAGCTCATGGATCCAGTACTCCAGCGAATCGGGTTACTGAGTCAGATTTGATACAGCGTGTGGCAGAGGTTTTTGATATCCATGACTGGCCAGTTTCCGCAGCGAAGGCTTATGTAGGACACTCTCTGTCCGCAGCGAGCGGCGATCAGCTCGTTTCCGCGCTTGGTACATTCAAGTACGACATAGTGCCCGGCATAAAGACCATCCAAAATATTGCGCCCGATGTGGCTCAAGAACGGGCGATATTTCCGATAGACGATATGGATGTTAGCGGCCGTCAGATGGATGTTGCCTTCATAAATGCGAAGGGTTTTGGCGGTAATAACGCAACAGCCACCGTTTTGTCGCCCCAAGTTGTGAATAAAATGCTACAACGTCGTCATTCGAAAGTTTTTGATGCTTACTTATCTCGACGTGATCATGTTACAAGTGCGGCAACTGAGTATGCTAAACGAGCGGATGCCGGTCAATTAGGTGTGATTTATCGATATGGCGAACCTCTTCTCGACGAAGAGGATATCTCGATTGATAGGAATGGAATAACCATATCGGGGTTCCACCAACCAGTTTCTTTCGAATCGGAAAACCCATGGACGGATATGACAGATTGAGGAAGATCGTGAGGTTTTAGCCTCAATATGCCGCGCCCGATGGGTCAAAAATATTGGTCAATTGGGTTTCTAGACTTCCTTTGAAAAAATAGGTGAAGTTCATCTTGTTAATACTGAATAAATTTCACGCTTCGAAAGATTTCTTGTTACCTTTACAATAACCAAAATTTACAAGAAAACAGTTTTCGATGCATAAATTTTATTTACTTTTCGTTCTGTTAGCCATAAATCTAAAAGTTAATGCGTTTCCGATGAGCGAAAATGCGGTGACTCAATTCAAACCTGAGTCGGTAGGCATGTCGAGTATTGAACTGGAAAAACTAGATCATGTAATTGTAAAACGCGTCGAAAATGGAGATCTTCCCGGTGCTGTGGTTGCGATTAGCCGCAAAGGGCAGCGTGTCTTCGTTTCCTCACGAGGCTTGATGGACCCACAAAATGAGATTCCAATGAGACCGGATGCGATGTTTGTTATGCAATCCTCCTCAAAGCCAGTGCTAGGGGTTGCAGCAATGATTGCAATGGAAAGAGGTCTTTTCGATGTTCAGGATGAGATTTACAAATACATACCGAGGTTTAAAGATATTCAAGTCGCAGTGCTCAAAGGGAGTAACGATAGCCCAAATTATGTTTGGGCCACTCAAAACAACAAACCTAACTATTTTTGGCGGGTCTTTGGGATGGTAATGGGATGGTTTTCAGACGAGATGCCATACATGTATGTCCCTGAGAGTAGTACCGTCCATGCTGAACGTCCGGTGACTATTCACGATCTGCTAACACATACTGCAGGTGTTGGAGCGATGGGCCTCGGACAAGCAGTCTCAGAGTGGGGTGAACTTCAGTGGGACAAAACTGGGTGGGTTGAAAGTGGCCATACGCTCCAATCTTACATTGATATGGTGGCTTCTGGCCCATTAGATTTTCAACCGGGATCGCGTTGGGGGTATAGTATTGGACTAGATGTCGTAGCGAGAATTATTGAAATCACCTCAGGCCAACCGTACAACGAATTTGTGCATGAGCATATTTTTGAGCCTCTGGATATGAGGGATACTTATTGGTACAACTCAATTCCGCCGGAAAAACGATCTCGCGTTGTAGCATTGCCTGATCCAGACAATCCAGACGCAAATCTATTAGAGAAAGCACAGCAGTCGCAGTATTATTCTGCATCCATAGGATTAGTGAGCACTGCGAATGATTTTCTAAACTTTGAGCAAATGCGAGCTAGTAGAGGTTTTTTTAAAGGACGACGTGTTCTAGCGGAGAGTTCTGTAGATTTAATGGCGACAGATCATGAGGGAGATCTCTACACAGCTATGGGCAAAACCAAAGTACGTGCTGGTGCGGAGGGTATGGGGTACACCGTTTGGGTGATTCTTCAGCCTGATTTGGCGTTTTTACCCCTAAGCGAGGGCTCCTCAGGTTGGGGCGGAGCCTTTGGTACTTTGAGTTGGTCTGAGCCGGACAGGGATCTCGCAGTTGTAATAATGTCTCATGGGAGTGCGGAAGGATTTAGCAAGGAAATTGCTGAGATTATAAATACAGCGATTGTTAGTAGGTAAAATTTTTACTCTTTTGTTGATTACTTTGTGCCCTTTAGCATTTTTATTGAACGTTTGTGAAAGCTTTAATTTTAATAGGTGATGAATGAATAAGGCCATGATCCCTGTGGTTTTGTTGTTCATAAGCGTGAAGGCATTGGCTTTTCCGATCGATCTAGACAATCTAGTGTTAATTAAACCAGAAACTGTTGGTATGTCTAGTTATGAGCTTCTAAAGCTCGATGAAGTGGTGAAAAAATACATTTCCGCTGACACGATTCAGGGTGCGGTCTTAGCAGTGAGCAGATATGGGAAACCTGTGCATTTTCAGGCATATGGGGTTGCAGATGACAGCAAAGGCTCACCAATGAGGAGAAATAGCATGTTTCAAATGATGTCATCGACGAAACCCGTGCTCGGGGTAGGATCGATGATCGCCGTCGAGCGTGGCCTCTTCAGTCCTCAAGATGAGGTTCAAAAGTATATACCAGGCTTCAAAGACATTGAGGTGGCAGTACTTAAGAGACGAGATTTTAGCCCCAAATTCGTTTGGACTGAGCCAGGAAAAGAAATAGGTTTTTTTACCCGAATGGCGGGCGAGCTTATAGGCCGTTTCACAGGCTCCTATATGATGCATATACCGGAACATAGGGCTGTTTCTGCAGATCGACCAGTAACGATTCATGATCTCCTCACGCACACAGCGGGCGTTGGTACTTATGGGCTGGGTACCGCTGTTTCAGGGTTGGGCGCGGTGATGGGGAATAAAACTGAATTTGTAAATAGCGATCATACCCTTGAGACATTTGTTGATTTCGTAGCCGAAGCCCTCCTCGATTTCCAGCCGGGAATGCGTTGGATGTATAGCGGTACAATCGGACTTGATGTAGTTGCAAGGATTATAGAAATCACCTCCGGTCAACCCTTTAATGTGTTTGTCCAAGAAAATATTTTTAATCCTCTTGATATGCGCGATACACATTGGTGGCAAGATTCTCCTTTAGAAAAACAATCTCGGTTAGTAGTGAGACCAGATAGCGGAGTGAAAGACAAAGGGAAAAAGATTGATGCAGCGACAACGGAAAAAGCGAGAGAAAGTCGTTATTATTCTGGATCCGTTGGGCTGGTCAGCACCGCAAGGGATTACTTACACTTTGAGCAGATGCTGGTTAACGGGGGACAACTTCTCGGAAACCGTGTCTTGAAAGAAAGTTCTGTGGAATTAATGTCCACAAATCAAATTGGGGATCTTTTTGGGAGAAACGGTAAAGGGAAGCCCGGTGGTGAAGGTTTTGGTTACACAGTTTCCGTTACGCTTGATCCTAATGCCGCAATGATGCCGAGGAGCAAAGGAGCGTTTGGCTGGGCCGGTGCCTTTGGTACGATTTCATGGACCGAACCCAAGACCCAGATGGCAGTGGTGCTTATGGTACAGCAACCCACTAAGAATTTTCCCTACGAAATTGCCAAAGTCTTGAGCGACGCTATCATAGACTGAATTGCCGATAGTTTGACTAGGGGTTATACACTCGATATTCGGGGCTCTTTAATGCCGACCTCGGGAACCGACCCATCACCTCAGCTAATGATGCACTGGATCTTGGATATTGTCCTTTGTCGTCTGTATCTTTAATCCATCGTTTTAATTGGATCCTCATTTCCTCCAGAGCTTGACGATGTTTTGGATTGTCAGCAAGATTGACTACCTCGTCTGGATCATTTTTTAAGTCATATAGTTCTTCGGCACGCCGAGGGCCATAGGGAGCCGCCTGAGCGGGCGTTAATTTTCCAGTGGTTGCGAGATCACGGATCTTTAAAAAATATCCAAACTTATCCGGGAATTCCGCTGCAAAGACTTCTCTATACCCCCAGTTAAAGAGAGGTCGATCTATCTTAAAGTTTCGGATGTAATGATAACGATCGCCCATGACGGATCGCACCCTGTCGATAACGTTTGACATTCGATCTGCAGACGAAAACACGTAATCGCGCTCGTAATCGCTGGCGAAAACATCTTTAGAGTCCATAAATGAGGGGATTTCTAGTCCAGCTAGGCTCAATGCTGTTGCTGATATGTCGAAAAGGTTTACCAAATCTTTGCGTCGGGTACCCGGAATAATTTTACCTGTTGCACCTGGTCCTGAGATAATAAGGGGAACATGGAGACCCTCCTCGTAACAGAATTCCTTACTCCTAGGCAGATTAGAGCCATGATCGGAAAATAGGAAAATTATTGTGTCCTCCCAGCGACCGTCCTCTTTTAGGCTTTGAATCAAAGAACCCAGTTCGTGATCTGTTTGGAGAATACTGTTGTAGTGCCCTGCGATTTTTTCTCGGACCTCCGGTATATCAGGGTACTGTTTAGGTACCCGCACGTCTCTCGATTTCACAGGGGTGTATCCCAGCGACTTAAGTCTCGGAGCGAGCATACTTCCGTCTCCTTTCCCACCGGAGATCGAAGTCTGACCAAAGAAAGACATGCCTACAGGTATCTCACTCCAGTGACCGCTGCCGCGATCTAAACGGAAGTTTCCTTTGTTTTCAGACTTTTTAGATTGACTTTTAGCTGCCTGTGTTTTTTGTGGAGGGTAAGTTTTTTCACTCGTTATCATAGAATTTTTGGGGAGAGAATATAGTTCAGACCGGTTATACGAAAAGTTAAAGTCGTCTTTCCCGTCATTATAGGTTTCATAGCCGGCTTCTAGAAATAGCGTTGGAACAGTTTTTACATCGGCCAGAAGATATATCTGATTCTCAGGGACCCTGCTAGACCGGTGATCATGAGCACCAATTCTAATAGGATAGCTACCGGTCGCTATGGCAGACCGACTCGTACTACAAACGGGCGCAGGGGCATATGCGCGTTCAAAAACCGCGCCTGTATCAGCAAGATTATCGATATTGGGAGTCTCCACGAGCATGTCTCCGTATGTTCCATACCAAGGGTGCTGATCATCGACCCAAACCCAAAGGATATTGGTTTTTTTTGCAATTAAGCCGCTTGCAGCGGCAGGAAAGAAAGCGCTTAATAGTGCTACTGCTGTTACTTGCGCTAAAGTATTTTTAAAACTAAAACCAACCATAATTTTCATATTCATGACTTAGATGAAATCTGTATAAGCAACTTTCCTTGCTCGCCCAAAAAAATCATCCCAGTCCTCTTCCGATAGCATCTCCGGCTCTCCGATCGATCGAGCTAATATGTAATGTTTACAGATTTGCTCAAGGCGTTCTGCATGGTCAATAGCGATCTCAAAGTTGTGACCTCTACAAATCATACCATGGTTTCCAAGAAGGCATGCTGCGCGTTCGGTAAGGGCTTTCGCAGCACTCACACCAAGTTCCTCAGTTCCGAAGGTTGCGTAAGGTACACATGGCACATCTGAACCACCGAACAGGCCAACCATGTAGTGAAATCCGGGCAGCGGAAGGTTGTGAACAGCGAGGGCCACACAGTGGTCTGAGTGGGTGTGGATGACAGTATCTGCTTTTTCCTGATATCGGTAAATTGCACTATGCATCCGCCACTCAGAAGATGGTTTTATCTCACCCTCGAAGCTACCGTCCTCTTTCACGAATACAACCCTATCAGCATTGAGGTTCTTTGCAGAGGCTCCAGAACAGGATATAAGCATGCCACCATCAACGCGACAGCTCACATTCCCGCTTGACTGTCTCATTAGATCGCGTTCTGCGACCTCACGGTAAGCGTCCACCAGAGATTGTCGTTCGGCTTGCAGTGTTTGTGGCATTTTCTTACTCCTTATGTCAATTTACATTTTGTCTTGTATACCGGTTTTCCAATAAAAGTAGGATATTGCGCGTCGAGGATGACCACTTTCGTTGCCGCAAGACCAGTGTATTGTTAGGGCGCTGTGAATGACCGCATCACCGGGTTTAAGTTCAGCGGCGACTGCATCTTTTGACTGCGTATCTATGCCGGAGATAAAAGTGTTGATGGGATACTTGTTTTTGTGTGAGCCCCGCAAGTAATACAAGCATCCGTTCTCTATTTGCGCCTGATCGAGGGCAAACCAGATCGTGGCTCCTGCGTCAGGTTCCCGATAACTCCCAATGACGTCGACGTGGGGGCTAATGCCGTGAGAGGACCCGTCCGGTCGGTCAAACCAAGCTGCAGAGGCTCCCTCTATCTCCCCGTTGAGGAGATATTTCATGAGCGACACGTGGGTCCCGCGCTCTAGCTGATGATTAAACCATGGGTCGCGTTTATCCAGACTCTTGATTATGTTTTTATAGGCCGAGTCGTCGTTATTATTATCGAGCAGTTCGTCTGCCGCGGAGAGGGCACGGTCACGCAACTCCGAAAGCGCTTGTACATCGAGGAGATTTCTTAAAATTACAAACCCGTCTCTATCGTAATTCTTCTTTACTGACGCAAAGTT